>NZ_CP012981.1:3475756-3791734 GCF_001411495.1 Burkholderia cepacia ATCC 25416 | reverse complement strand
CGACCGTGTCGGGCGTCGAATCGGCGCCCGCGGGCGCGGCGATCGCGTCGTCCTGGCGGGCGGCGCTGGCCTCGTCGGCGGCGCTCACGTCGTCAGAAGTTCTGGTAGTAGACGTACGACGTTTGCTTCACGCGCGATTCCCTGCTGCTCGGCGCGCTCTTCGAGGTCGATCGGGCTGCTTGTCCCACAGCAGGGAACGGCCCCTTGCGCCTGCTCTTCCTCGAGCGTCGGCTTCTGTTGCTTGAGCTGGTTCAGGAACTGCGTGACATCGGACTGGTACGGCATGGCTGGATTTTCCGTTTCGGGCGGCGCACGATGCGCCGGATTCACGATGGCGGGATTTTACCGCATCGCGGGAACGGCCGGCGGCAATCGCGCGTCGAATCCGCGGGTTGGCGCGCAGCCGGCGGCCGCAAGCGCACCGCCGGGCATGACGCCGCGGCCACGGCGCGCTCGCGCGGCGGTTTACAAACATTAAGCTTTGGCGCCGGCACGCTGTGGTCAAATACAGGGTTTTCCACAAAAACCGTGACAACCGAGGGCGAGGTCATATTTGGCGGGGCAGTCGAACCAGCAAGCACATCCGGCACATGACGCGGGCCCGCGCGTGGAACGCAATCGCGCCGGCGCCGCGGCCCGTGCCGCACGGGCGACCCTCGCGGGTTGCCTGGCCGCGTGCTTCGCGCTGCCGGCCCACGCGAAGTACGACGTCGACATCGACGCGCCGCGCTCGGTTCGCAAGCTGCTCAAGACGCACCTCGACATCGCGCGCTTCGCGAAGCGCGACGACATCAGCGACGACCAGTTCGACTTCCTCGTGAAGGCCACCCCGCAGCAGGTGCGCGACCTGACCGCGACGGCCGGGTATTTCTCGCCGGTCGTGCGCACCGACGTGCGCACGCGCGACGGCAAGCGCGACGTGCGCATCGCGGTCGATCCGGGCAAGCAGACCGTCGTGTCGAGCGTCGACCTGACCTTCAAGGGGCCCGTCGACACCGAGGACCCGAAGCAGGAAGCCGCGACCCGTTTCGCGTTTTCGCTGAAGCCGGGCGACCCGTTCACGCAGTCCGACTGGGACGGCGCGAAGGGCGCGGCGCTCAGGCAACTGCAGTCGCGTCGTTATCTCGGCGCGAAGATCGCGTCGTCGGAGGCGCGCATCGATCCGCGCACGCAGCGCGCGACGCTCGCGGTCACGTTCGACAGCGGTCCGACGTTCACGATCGGCAAGGTCGACGTCGACGGTGTGCGGCGCTATCCGGAGAAGATCGTCACGAACGTCAATCCGCTGTCGGAAGGCGAGATCTACGACGTGCAGCGGATCACCGAATTGCAGCGGCAGTTGCAGAACACGCCGTACTACGCGAGCGTCGCGATCGACGTCGGCGACGATACGGCGAAGCCCGAGCGCACGCCCGTGCACGTGAAGGTCAGCGAGTTCCCGTACAACAACATCCGCGGCGGCGTCGGCTTCGCGACCGACACCGGGCCGCATGTGCAGGGCTCCTACACGTATCTCGACACGTTCGGCGCCGCGTGGCCGCTGACCGTGTCGGGCCGGCTCGACCAGATCCAGCAATACGGGCAGGTCCAGCTGTCGATGCCGCCGGGCGAGAAGGGTTGGACCAACAGCGTGCTCGCGTCGTACACGAACACCAACGTGTCGGATACGCGCATCTACAGCGCGCGGGTCGGCGTGCAGCGCACGCGCACGGGCCAGTTCATCGACTATTCGTATTCGCTGATGTACTACCAGGACCGGCTCGACCAGAACGGCGCGGGCCGACCACGAGCCGCGCGCTCGTGCCGCAATGGGCATGGACGCGCCGCAACGTCGACGATCCGCTGTTCCCGCGTTCGGGCAACCTGATCCACGCGGAGGCCGGCTTCGCGGTCAAGGGCGTACTGACCGACCAGACCTTCATCCGCGGCTACGCGCGCGGCCAGCAGTACCTGCCGGTCGGCAAGCGCGACCTGTTCGTGTTCCGCGCGGAGCTCGGCGGCGTGTTCACGAGCGGCAGCTCGACCGGCGTGCCGGCGTCGCTGCTGTTCCGCGCGGGCGGCTCGAACTCGGTGCGCGGCTACGGTTACCAGAGCATCGGCAACAGCGTCGACGGTTCCGTCCTGCCGACCAAGTACCTGATGACGGGCACCGCCGAATACCAGCACTGGTTCAACCGCGACTGGGGTGCCGCGACGTTCTTCGACATCGGCACGGCCACCGATGCGTGGGGCGAACGCGTGTTCTACCCGGGCGTCGGCGTCGGCGCGCGCTGGCGCAGCCCCGTCGGCCCGATCAACGTCGACGTCGCGTACGGGTTGCGCAACCATAGCGTGCGCCCGTACCTGACGCTCGGCATCGCTTTCTGAACGTACCGCTTCATCGACGAACCGCATGACGAAGGACCCGAACGATACGAACGACACGCCGCCGCCTGGCGATCCGGACACGCCCGGCGGCGCGCCCGACGCGCCGCCGCGCGCGCCGCGCCGCGGGCCCGTCGCGCGCATCGGGCGGTTCGTCGCATGGGACGCTCGCGACGGTCGTGCTGCTCGTCGTGCTGGCCGTCGGGCTCGTGCTGGCCGCGGTGACGACCGAGCACGGCACGCGGCTCGCGTGGCAGGTGGCGGAGCGCGTGCTCGGCGCGCGGCTCGCGGGCACGCTCGACGGCGGCTCGCTCGCGACCGGCGTGCGGTTGCGCGGGTTCGCCTGGACGAGCCCCGACGGCACCGGTACCGAAATCCGCATCGACCGGATCGACGGCCGCTGGGCATTGACCCGCGCGCCGTGGCGTCTGTCCATCGCGTATCTTCGCGCCGGCACGATCGACGTGCGGATCCCGCCGGGGCCGTCGACGCCGAGTACGACGCCGCAGGACCTGAGCCTGCCGCTGCAGTTGCGGATCGACGACCTGCGCGTCGATCACCTCGCGATCCACGACGGCGGCTCGACGACGCAGCTCGACCATCTCGCGCTGAACGGCCGCAGCGACGGTCGTCACCATGAACTCGTGCTCGACGGCGTCGATACGCCGTACGGTGCGCTGACCGCGCGCGCGAAACTCGACGGCGTGAAGCCGTTCGCGCTGACGGGGGAGGCCACTTACTCAGGCAAGCTGGCCGACGAGCCGGTCGATGCGCGCGCTCGCGTGTCGGGCTCGCTCGAGGCGCTCGTCGCGGAAGTCGACGCGAGCGGGATGAAGCTGAACGGGCGCGCGCACGTCGAGGCCGCGCCGTTCGGCGCGGTGCCGCTCACGCGCGCGTCGCTCGCGTTCGATCACGTGAACCCGCAGGCGCTCGCGCCCGGCGCGCCGGCCGCCGATCTCGCGGTGCGCGCGGAACTCGCACCCGTGACCGCGCCGGCCGGCTCGGCGCCCGCAAAGGGGTTCGCGGTGACGGGCCCGGTGTCGATCGTCAACGCGAAGCCCGGCACGCTCGGCGATCACCTGTTGCCGGTGATCGACGCGCACGCGAACGTGCATCTCGACGCGCACGCGCAGCGGATCGACGCGCTCGCGCTGAAGCTGATCCGCGACGGCAGCGTGACGGGCAACGGCACGCTGACGGGCGGCAAGGGCCGCTTCGACCTGAAGGTCGCGAACCTCGACCTGAACGCCTTCGTCGCCGAGCTGCGGCCGATGCGCCTGGGCGGCCCGCTCGGCGTGACGCTCGCGGCCAGCGTGACGACCGTCGACTTCAACCTGAACGATCCGAAGCTCGCGCTCGGCGCACGCGCGAAGGTTGCGCTGACGCCGCAGCAGACCGTGCTGACCGACGCGCGCGTGACGGCGGGCAAGGGCCGCATCGACCTGACGGGCGTGTTCCGCCACGATGCGCATTCGAGCTACGACGCGAAGGCGACGCTGACCGGATTCGATCCGCTGCTGCTCGCCGCGCAGAGCGCGCCGAAGGCCGGCAGCGGCAAGGCGCCTGTCAAGGTCGCGAAGGCGCCGCCCAGGCGCGGCGAGACGCGCGTGTCGGGCACGCTGACGGCGTCGGGCGCATTCGCGCCGCAGGTGTCGACGAAGGCGACCTTCAAGCTCGGCGACAGCCTGTACGACGGCGTGCCGCTGACCGGCGCCGGCGTCGTGCAGCTCGCCGGCTCGCGGATCCTGCCGAGCAACGCGAACCTGTCGATCGCCGGCAATCATGTCGACCTGCGCGGCAGCTTCGGGGCACCCGGCGACCGGCTGCGGTTCGTCATCGACGCGCCGCAGCTCGACCGGCTCGGCTTCGGCGTGGAAGGGCTCGTGCAGGCGCAGGGCGACCTGACCGGCAGCTTCGCGCACCCGAACGTGACGGCCACCTACAAGGCCGAGCACGTCGTCGTCGGCTCGAACCGGATCGGTGCCGCGCAGGGTCGCGCGGACATCCGCGACGGCGCGCACGGCGCCCTCGTGTTCACGGCCGACGCGACCGACCTCGCGCTCGGTTCGCTGAATCTGAAATCGCTGCGCGCGAACCTCGACGGTACGCGCGCGAAGCACACGCTCGACGCGTCGGCACTCGGGACGGCCGGCGGCCGCGTGATCGACTTGACGCTCGCGGCGAACGGCGGCGTGGTCGAGAGCCGCGACGGGATGCGCTGGGACGGTACCGTGACGCGGCTCGCGAACCGCGGCACGCCGGCCGTCGCGCTGCAGGCGCCGCTGACCGTATCGGTCGGTGCCGGCCGCGTGACGCTCGGCGCGACGCGGCTCACGCTCGAGGGCGCGGCGATCGACCTGAAGTCGTTCGTGTTCGATCACGGCCAGATGCGCTCGGCGGGCTCCGTGAGCGGCGTGTCGGTCGCGCGTTTCCTCGAGGTCCGCCAGGAGCTGACGGGCCAGCGGCCGCCGGTACGAACCGACGTCGTGCTCGACGCCGACTGGGATTTCTCGCTCGGCGCGAACTCGACCGGCCATGTGCAGGTGAAGCGGCGCGGCGGCGACGTGACGATCGAGAGCGGGCGCGGCATCGCGTCGCTGGGGCTGACCGACCTGTCCGCGCGCGCGAACTTCACGCCCGGCAACCGGCTCAACGTGACGGCGCTCGCGAAGGCGAACCGGATCGGCACGCTCGATGCGAACGTCACCGTGCCGTTCGCGTTGCGCGACGGCATGTTCGGCGTGGTCGACGATGGCCCGCTGTCGGGCCGCATCGACGTCGACGTCCCGGCGCTGAAGACGACCGGCAACCTGTTCGGGCCGAGCTATCTGCTCGGCGGGCGCGCGGCGCTGAAGCTGACCGTCGCGGGCACGCCGGCGAAGCCGAACCTGTCGGGGATGCTGACGGGCGACGACCTGTCCGCGACGCTCGTCGACCAGGGCGTGCAGCTGAAGGACGGCATCGTGCGCATCAAGCTGTCGGAAAACCTCGTCGAATTCCAGCAGGTCGAGTTCCACGGCGGCGACGGCACGCTGCGCGCACTTGGCCGCGTGCGTCTCGACGGCGAGGCGCCCGACCTGACCGCGAGCATCGTCGCGGACAAGCTCGAGCTGTTCGCGGCGCCGGACCGGAAGCTGTCGCTGTCGGGCAAGGCGACGGTCGCGAACGACGGGCCGCGCGGCGCGCTGTCGATCGACGGCAAGTTCGTCGTCGATCGCGCACTGTTCGACCTGCCCGAGGAGTCGGCGCCGCATCTGTCGGACGACGTGGTGATCGTGCAACCCGACGGCACGGTGCGCGGCGAGACGCCGACCGGCACCGCCGTTGCCAAGCCAAAGCCGGCCGCGGACAAACCGGCGCCGTCGCTCGCGCCGCGCGCGAACATCGACATCGGCCTCGGCAACAACTTCCGCTTCAAGGGGCACGGCGCGGATCTCGGGCTGCGCGGCACGATTACCGTGATGAGCGCGCCGGGCGTGCCGCTGCGCGCGGTTGGCAACGTGCGTGTGACCGAAGGGTCGACGTACACGTCGTTCGGCCGCAAGCTCGCGATCGAGAACGGCTTCTTCACGTTCAACGGCCCCGTGTCGAACCCGGGCGTCAACATCCTCGCGATGCGGCGCAACCAGGAAGTCGAGGCCGGCGTGCAGGTCACGGGCACGATCCAGTCGCTGACGGTCAAGCTGGTGTCGGAACCGAACGTCACGGACAACGAAAAGCTGTCGTGGCTGCTGTTCGGGCACGGCACCGACCAGGGCAACAACGTCGGTCAGCAGGGCACGATGACGGCGGCGCTCGGGCTGCTCGGCAGCGTGACCGGCAAGCGCGTCGCGCAGACCTTCGGTCTCGACGAGGTCTCGGTCGGCCGCAGCGAAGTGGGCCTGACGGACCCGCAGGTCGTGCTGGTGTCGAAGGCGATCAACGAGCGGTTCGTGCTCGGCTTCGAGCAGGGGCTGCAGTCGGCGAGCAACGCGTTCAAGGCGACGATCAACCTGACGCGCTTCTGGTCCGTGTCCGCGTACGGCGGCACGTTCCAGGGCGTCGACCTGAACTACACGCGGCGTTTCGACCGGTGGTTCGGCAGCGACGCGGCGCGGGCGCGGCGTGCCGAGCAGCCATGAATGAAAAAGCCCCGCACGAAACGAATCGTGCGGGGCTTTGTTTGGCGCCAGCGGCAGCGCGTTCGGCTTACTTCACGCGCATGCCGGGCTTCGCGCCGCTGTGCGGCTCGAGGATGTAGAGGCCCGGTTCCGCCTTCTCGTCGGTGGCCGACGCGGCGAGCACCATCCCTTCGGACAGGCCGAACTTCATCTTGCGCGGCGCGAGGTTCGCGACCATCACGGTCAGCTTGCCCACGAGCTGCTCGGGCTGGTACGCCGACTTGATGCCCGAGAACACGTTGCGGGTCTTTTCCTCGCCGACGTCGAGCGTGAGCTGCAGCAGCTTGTCCGAACCCTCGACGGCCTGGCACGCGACGATCTTCGCGATGCGCAGGTCGATCTTCGCGAAATCGTCGATCGAGATGGGGGCATCGTCGGCGCCGTTCACGGCGGCCGGCTTCGCGTTCACCTTGGCGTTCTTCGCCTCCTTGGCGGCGTTCGCGCTCGCGGCGGCCGCGCCGGTGGCCTCGGCCTGCAGCGAATCGCGGTTCGCGGCGAGCAATGCCTCGATCTGCTTCGGGTCGACGCGCGTCATCAGGTGCTGGTACGCCTTGATCGGCTGTTCCGACGACAGCGGCTTCGCGGCATCGGCCCACGCGAGCGGCGCGATCCCGAAGAACGACTCGACGGCCTCGGCCACGCGCGGCATCACCGGCTTCAGCGCGAGCGACAGCAGGCGGAAGGACTCGAGGCTCACGCTGCAGGTTTCGTGCAGCGCGACCGCGTTGGCCGGATCCTTCGCGAGATCCCACGGTTTCGCGCCGTCGACGTACGCGTTCACTTCGTCCGCGAGCTCCATCGTGTGGCGCAGCGCGCGGCCGTACTCGCGTGCTTCGTAGTGCGCGGCGATCCCGGGAATCGCATCGCGCAGCTTCACGACGAGCGGATGGTTCATCGCGCTGTCCTGCACGCGGCCGTCGAAGCGCTTGATCAGGAAGCCTGCCGCGCGGCTCGCGATGTTCACGTACTTGCCGACGAGATCGCTGTTCACGCGCGCCTGGAAATCGTCGAGGTTCAGGTCGATGTCTTCCATCGTCGCGTTCAGCTTCGCGGCGAAGTAGTAGCGCAGCCATTCGGGGTTCAGGCCCGTGTCGATGTAGCTCTGCGCGGTGATGAACGTGCCGCGCGACTTCGACATCTTCGCGCCGTCGACCGTCAGGAAGCCGTGCGCGAACACGTTGGTCGGCGTGCGGTGGCCCGAGAACTCGAGCATCGCGGGCCAGAACAGCGTGTGGAAGTACAGGATGTCCTTGCCGATGAAGTGATACTGCTCGGTGGTCGAGCCCGGGCGGATCCACGCGTCGAAGTCGACGCCGTTGCGGTCGCACAGGTTCTTGAAGCTCGCGTAGTAGCCGACGGGCGCGTCGAGCCACACGTAGAAATACTTGCCGGGCGCGCCAGGGATCTCGAAGCCGAAATACGGCGCGTCGCGCGAGATGTCCCAGTCGGCGAGCTTGGACTCGCCGGCGTCGCCGAGCCATTCGCGCATCTTGTTGGTCGCTTCGGGCTGCGCGAGGCCGCTCACCCATTCGCGCAGGAACGTTTCGCAGCGCGGGTCGGACAGGCGGAAGAAGTAGTGCTTCGACGTCTTGCGCACCGGCGTCGCGCCCGATACGACCGAATACGGGTTCAGCAGTTCGGTGGGCAGGTAGGTCGAACCGCACACTTCGCAGCTGTCGCCGTACTGATCCTTCGCGTGGCACTTCGGGCACTCGCCCTTGATGAAGCGGTCGGGCAGGAACATTTCCTTGACGGGATCGTACGCCTGCTCGATCTCGCGCTCGGCGATGAAACCGGCTTCCTGCAGCGCGACGTAGATCTTCTCGCTCAGCACGCGGTTCTCGTCCGAATCGGTCGAGTAGAAATTGTCGAACGACACGCCGAAGCTGTCGAAGTCGCGCTTGTGCTCGGTCCACACGCGGTCGATCAGCTGCTTCGGGGTCAGGCCTTCCTTCTCCGCGCGCAGCATGATCGGCGTGCCGTGCGTGTCGTCGGCGCCGATGTAGTAGACCTCATGGCCATGCATTCGCAGCGTCCGCACCCAGATGTCGGTCTGGATGTACTCGACCAGGTGGCCGATGTGGATCTGCCCGTTGGCATAGGGCAGTGCGGACGTAACGAGGATCTGGCGGTCACCTTGCGGCGCCGCAGCCTGCACGGAAGTGAGGTCGGATGCGGACATAGGGTCTGTAGAGGAACGGCGGAAAACGACGGGAAACTGCGATTCTAGCAGGGGCGCGCGCCGGCGACGCGGGCAGGGCGCCGCTGACCGGGCGCCGGAACGGGCGGGGCCGCGCAAGCGGCGTGCCCGGCGGTGACATGCTGCGGCGCAGCACGAATTCTGCGGGCAAAAAAAACCGGGGCGGATACGGCCCCGGAGCAACAACGACAAGAGGAGAATGGTGACGCGCCGGCAACACCAGCCGCGTACCGTAAATACTGACCACGGCCTGCGACAGAAGTTCGAAAATTTTTTCGATTTGTTACCGGCTCCGCCGGAAGTCTTGTCCGGCGGGGCTGCGCGGGCGGCGGGCCCGCGCCTTCCCCTCGTCGTGCGCTTACTGCGCCTGTGCTGCGCGCAGGTAGATTTCGACGCGGCGGTTCTGTGCGCGGCCGGCTTCCGTCGCGTTGTCCGCGATCGGGTTCGACGGGCCCATGCCCTGTGCCGACAGGCGGCCGCCGGCAACGCCGCGCTGCACGAGCGCGTTGACGACGCTCTGCGCGCGGTTCTGCGACAGCGTCTGGTTCAGCTGCTGCGAACCCGTGCTGTCCGTGTAGCCGACGATCGATGCCGTCACTTGCGGGTTCTGGTTCAGCGTCGTCGCCAGGTCGTTCAGCAGCGGCGTGAAGGCCGGCGTGATCGCGTACTGGTTCGTCGCGAACGTCACCGAGCTCGGCACGTTCAGCTTCAGCGAGCCGTCCGGCTGCTCGGTCACCTGCGTACCCGTCTTGGCTGCCGACGGCGCGAGCTTGTTCTTGATCGCCTGCCAGTTGTAACCCGTCACGCCGCCGACCAGTGCGCCGACGCCCGCGCCGATCGCCGCGCCCTTGCCGCCGCCCGCCAGCGCGCCGATGCCTGCGCCCAGCGCCGCACCCGTGCCGGTACCGACGGCCGTATTGTTGCCTTGCTGCGTGGCGCAGCCTGCCAGCAGTGCGCCGGCCAATGCGAAGACGGACAGACGGGTCGCGATTTTCATGTTCATCTTGGATTCCTCTCTTGGTTGAACGAGTCGACAACGACGACAACAACAGTTACGGCTCCACGCGCGGGCCGCCCGAAAAAGGAGGACAGGCCTGCGCCAGCGGCAGCCGCCGAGGTGGCCGCATGCCCTGTCCGTCAGCGTGGCTGTTCGGGCAGTGCGACGCGTCAGCCTCTACAATATAGGCGGTTGGTGGCCGATTTGGCCCCATAGCATGCCGCAGGCGAAGAGTGCGCCGGGTCGCGCGTTCGCGCAATGGCGTGCAACAGATTCTTTCACTTTTCCCGATTTTCGCAGCGTAATTTGATATTTTTTGACGTTTGCGCGCGAGAAAAACGTTTTCACGGAGTTTCGATGAGCATTGACCGGGCACAAGTCGACGCCGCTTTGGCGGCTGTCGTCGACCCCAATACCGGCCGTCCGTATGCGGCGAACAAGGGCGTGCGCAACGTCGCGATCGACGGCGACGTCGTGGCGCTCGACGTGGTGCTCGGTTATCCCGCGCGCAGCCAGCACGACGACGTGCGCGCACGCGTCACCGCGGCGCTCCAGGCCGTGCCCGGCGTACGCGACGCGCGCGTCGCCGTGTCGCAGGAGATCGTCGCGCACACGGTGCAGCGCGGCGTGAAACTGCTGCCGAACGTGAAGAACATCGTGGCGGTCGCGTCGGGCAAGGGCGGTGTCGGCAAGAGCACGACGGCCGTCAACCTCGCGCTCGCGCTCGCCGCCGAAGGTGCGTCGGTCGGCATCCTCGACGCCGACATCTACGGCCCGTCACTGCCGACGATGCTCGGCATCCACGGCCAGCGCCCCGAGTCGCCCGACAACCAGTCGATGAATCCGCTCGTCGGCCACGGGCTGCAGGCGAACTCGATCGGCTTCCTGATCGAGGAAGACAACCCGATGGTATGGCGCGGCCCGATGGCGACCTCCGCGCTCGAGCAGTTGCTGCGCCAGACCAACTGGCGCGAGCTCGACTACCTGATCGTCGACATGCCGCCCGGCACGGGCGACATCCAGCTCACGCTCGCGCAGCGCGTGCCGGTCACGGGCGCGGTGATCGTCACGACGCCGCAGGACATCGCGCTGCTCGACGCGAAGAAGGGCCTGAAGATGTTCGAGAAGGTCGGGATTCCGATCCTCGGCATCGTCGAGAACATGAGCATCCACATCTGTTCGAACTGCGGCCACGAAGAACACATCTTCGGCGCTGGCGGGGCCGAGCGGATGGCTAAGGATTACGACGTGAACGTGCTCGGCAGCCTGCCGCTCGACATCGCGATCCGCGAGCGGGCCGACAGCGGCACGCCGACGGTCGCGGCCGATCCCGAAGGCGCGCTGGCCCGTCGTTACCGCGACATCGCGCGCGGTGTCGCACTGGCGATTGCCGAGCGATCGCGCGACATGACGTCGAAGTTTCCGTCGATCGTTGTTCAAAATACGTAAAACCCTTGCGGGGCGGGGCCTCACGCTGTTTACGGCGCCGCGAGGCGCGGTATCATGGCGACTTTTCCCGGGTCCCTTTACCCGCCCGGCGCGGCCGTCGTGTCAAACGGCCGCCAGCCGGCATGAGGATCGAATGAAACAACGACATCACGGCGTGCGCGCCGGCCGCGTGCGGTACGCGCTGCTGGCCGCCGCCGCGCTGGGCCTGCTGGCCGGCTGCACCTCCTTTTCCTCGTCGCACGAAAAACGGGCCGACGCACAACTGCAGCCGACGGTCGGCTCGCAGGCGCGCGGCGCGGTGACGTTCGTCGAGCGTCCGGACGGCGTTCAGGTCACGTACAACCTGGCCGGCCTTCCGCCCAACAGCGATCACGCGCTACAGGTGCATGAACGCGGCGACTGCAACGCGGGCGACGGCTCGAGCGCCGGCCAGGTGTTCGCGCCGGCCGCCGACCGGTTGCGCGCGGGCGCCCGCGTCGCCGGCGATCTCGGCAACATCCATGCGGACGCGAACGGCGTCGCGGCCGGCTTCATCGTCGCGCCCGATCTGGCCCTCGATGGCGTGCGCTCGGCGATGAACCGCGCGGCGCTGGTGCACCGCGACTCGAGCGATCCCGCGTTTCCGCAGCATGGCGCGGGGCCCGCGCTCGCCTGCGGCGTGATCCGTTGACGGCCGCCGCGTGCGTGCGCCGATGATCGCGTAAAATGTCCGCCTTTCCCGGCCGCCGTCTCGCGCGAGCGGCCCTCCCTGACCGTCACGCAGCGTTTCCAGGCGCCCCGATATGAGCATCAAGTCCGACAAATGGATTCGGCGCATGGCCGAAGAGCACAAGATGATCGAGCCGTTCGTGCCCGATCAGGTTCGCGCGTCCGAGGACGGCCGCCGGATCGTCAGCTACGGCACGTCGAGCTACGGCTACGACATCCGCTGCGCGGACGAATTCAAGATCTTCACGAACATCAACTCGACGATCGTCGATCCGAAGAACTTCGACGAGGGTTCGTTTGTCGATTTCAAGGGCGACGTGTGCATCATCCCGCCGAACTCGTTCGCGCTGGCCCGCACCGTCGAATATTTCCGCATCCCGCGCACCGTGCTCACCGTCTGCCTCGGCAAGTCGACCTATGCGCGCTGCGGGATCATCGTCAACGTGACGCCGTTCGAACCCGAGTGGGAAGGCTACGTCACGCTGGAATTCTCGAACACCACGCCGTTGCCCGCGAAGATCTACGCGAACGAAGGCGTCGCGCAGGTGCTCTTCTTCGAAAGCGACGAAGTGTGCGACGTGTCGTACGCGGATCGCGGCGGCAAGTATCAGGGGCAGCGCGGTGTCACGCTGCCGAAAACCTGATCTGGTTGCATAACGTCTCACCAGTTTCCGGGTGACCGCTGCGCGTGACGCGCCGCGGTCGTTCTTTTTGGAGAATCGCCCATGAAGTTTCGTTTCCCCGTCGTCATCATCGACGAAGATTTCCGCTCCGAGAACATCTCGGGCTCCGGCATCCGGGCGTTGGCCGAAGCGATCGAGAAGGAGGGCGTCGAAGTCCTCGGCCTCACGAGCTACGGCGATCTGACGTCGTTCGCGCAGCAGTCGAGCCGCGCGTCGTGCTTCATCCTGTCGATCGACGACGACGAACTCATGCTCGGCGAAACCGGCCCGGACGGCGAACTGCCCGAACTCGCGACCGCGATCATCGAGCTGCGCGCGTTCGTCACCGAAGTGCGCCGCCGCAACGCGGACATCCCGATCTTCCTGTACGGCGAAACGCGCACGTCGCGCCACCTGCCGAACGACATCCTGCGCGAGCTGCACGGCTTCATCCACATGTTCGAGGACACGCCGGAGTTCGTCGCGCGCCACATCATCCGCGAGGCGAAGGTCTATCTCGACTCGCTCGCGCCGCCGTTCTTCAAGGAACTGGTGAAGTACGCGGACGAAGGCTCGTACTCGTGGCACTGCCCGGGCCACTCGGGCGGCGTCGCGTTCCTGAAGAACCCGCTCGGCCAGATGTTCCACCAGTTCTTCGGCGAGAACATGCTGCGCGCCGACGTCTGCAACGCGGTGGACGAACTCGGCCAGCTGCTCGACCACACGGGCCCGGTCGCCGCGTCCGAGCGCAATGCGGCGCGCATCTTCAGCGCGGACCACCTGTTCTTCGTGACCAACGGCACGTCGACGTCGAACAAGATCGTCTGGCACGCGACGGTCGCGCCCGGCGACATCGTGCTGGTCGACCGCAACTGCCACAAGTCGATCCTGCACGCGATCACGATGACGGGCGCGATTCCGGTGTTCCTCACGCCGACGCGCAACCACTTCGGCATCATCGGGCCGATCCCGCGCGACGAGTTCAAGCCGGAGAACATCCGCAAGAAGATCGAGGCGAACCCGTTCGCGCGCGAGGCGATGCGCCAGAACCCGGACATGAAGCCGCGCATCCTGACGATCACGCAGAGCACGTACGACGGCGTCGTCTACAACGTCGAGATGATCAAGGACCTGCTCGGCGACCTGCTCGACACGCTGCACTTCGACGAAGCGTGGCTGCCGCACGCGACGTTCCACGACTTCTATCGCGACATGCACGCGATCGGCGATGGGCGTCCGCGCACGGGCGCGCTCGTGTTCGCGACGCACTCGACGCACAAGCTGCTCGCGGGCATCTCGCAGGCATCGCAGATCGTCGTGCAGGATTCGGAGAACCGCACGTTCGACAAGCACCGCTTCAACGAGGCGTACCTGATGCACACGTCGACGAGCCCGCAGTACGCGATCATCGCGTCGTGCGACGTCGCGGCCGCGATGATGGAGCCGCCGGGCGGCACCGCGCTCGTCGAGGAATCGATCGCCGAGGCGATCGATTTCCGCCGCGCGATGCGCAAGGTCGACGCCGAATACGGCGACGACTGGTTCTTCAGCGTGTGGGGCCCGGACGAGCTGTCGGCAGAAGGCATCGGTTCGCGCGACGACTGGATGCTGAAGCCGAACGACCACTGGCACGGCTTCGGCCCGCTGGCGGAAGGCTTCAACATGCTCGACCCGATCAAGGCGACGATCATCACGCCGGGGCTCGACGTCGACGGCGAGTTCGGCGAGACGGGCATCCCCGCCGCGATCGTCACGAAGTACCTGGCCGAGCACGGGATCATCGTCGAGAAGACCGGCCTGTACTCGTTCTTCATCATGTTCACGATCGGCATCACGAAGGGCCGCTGGAACTCGATGGTGACCGAGCTGCAGCAGTTCAAGGACGACTACGACAACAACCAGCCGCTGTGGCGCGTGCTGCCGGAATTCGTCGCGCAGCATCCGCGCTACGAGCGTGTCGGCCTGCGTGACCTGTGCACGCAGATCCACGACGTGTACCGCGCGAACGACATCGCCCGCCTGACGACCGAGATGTACCTGTCGGACATGGAACCGGCGATGAAGCCGTCGGACGCGTTCGCGAAGCTCGCGCACCGCAAGATCGACCGCGTGCCGCTCGACGAGCTCGAAGGCCGCGTGACGAGCATCCTGCTCACGCCGTACCCGCCGGGCATTCCGCTGCTGATTCCGGGCGAGCGTTTCAACAAGACGATCGTGAACTACCTGCGGTTCGCGCGCGACTTCAACGAGCGCTTCCCGGGCTTCCACACCGACATCCACGGCCTCGTCGCGGAAGAGGTGAACGGCCGCGTCGAGTACTTCGTCGACTGCGTGCGCGACTGATGGCGACGCACGGACGAATCCAGGCGATGCGTGCGGCGGTGGCCGCGCTCGTCGTCTGGGCGGCAGGCGCGTCGGGGCTGGCGGGCATGGGTGTCGCGCACGCGGAAGTCGCGGCGGCCGACCCGATCGACGTCGCGATGCGGCAATGCCTCGCGCGGCGCGACCGGTCTTCGCCGGCCGGCCAGATCCAGTGCATGGGCGAAGCGCAGCAGCAGTGGCAGGCCGTGATGGACGGCGCATACCAGCGCCTGTTGAAGGATGCGCCGGCCGACGCGAAGCGCGGCTGGCAGGACAGCCAGCGCCGCTGGCTCACGTGGCGCAAGGATGAAGTGCATCTGCTGAAGGCCGTGTACGACACCACGCGCGGCACGTCGTACGCGATGTCGAGTGCCGACCTGCAGCTGCAGCCCGTGCGCGATCGCGCGCTGGCGCTGCGCGGCGCGGCCGATCGCTATGCACCGCCGCCCGCCGCCGTGCCAGTGGCGGCCACGAGCGGCGCGCAGGGCGGCACGAGCGCGGCCCAGGGTGGGGCCCGGCCGAACGGCAAGCCGGCGAACGCGCCGCGCGATCCGGCCGTGCGCCGCGTGCGCCCGTGCGAACAGGACGCCGCGTGCGAGCACGCGCTGTTCGACCTGAACCGCTATTACCAGAAGCTGCGCCGCAAGATGCCTGCGCATTCGGCCGCGACGCTCGTACGCGCGCAGCGCGCGTGGGTCGGGTTCCGCGATGCGACGGCGCCGCTCGTCGGCGAGGACGGCCGCGTCGACCTGATCGGCGCGCGCATCGCGACGATGAAACGGCTGTCGGAGACGGCGGGCAACAAGTAAGCGCAACCGCGATGCCGGTTGTTCGGCGATAGGGCAAAACGGGCACCTTCGGGTGCCCGTTTTGCATTGGGTGGCACGCGATCTAAGCGGGCCGTCGCGTATCGTGCCCGCCGAACCACGACGGCACGAGCGCAAGCGCATCGTCGAGCGAGGCCAGCACGTGCAGGCTCAGCGCGACGATCTCGGGCGTCGGCGCCTTCAGGTCGGGCACGGTGACGACCGATGCGCCCGCGCCGGCGGCCGACTGCGCACCGAAATCGCTGTCCTCGAACGCGACGCATGCGTGTGCCGGCACGCCGAGGCGTTCGGCCGCGAGCCGGTAGACGGCCGGGTCGGGCTTGCCGCGCGCGACTTCGTCGCCGCCCGCGATCGCGCGGAAGAACGGCAGCACGCCGACCGCGTCGAGCCGCGCGCGGATCACCTCGCTCGCGGACGACGACGCGACCGCGCAAGGAATGCCGGCTTGCGCGAGCGCGTCGAGCAGCGCGAACGCGCCGGGCTTCAGCGGAAACTTCGGATGCGGTTCGGGCGCCGCGAGCTGCTCGCGCACGCGGGTGCGCACCGCGTCGAACGTATCGGGGTTGCCGATCAGCCGCGCCAGGATCACCTGGCCTTCGGCGAACGAGCGACCGACGATCTGCAGGTAGTCGGCGGTGGTCAGCGTGACGCCGTGCGCATTCGACACGTCGATCCACGTGTTCATGATGGTCCGCTCGGAATCGACGAGCAGGCCGTCCATGTCGAAGAGTGCGGCGGAAAAGGTCATCGGCGGCATTCGGGAAGCGGGGAAGGCGATGGGCGGCGCGACGGCCGCCCGAATGAAAAACGGACGCCGATGGCGTCCGTCCGGAACAGCGGGCTTACCGGCCGAGCGCGGCGCGGGCTGCCTTGACCGCCGCACGCACCTGGTCGGGTGCGGTGCCGCCAGGGTGATTGCGGCTGGCGACCGAACCTTCGAGCGTCAGGTAGCCGAACACGTCTTCGCCGATCAGGTGCGCGACGTTCGGCAGTTCCTGCTTCATCTCGTCGAGCGTCAGGTCGGCCAGGTCGATGCCACGGTCGTCGCAGATCTTCACGGCGTGCGCGACGGCTTCGTGCGCATCGCGGAACGGCAGGCCGCGCTTCACCAGGTAGTCGGCGAGGTCGGTGGCGGTCGAGAAGCCCTGCAGGGCGGCCGCGCGCATCGCGTCCGGCTTCACGGTGATGCCGGCCACCATCTCGGCGAAGATCCGCAGCGTGTCGGCGACGGTGTCGACCGTGTCGAACAGCGGTTCCTTGTCTTCCTGGTTGTCCTTGTTGTACGCGAGCGGCTGGCCTTTCATCAGCGTCAGCAGCGCCATCAGGTGGCCGTTCACGCGGCCCGTCTTGCCGCGCGCGAGCTCGGGCACGTCCGGGTTCTTCTTCTGCGGCATGATCGAGCTGCCGGTGCAGAAGCGGTCGGCGATGTCGATGAAGCCGACGCGCGGGCTCATCCACAGCACGAGTTCTTCGGAGAAGCGCGACACGTGCGTCATCACGAGCGCGGAAGCCGCCGTGAATTCGATCGCGAAGTCGCGATCCGACACCGCGTCGAGCGAGTTCGCGCAGATGCCGTCGAAGCCGAGCGTCTTCGCCACGGCGTGACGGTCGATCGGGTAGCTCGTGCCGGCGAGCGCGGCCGCGCCGAGCGGCAGGCGGTTCACGCGGGTGCGGCAGTCGCGCATGCGCTCCGCGTCGCGCGAGAACATCTCGACGTACGCGAGCAGGTGGTGGCCGAACGTGACGGGTTGCGCGACCTGCAGGTGCGTGAAGCCCGGCATGATCGTGTCGGCGTTCTGTTCCGCGAGGTCGAGCAGCGCGCCGCGCAGGTCGTTCAGCAGGCCGCCGATGCGGTCGATCTCGCCGCGCAGCCACAGGCGGATGTCGGTGGCGACCTGGTCGTTGCGCGAGCGGCCCGTGTGCAGGCGCTTGCCGGCATCGCCGATCAGCGCGGTCAGGCGCGCCTCGATGTTCAGGTGGACGTCTTCCAGGTCGAGCTGCCATTCGAATTCGCCGCGCTCGATTTCTCCCTTGATCTGCGCCATTCCGCGTTCGATCGCGGCCAGGTCGTCGGCGCTGATGATCTTCTGCGCGGCGAGCATGTTCGCGTGCGCGAGCGAGCCGGCGATGTCGACGAGCGCGAGGCGCTTGTCGAAAAACACCGACGACGTGTAGCGCTTGACCAGCTCCGACATCGGTTCCGAGAAGCGGGCCGACCAGGCCTCGCCCTTTTTGTGCAGTTGGGACGTCATGGCGATTCTTCGAAGGGGATGTTGGGCGGCGTGCGCCGCCGAGGGAATCCCGCGATTCTAACATTCGCGGGCCTGCCCGCCGCGGCGCGCAGCCGTTCGCGGCGGCCCGCCGGCCGTGGTCCGCGCGGGCCGGCCCGTTCAGTCGCGCACGAGCACGACCAGCTTCAGGTCTTCGCGGTGCGCGGGTTTCAGCGTGATCTGCTGGTACACGAGGCGGCCGTCGGCCGGATGGTCGAATTCGCGCAGGCCGCCTTCGCGTTCGAACACGTCCTGCGATGCCCAGTACTGCGCGAAGGCGTCGCTGCCGGCGGTCAGTGCGTCGATCAGCGCACGCGTGGGCGCGTCGGTCAGGTGCCGGATCGAATCGGCGCGGAATTCGGCCGCGAGCCGCCGCGCCCGGGTTTCCCAGTCGACGATCAGCGTGCGCGCGGCCGGCGACATGAACGTGAAGCGCAGCAGGTTGCGGTCGTGCTCGCCGTCGAGCCAGCCGGAAAAGAGCGCGGCGGCCGGTGCGTTCCACGCGAGTGCGTTCCATTGCCGGTCGAGCACGTAGGCGGGCGTCGCGATGGCCGCGACGGTCGCGGCGAGCGTCGGCGGCAGGTCGCCGCCCGCGACGTCGGGCTCGGCCGGGTCGCGCTGCGCGGCCAGCTCGAACAGGTACACGCGCTCGGCCTTCGACAGTTGCAGCGCGACGGCGATCCGCGCGAGTGCGTCGGCCGACGCGGACACGGGGCGGCCCTGTTCGATCCACGTGTACCAGGTGGGGCTGACGCCGCAGAGCTGCGCGACTTCCTCGCGCCGCAGCCCCGGCGTGCGGCGGCGCGGGCCGGGCGGCAGGCCGACGGCCTGCGGCGACAGCCGCTCGCGGTGGGCGCGGATGAATTCGCCGAGCGCACGGGCGGGCGTGGCATCGAGCGGCGGGACGGGGACGGATGACGGCTGGTTCATGCGGAAACGGCGAAGTGGAAGCGGGGATGCGGCAACGATCAGACGGGTGTATCGAATACCAGAATAACTGCTTAACTTGTACTGGTACAGGCGCGGGCCTATTGTAGCGGCTCGCGCGCTGCCAGGGGAGCGGGCGTCCCACAAAACGTGTTGCATGGGGCCGGAATGCGCACTGACGCATCCACGCCGGCCGATTGCGCAAAAGAAAGGAGAGAACGATGAAACACCACGACCAGGTCGCCGACGCATTCGGCACGACGGCCGCCGCCTACCTGACGAGCACGGTCCACGCGACGGGCGCCGACCTGCAGACGCTCGCCGACGCGGTGCGCGCGACGCCCGATGCCGCGGTGCTCGATCTCGGCTGCGGCGCCGGCCACGCGAGCTTCGCGGTCGCGCCGCACGTGCGCGACGTGGTCGCCTACGATCTCGCCGCGCAGATGCTCGCGACGGTCGACGCCGCGGCGCGCGAGCGCGGGCTCGCGAACATCCGTACGCAGCAGGGCCCGGCCGAGAAACTGCCGTTCGAGACGGCGACGTTCGACTGGGTCGTGAGCCGGATGAGCGCACACCACTGGCACGACATGCGCGCGGCGCTCGCCGAAGTGCGCCGCGTGCTGAAGCCGGGCGGCCGCGTGCTGATGATCGACATCGCCGGCAACGACCATCCGCTCCTCGATACGTACCTGCAGGCCGCGGAAGTGCTGCGCGACGCGTCGCACGTGCGCGACTACCGCGCGGACGAATGGCTCGCGATGTTCCGCGATGCCGGCTTCGACGCGCACGTGCACAGCCGCTGGCGGCTGCCGATCGATTTCGATACGTGGGTCGCGCGCATCCGCACGCCGGCCGACAGCGTGACCGGCATTCGCGCGCTGTGGGCGCATGCGCCCGACGAGGTGCGCGGCTATTACGCGGTGCAGCCCGACGGATCGTTCGAGCACGACGCGCTGCTGATCGACGCGCACTGAGCGTGCGGTGCGCCGGCACGGTTTCGTCGACGCCCGCAAGCATGAAAAAAGCCGCGATACGCCACCGTGCATACGGTGGGTATCGCGGCTTTCACGTCGCCGGCCGGCGCGGCATCACGCCGCGCCGCATGCGGATCAGCCCGTGTTGCGCAGGCCGGCCGCGATCCCGTTGATCGTCAGGTGAATCCCGCGGCGCAGCCGCGCGTTCGTGTCGCCCGCGCGGTGGCGCTTGATCAGCTCGACCTGCAGGTGATTCAGCGGATCGAGATACGGGAAGCGGTTCTTGATCGATCGCGCGAGCAGCGGGTTGGTCGCGAGGCGGCCTTCGTGCCCGGTGATTTCCGCCAGCGCCTGCGCTGTGCGCTCCCATTCCGCGACGATCCGCTCGAACACGTGCTTGCGCAGCTTGCGGTCGGCGACCAGTTGCGCGTAGCGCGACGCGACCGCGAGGTCGGTCTTCGCCAGCACCATGTCCATGTTCGACATCAGGTTCGAGAAGAACGGCCAGGTCTTGTTCATCTTCTTCAGCAGCGCGACGCGCTTCGTGCGCTCGGTTTCATCCTGCGCGCCGTCGAGATATGCACTCACCGCGCTGCCGAAGCCGTACCAGCCCGTCAGCAGCAGCCGGCACTGGCCCCACGAGAAGCCCCACGGAATCGCGCGCAGGTCCTCGATCTTGCGCTGCTTCGGATCCTGCAGCTTGCGCGAGGCCGGGCGGCTGCCGATGTTCAGCTCGGCGATCTCGGTGATCGGCGTCGACGAGAAGAAATAGTCGGTGAAGCCCGGGGTTTCGTAGACGAGCGCGCGGTACGCGGCCATCGCCGAATCGGACAGCGTCTGCATCGCGGCCTCGAACGCCGGCAGCTGCGCGGGCGCGTTGTTCTGCGGCAGGAGCGTTGCCTCGAGCGTCGCGGCGACGACCGTCTCGAGGTTCCGGCGGCCGATCTCCGGGTTCGCGAACTTGCTCGCGATCACCTCGCCCTGTTCGGTCAGGCGGATCTGGCCGTTCACGGTGCCCGGCGGCTGCGACAGGATCGCCTGGTAGGTCGGGCCGCCGCCGCGGCCGACCGTGCCGCCGCGGCCGTGGAACAGCCGCAGCGTGATCTTGCGGTCGCGGAACAGGTCGACGAGCGCGAGTTCCGCGCGATACAGCTCCCAGTTCGACGTGAGGAAGCCGCCGTCCTTGTTGCTGTCCGAATAGCCGAGCATCACTTCCTGCTCGGCGCCCTGGTGCGCGATCAGCGCGTCGATGCCCGGCAGCGCGAAGTATTCGCGCATGATGCGCGCGGCGTCGCGCAGGTCGGGAATCGTCTCGAACAGCGGGATCACCATCAGGCTGTTGCGGGCGTTGCCGCCGGGCACGCCGAGCGCGCCTTCGAGCAGGCCCGTTTCCTTCTGGAGCAGCAGCACCTCGACGAGGTCGCTGACGGTTTCCGTATGCGAAATGATGTAGTTGCGTACCGCGCGCGGGCCGAATTGGGCGCGCACGTCGCGCGCCTTCTCGAACACGCCGAGTTCGCTCTGGGCGAGCGCGGAGTATTCGAGGTACGGCGAGCGCAGCGGACGCGGATCGGCGAGCGCGGCGAGCAGCACGCGCAGCTTGTCTTCCTCGGCGAGCGCCGCGTAGTCGGCCTCGACGCCCGCGCGCGCGAACAGCTCGGCGACCACGGCTTCGTGGATGTCGGAGCTCTGGCGCAGGTCGATGCTCGCGAGATGGAAGCCGAACACTTCGGCCGCGCGCACGAGCGGCGCGAGGCGCGGCGCGGCGAGCGACGTGCCGTGGTGTTCGTCGAGCGATGCGGTCAGCACCTTCAGGTCGGCGACGAACGCTTCGGAATCCGCATACGGGATCGCGCGCACGGGCGGCGCGCCGCGGCCCGCGCTGCGCACGGGCACCGTGCCTTCGCCGAGACGCACGCGCGCGCTTGCGGCGAGCCGCGTGTAGATGCCGATCAGCGCGCGACGATACGGCTCGTCGACGCGGTGCGGCGACTGGTCGGGCGACGCGGCCGCGAGCGCCTTCACGGCGTCGTTCGCACCGACGAGCAGGTTCGACACGGACAGTTCGGCGCCGAGCTTGTGCACCTGTTCCAGATAGTGCTCGAGGATCACCGCGGCCTGGCGGTTGATCGCTTCGTCGAGCGTCGACGCGGTCACGTTCGGGTTGCCGTCGCGGTCGCCGCCGATCCAGCTGCCCATCTGGAAGAACGCGGGTACGCGCGCGGACAGGCCGTGCTCGGCGAGCGCGGCCTCGATGTCGCCGTACAGCGCGGGCAGTTCGTCGAGGAACGTCGCGCGGTAGTACGACAGCGCGTTCTCGATTTCGTCGCCGACCGTCAGGCGCGCGTCGCGCAGCATGCGGGTCTGCCACAGCGTGGTGACGCGTGCGCGCAGCATCGATTCGTTGTACTGGCGCTCGCGGCTGGTCAGCTCCTGGTCGCGCTCGGCGAGCAGGCGTGCGATGTCGTGCTGCGCGTCGAGGATGCTCTTGCGCTGCACTTCGGTCGGGTGCGCGGTCAGCACCGGCACGATCAGCGCATCGTCGAAGAAGCGCTGCAGCAGTCGCTTCGACGCATTGCCGGTCGTTTTCAACTGCTCGAGTGCGTACGCGACGGTGCCGGGCTGCGACGCGGAGCCGGCCAGCGCGTGGATGCGGCGGCGGCGGTTGTGGTGGCGGTCTTCCGCGATGTTCGCGAGGTGCGAGAAATAGCTGAACGCGCGCACGACGCTCACCGTCTGCTCCGGCGTCAGCTTGCGCAGCTTTTTCTCGAGCGTCTGCGCGGCTTCGCTGTCGTCCTCGCGGCGGAACTTGACGGCGGTCTGGCGGATCGTCTCGACGACGTCGAACACGGTGTCGCCTTCCTGCTCGCGCACGACGTCGCCGAGCAGGCGGCCGAGAAAGCGGATGTCGTCGAACAGCGGGCCGTCCTTGTCGTCGCGCGTGCGGGTGCCAGCCTTCGTCGCCCCGGCCGTGCGGGCGGCCGGGCCGGCGGCTTTCGCCGTGCGTTTTGTCTGACGTATCGGGTCTTTCGGTTTCGTTGCCGTTTTCGCACGGCCGTTCGCGGCGGTGGCGACGGTGTCCGTCGAGGCGTCGGAGGAGGACAGGGCAGCATTGCGGCGCGCCGTACGCGCCGATCCGGAAGACTTCACGATGGGTTTCCTTGGGAAAGCTCGAGTCAAAAGGAACTGCGGAAACTGCGAAACTGCGGTCAAGCAACCAGCTACGTGCGGCACATCCGCACATCGGCGCCGCGACCCGCCCGGCGGCAGGCCGGACGCAGGCTCCGGGCCCGGGCGGGCGGGGGCGTGCGTGCTACCATTGTTCGATCTTCAATCCCGTCCTTCGATGTTCCAGCAATGAATTCCGAGACTCCTGCGGCCGGGCCGCAACAGGCACAGCCGCCCGCGACGTTGACGATTGCTTCGCGCGAGAGCCGCCTGGCGATGTGGCAAGCCGAACATGTGCGTGATGCGCTGCGCAAATTATATCCAGCTTGTGACGTGAAAATCCTCGGAATGACGACGCGCGGCGACCAGATTCTCGATCGCACGCTGTCGAAGGTCGGCGGCAAGGGCCTGTTCGTGAAGGAACTGGAGGCCGCGCTGGCCGACGGCCGCGCCGATCTCGCCGTGCATTCGCTGAAGGACGTGCCGATGGCGCTGCCGGAAGGCTTCTCGCTTGCCGCGATCATGGAGCGCGAGGACCCGCGCGATGCGTTCGTGTCGAACGACTACGCGTCGCTCGACGCGCTGCCGGCCGGTGCCGTGGTCGGCACGTCGAGCCTGCGCCGCGAGGCGATGCTGCGCTCGCGCTACCCGCACCTGGACGTGCTGCCGCTGCGCGGCAACCTCGACACGCGCCTGGCGAAGCTCGATCGCGGCGATTACGCGGCGATCATCCTGGCGGCCGCCGGCCTGAAGCGCCTCGGCCTCGAAGCGCGGATCCGCGCGCTGCTCGACGTCGACGCGAGCCCGCCCGCCGCGGGCCAGGGCGCGCTCGGCATCGAGATCGCGTCGCACCGCGACGACGTCGCCGCGTGGCTCGCACCGCTGCACGACCCGCAGACCGCGCTCGCGGTCGAGGCCGAGCGGATGGTGTCGCGCGCGCTCGGCGGCAGCTGCGAGGTGCCGCTCGCCGCGCATGCGGTGTGGCGCGCGGGCGAGCTGTACCTGACGGGCCGCGTGTCGACGACCGACGGCAAGCGCGTGCTGACCGCCGAGGAGTGCGGGGCCGTCATGAGCGTCGCCGATGCGCTCGCGCTCGGCCGCGCCGTGTCCGACGAACTCGAGGCGCAAGGCGCGCTCGAGATCGTCCAGGCGCTGCTCGCGGGCTCGCAGGCCGCCGGCAAGGGCGACGCCTGATGGCGGGCGGCGCGCGCGCGTTCACCGCTGTCCTGACGCGCCCGGACGGCCAGTCCGGCGCGCTCGCGTCACAACTGGCCGAGGCCGGTTGCGACGTGCTCGAATTCCCGTTGATCGATATTGCGCCCGTCGACGATCCGGCGCCGCTCGACGCCGCGTTCGCGGCGCTCGCCGATTACGCGCTGGTGATTTTCGTGTCGCCGAACGCGATCGACCGCGCGCTCGCGCAGTACGGCGCGATCTGGCCGAACGCGCTGCCGGTCGGCGTGGTCGGGCCCGGCAGCGTCGCGGCGCTCGAGCGTCACGGCATCGCGGCGCCCGCGCATCGCGTGATCGCGCCGCAGGCGCCGGCCGACGGCGGCGTACCCCATTACGATTCGGAAAGCCTGTTCGCGTGCATCGAGGCCGAATTCGGCGGCGCACCCGCGCTGGCGGGCAAGCGCGTGCTGATCGTACGCGGCGACGGCGGGCGCGAATGGCTCGCCGACCGGCTGCGCGAAGCCGGCGCGGACGTCACGCTCGTCGCCGCGTACCGGCGCGTCGTGCCCGAGCCGCGCGTCGGCGCGTGGGAGCGCGTGCATGCGCTGCTCGACGGCGAACCGCATGCGTGGCTCGTCACGAGCTCGGAAGGCGTGCGCAACCTGCACGAACTCGCACGGACGCATCTGAACGATGCCGAGATCGCCGCGCTGAAGCATGTGCCGCTCGTCGCGCCGCATCCGCGAATCGAGCAGACCGCGCGCGCATTGGGTTTTGATAGGATTACGCTGACCGGCGCGGGCGATGAGCGCATCGTCCGCGCGTTTCGAACGATGGCCGACGAGGCCGTCCAACCGGCGACAGCCGCACCGGTGACTAAACGCATGACAGATACCAACGATTCCAAAAGCGTCGCTTCCCAGCCGGCCGCTGCATCCGCACCGCCGTCCCGTCCCGCCTATATGGCGTCCGAACCGCCCGCGCGCCGCGGCGGCAGCGCGGTGCTGTGGTTCGTCGTCGTCGTGCTCGGCTGCGCGGCGGGCGTCGGCGGCTACGCGCTGAACCGCAAGATCGACCGGCTCGACGGCACGTTCGTCGCGCGCCAGAAGGCGCTCGACGCGCAGACGGCCGAAACGCGGATGAAGACCGAGCAGGCGCTGGCGAGTACGCACCAGGTCGACACGCAGCTCGCGCAGCTCGACGGCAAGCTCGCCGACGCGCAGAGCGCGCAGCAGGCGCTGCAGCAGCAATACCAGGACCTGTCGCGCAACCGCGATGCGTGGATGCTCGAGGAAGTCGACCAGATGCTGTCGAGCGCGAGCCAGCAGCTTCAGCTGACCGGCAACACGCAGCTCGCGCTGATCGCGCTGCAGAATGCCGACGCGCGCCTCGCCACCTCGCAGAGCGCGCAGGCCGTCACGGTGCGCAAGGCGCTCGCGCTGGATATCGAGAAGCTGAAGGCCGCACCGGCGGCCGACCTCACGGGCCTCGCGATCAAGCTCGACGACGCGATCGCGAAGATCGACGCGCTGCCGCTGTCCGGCGAGGCGATCGTCCCGCACGAAGCGCCGAAGGCCGCGCCGGCCGTGGCTGCATCGTCGGCCGTGGCCGGCGAGCCGCGCTGGAAGGTGTGGTGGCGCGACTTCTCGGCCGGCCTCGGCCAGCAGCTGAAGGGGCTCGTGCAGGTGCGCCGGATCGACAACGCGGACGCGATGCTCGCGTCGCCCGACCAGGGTTACTTCGTGCGCGAGAACGTGAAGCTGCGCCTGCTGACCGCGCGCCTGTCGCTGCTCGCGCGCAACGACGGCGCGATGAAGGCCGACCTGCACGCCGCGCAGGCGTCGCTCGGGAAGTATTTCGACCAGGCATCGAAGGACACGCAGACCGTCGAGGATCTGCTCAAGCAGGTTGACGGCGCATCGCTGACGGTCGCGGTGCCGAACCTGAACACGAGCCTGAACGCCGTTCAGCAGTTCAAGAGCCGGGGGTAACGATGACGCTTCGAGGAATCGTCTGGCTCGCGGTCCTGTTCGCGATCGCCGCTGCGCTCGCCACCGTCGGCCGTTTCGACGCGGGGCAGGTGCTGCTCGTCTATCCGCCGTACCGGATCGACGTGTCGCTGAACCTGTTCGTGATCGCCATCGTCGTGCTGTTCATCGTCGTGTATGCGCTGCTGCGCATCGTGCGCAACATCTGGCGCATGCCGCAGCGGGTCGCCGCGTATCGTGCGCGTTCGCGCAACGAGAAGGCGCAGGCATCGCTGCGCGACGCGATCGCGAACCTGTACGCGGGCCGCTTCTCGCGCGCGGAGAAGGCCGCGCGTGAAGCGCTGTCGGTCGACGCGAATCAGGGCGCGGCGAGTCTCGTCGCGGCGACTGCCGCGCACCGGATGCACGAGTACACGCGTCGCGACGACTGGCTGTCGAAGGTCGACGCACCCGAGTGGCAGGACGCACGGCTGCTCGCCGCGGCCGACATGCGCGCGGACGCGCGCGATGCCGACGGTGCGCTCGCCGCGCTGGCCGACCTGCAGGCGGGCGGCAAGCGTATCCATGCGCAGCAGGTTGCACTGCGCGCGCAGCAGCAGCTGAAGAACTGGGCCGAGGTGCTGAAGCTCGCGAAGGCGCTCGAGAAGCGCGAGGCGCTGCATCCGGCCGCAGCCGTGCGGCTGCGCCAGCAGGCTGCGGAAAACCTGCTGCGCGAACGCCGGCACGACCCGGACGCGCTGCTCGACGTGTGGCAGTCGCTGTCGCCGGTCGAGCGCCAGTCGCCGCGTCTCGCCGATCTCGCGGCCGATCTTCTCGTTCCGCTCGAGCGCCGCAACGAAGCGCGCCGCATCGTCGAGGACGCGCTTGCCCACAACTGGGATGCGCGCCTGCTGCGCCGTTACCCGGATACGGCCGGCGCCGATGCGCTGCCGCTGATCCAGAAGGCCGAAGGGTGGAAGAAGGATCACCCGGAGGATGCCGACCTGCTGTTCGCGCTCGGCCGCCTGTGCCAGCAGCAGCAGCTGTGGGGCAAGGCGCAGTCGTTCCTCGAATCGGCGCTGAAGCTCGCCGACAACGAGGCGCTGAAGGTGCGTGCGCATCGTGCGCTCGCGCGCCTGTTCGAGCATCTCGGCGAAACCGACAAGGCCGCGAAGCACTACCGCGAAAGCGCGCTCGCGATCACCGTGGTCTGACGCGGGCGGCGTGGCCGCCTGCGGCAGGCGGCCCGCGCAACCCGCGCAAGAAAGCCCCGAATGCCGGAAGGCCTTCGGGGCTTTTTTTCGTCCAGGGCGGGCCTGGACGACACGTCATGCGCCTAGCTTGCGCAGCAGGTCGTCCTCGCTGGCGACGAACCACACCGATTGCCCGCGATTCGATTCGCGCACGAGTGCGCGGAACGCTTCGCTGCGGGTGAGCCAGCGCTCGATGTCGCCGACCACGCCGAGCCTGACGCCGTAGTTGACGAGTTTCTGCAGGACGGCGCCCGCGAGGCCGCTTTCGAGCCGGTAGAAGTCGTCGTGCAGCGCGTCCGCGGGCACCGCGATCCAGTCGGCTTCGTGCTCGTGCGCGAGGGCGACGAGGTCGAGCGCATCGCTTTCCCGCTGCACGACGGCGGCGGAGGGATCACGGACCAGCACGCGGCGGCCGGCTGCCTGAACGATTCGGTGGGGCATGTCGATGGTTTCCGTCGACGCGAGAAACGCGAGTACGGTGTCGCGTTGCCCGCGGATGAAGTGGGGCTGCTCGGGAAGAAACAGGATCTGCGCGTGCGGCACGAGACGCGTCAGGCGCTCACGCGTGTCGCGCGAGTCGAGCATCACGTCGCGGCCGCCGACGATCGCCAGCGTGGGCACCGACAGCGTGCGCAGCACGTTGTCGGCGAACACCGGAATCGGCTCGATGCGCGGGCGAAACCCGCGATCGACGGCGTGCATCAGCGCGAGCGTGTCACGCTCGGCCGCCGTCGACGCGGGCGGCAGGCGGCCGAGCACGCGCCGTCGCACGCACGCGCGCCCGGCATCGCCGAGCAGCAACAGCGGCAGCGCCCACCACAGAAACCGCTTCTGCCGGCCGATGCCGGACGGGCAGAGCAGCGCGAGCCGCGTCACGCGTGCCGGCCGCCGCAACGTGAAGTCGAGCGCCGTTCGCGCCCCGAGCGAGATGCCGACGAACGCGGCACGTGACACCTGCAGGCCGTCCAGCACGTCGTCGAGCCACTGCGCATGCGCGTCGCCCTCAAGCGGCAGTCGCGACGGCGCGCTCGGTCCTGCTTCGCCGATCACGTCGATCGCATGGAGCCGGAAGTGAGTCGACCATTGCGCCGCGTAATGCTGCCAGCTCGCCGCCGTCGTCTGCGCGCCGTGGATCAGCACGACCGGCGGCGCGTGCTCGGGGCCGCAGGTGATCACGTGCGTCGCGCCATGGCGCGTCTGCACCGTGACGCGCCGATGCCCGGCCGGCCAGTGCGACAGCGCGGCGTCGTAAGCCGCGCGAATGGCGCGTGCATGGCGCGGCGACCTGAAGATCGCGCTCATGTCCCGCTTTGCTGCAGCAGCGCCTCGAGCGACGACATCAGCACGGCCGTGTCGGCCGGCGTCGCGGCGACGATGATCTTGACCTGGCTCGCGGCGGGATCGAACGTGACGTCGATCCGCACGGGGTCGACGTACGACGTGCGACCGGACGCCATCGCATGCAGCGATCGCGACAGGTACTGGTGCAGCGACTGCGACGCGTCCGGAATGTCGACGATGCTGGTGACGCGCACCGCACGCGGCACGGGCGCGGGCGGCTCGGTTTGCGCGAACGCGGCGAGGTCGGTGTCGAGGATGCGGTAGGCGCGGCCGACCCGCGTCGCACGCAGCTTGCCCTCGCGGATGAAGCGCAGGACGGTCTTCGGGTGGAGGCGCAGGCGGGCGGCGGATTCGTCGACGGTATGGAACATGATCGGCTCGTGATGCTCAATATGATCCCTATTGTTCCATGAAATTGGGATCTTTAGGGTGTATTGTGGATATTATGGCATCAGCACTGGCGGGATGCCGAGCCGGCATCGTCCGGTCGGCACGCATGTGGAAGCAGAAACGCCCCGCTGGCCGGAGGGTTCCGGCCAGCGGGGCGTTTCCGGGGCGGATCGTCCGCCGGCAGGGGGGCGCCGATGCGCCCCGCGTCATTTGTCGACCAGCCGCTTCGGCACCGACAGCGCGAGCAGCCCGCCGAGCACGAGGAACCCGGCGAGCATGTACATGCCCGAATCGTTGGCGCCCGTCGCCTGCTTGAGCCAGCCCATCAGGTACGGGCTCAGGAAGCCGGCGAGGTTGCCGATCGAGTTGATCATCGCGATGCCGGCCGCGGCCGCCGTGCCGCCGAGGAACGCGGTCGGCAGGCTCCAGAACAGCGGCAGCGTGGTCAGGATGCCGATCGTCGCGAGCGTGAGGCCGAGCATCGCGAGCGCGGTCTGGTGCGCCCAGACCACCGACAGCACGAGCCCGAGCGCGCCGATCGCGGCCGGAATCGCGACGTGCCAGCGGCGTTCGCGGTGCCGGTCCGCGCTGCGCGCGATCAGGATCATCGCGACCACCGCGGCTGCATACGGAATCGCCGACAGCAGGCCGATCATGAACGTGTCGGTCACGCCGGTGGCCTTGATGATCGTCGGCAGCCAGAAGCCGACGCCGTAGAGCCCCATCACGAACGAGAAATAGATCAGCGCCATCAGCCACACGCGCGGGCTCGACATCACGGTGCCGAGCGGCAGGTCTTCCTTGGTCGCTTCCTCCGCGTCGACGTTGCGGGTGAGCAGCGCCTTTTCCTCGTCGGTCAGCCACTTCGCCTTCGAGATCCGCTCGTCGAGCGAGAAGAACACGAGCACGCCGGCGAGCACCGACGGGATGCCTTCGAGCAGGAACAGCCATTGCCAGCCGTGCCAGCCGCTCACGCCGTCGAATGCCTTCAGGATGAAGCCCGAGATCGGCCCGCCGATCACGCCAGACAACGCGACCGCCGTCATGAAGAACGTCGTCATCCGGCCGCGCCGGTGCGCGGGATACCAGTAGGTGAGGTAGAGGATCACGCCGGGGAAGAAGCCTGCCTCGGCGACGCCGAGCAGGAAGCGCATCACGTAGAACATCGCGGGCGTCGTGACGAACATCGTCAGGATCGAGATCACGCCCCACGTCGCCATGATGCGGGCGATCCACACGCGCGCGCCGACCTTGTGCAGGATGATGTTGCTCGGCACTTCGAAGAGGAAATAGCCGAAGAAGAAGATCCCGGCGCCGAGCCCGTAGACGGTGTCGCTGAGATTCAGGTCGCTCGCCATCTGCAGCTTCGCGAAGCCGACGTTCACGCGGTCGAGATACGCGACCACGTAGCACAGCAGCAGGAGCGGCACGAGCCGCCACGACACCTTGCGATAGGTTGCTTCCTCGAATGCGCCGGACGAGCCCGGCAGCGATTGCGTCGATGTTGCCATGTTGTCTCCTGTCCTTGTAATTGGCCGGAGAAGGCGTATCGGTGCCTGGTCCGGAGTCGTGCGAAGCCATGCGCGTGTGCCGCGGCGGTTGCCGGCCGCGGCACGCCGCGGCAAGGGGGATACGGCTAGATGCAGCGCCCGCCGTCGACTTCGAGACAGACGCCCGTGATGAACTCGGCCTCGTCGGATGCCAGGTACAGCGCCGCGTTCGCGATGTCCTGCGGCGTCGAGAAGCGGCCGAGCGGGATCGTCGCGAGGAAGCGGCTGCGGTTCTCGGGGGTATCCTCGCAGCCCATGAACTCCGTCATCAACGCGGTTTCGCCGAGCACGGGGTTGATGCAGTTCACGCGGATGCGGTCGGCGCCGAGTTCGGCCGCGAGCGACTTGCTCGCGGTGATCATCGCGCCCTTCGTGCTGTTGTACCAGACGAGGCCCGGCCGCGGCCGCACGCCGGCCGTCGACGCGACGTTCACGAACACGCCGCCGCCCCGCTCGCGGAAGTACGGAACGAACGTCTGCACGCACCAGAACAGGCTTTTCATGTTGACCGCGTACACGCGGTCGAATTCGGCTTCCGACACGTCGAGCACCGGCTTGTTGCGGTGCGTGGTGCCCGCGTTGTTCACGACGATCTGCACCGCGTGGAAATCGTCGAGCGTCGCCTGCAGCAGCGCGTGCCAGTCGTCCTGCCGCGACACGTCGCCGGCCACCGCGATTGCCTTGCCGCCCGCGAGCGCGATCTCGCTCGCGACACGCTCGGCCGCTGCTCCGTTCAGGTCGTTGACGACGACGTTCGCGCCTTCGCGCGCATACGTCTTCGCGATGCCTTCGCCGAATCCCGAGCCGCCGCCCGTGACGATGGCCGTCTTGCCGCTCAACCGCATGGTGTGTCTCCTATGCTGGATTTAGTGTCGTCGTGCTTCGGCATGCGGCCGCGCGCTGCCGGCCGCATGCCGCGTCCTGCTTGCCGCGTGTTCAGCCGTGCCGGATCGCGATCGTTTTCAGCGCGGTGAAGCCGTACAGTGCCTCGAAGCCTTTCTCGCGGCCATGCCCCGAATGGCCGACACCGCCGAACGGCAGCTCGACGCCGCCGCCCGCGCCATAGTTGTTGATGAACACCTGGCCGGCCCGCAGGCGCCGCGCGATACGCATCTGGCGTGCGCCGTCGCGCGTCCAGATGCCCGCGACGAGGCCGTACGGCGTGCCGTTCGCCAGCGCGACGGCTTCGTCTTCGTCGACGAAACGCATCGCGGCGAGCACGGGGCCGAACACTTCCTCCTGCGCGAGCCGGTGCGACGGCGGCACGTCGCGCAACAGCGCGGGTGCCTGGTAGAAGCCGCTTTCGGGCGCCTCGGCGACGACCTGCCCATGCGCGGCCATCGGAATGCCGTCGTGCTGCGCGTCGGACAGGAAATCCCACACGCGCTGCTGCTGCTTCGCGTTGATCAGCGGGCCGCAGTCGAGGTCGGCGCGGCTCGGGCCGACGCGCAGCCCGTTGAACGCGGTGGCGAGCCGCTCGACGAGCGGCTCGTACACCGCGCGCTCGATCAGCACGCGGCTGCCGGCCGAGCAGGTCTGCCCGCCGTTCTGCACGATCGCCGACACGAGCACGGGCAGCGCCGCCTCGAGGTCGGCATCGGCGAACACGATCTGCGGCGACTTGCCGCCGAGTTCGAGCGTGACGGGTACGTGGTTCTCGGCCGCCATCTGCGTGACCAGCTTGCCGGTGGCCGGGGAGCCCGTGAACGAGATATGGTCGATGCCGGGATGGCGCGCGAGCGCGGCGCCGGCCTCATGGCCGTAGCCGGTGACGATGTTGAGCGCGCCGGCCGGCAGCCCGGCCTCGGCAGCCAGCTCGGCGACGCGCAGCAACGACAGGCACGCATCCTCGGCCGGCTTGACGACGCATGCATTGCCGGCCGCGAGCGCGGCGCCGACGCTGCGCCCGAAAATCTGCATCGGGTAGTTCCACGGCACGATGTGGCCCGTGACGCCGTGCGGCTCGCGCACCGTCAGCACGGTGTAGCCGGCTTGGTAGGGAAGGGTTTCGCCGTGCAGCTTGTCGGCCGCGCCTGCGTAGAACTCGAAGTAGCGCGCGAGCGCGGCGGCATCCGCGCGTGCCTGCTTGAGCGGCTTGCCGGTGTCGCGTGCCTCGATCGTGGCGAGTTCCTCGAGGGAATCGGCCACGCGCGCCGACAGCCGCATCAGCACGCGGCCGCGCTCGGCGGCGCTTTTGGCGCCCCATGGGCCCGCGAACGCGTCGCGGGCCGCGGCGACCGCACGCTCGATGTCGGGCGCCGTGCCGCGGGCAATGGCTGCGAACGGCTGGCCGTCGGACGGATCGACGACCGCGATGGTTTCCAGTTGCGCAGGCAACGTCCATTCGCCTGCGATGAAGTGCTTCGCCTCTTCCATGCGTGCTCCTGTCTTCGCGTCGACCGCCGACGGCGCTCCGGCGCCGACGCCGATTCCATGCAACGCGGCCGGTGGTACGACGGCCGGACATCGGGAACGATTATCGCGCCGATCGTCATCCGGACGCCACCGGTCGATTGGCTATAATGGCGCATTCCGTTGGGGGACGCCTGCGGCGATGCATCGGCCGCGGCGCCCTGTCCCGAATTCCCATCGACCTACAGAGAGTGCTCATGAGCTTCAACCATGTTCCGGCCGGCAAGGACCTGCCGCAAGATTTCAACGTGATCATCGAGATTCCCGCGCAAAGCGACCCGGTGAAGTACGAGGCGGACAAGGAACTGGGCCTCCTCGTCGTCGACCGTTTCATCGGCACGGGCATGCGCTATCCGGTGAACTACGGCTACATCCCGCAGACGCTGTCGGGCGACGGCGATCCGGTCGACGTGCTGGTGATCACGCCGTTCCCGCTGCTGGCCGGCTCGATCGTGCGTTCGCGCGTGCTCGGCATGCTGCAGATGACCGACGAGTCGGGCGTCGACGCGAAGCTGGTCGCGGTGCCGCACGACAAGGTCTGCCCGATGACGGCCAACCTGAAGTCGATCGACGACGTGCCCGAGTACCTGAAGGACCAGATCAAGCACTTCTTCGAGCAATACAAGGCGCTCGAGAAGGGCAAGTGGGTGAAGGTCGAAGGCTGGGCCGGCATCGAAGCCGCGCACAAGGAAATCGCCGACGGCGCAGCGAACTACAAGAAGTAAGCCGGCTGGCCGGCCTCGCGGCCGGTTCGTTCGGAACGCAAACCGCGCGTGTCTCGTCAGGAGGCCGCGCGGTTTTGTTTTGTGCGCGGGGTGGCCTTCTTTCGGGGGCGCGCGGGGGCCGGCGCAGGCAGGGCGGTGGCGTTCGATGCGCTTCTCGCACGATTCGCGCGCGTGGCGCGGCCGGTGGCGGTGACCGGATTCGCCGGGGTTTCGACCGTGTCGGTGGTGGTCTTTGTTGCCGATGCACGGCTGCGCGCCGGCGCGGCAGCAACGTCGGTGCGTGGTTTGGCGACGGACTTGCCGCCGGCTGCCGGCGCTTTCTGCTTCGGTGCGGCCTTCGTGGCCGCCTTGCCGCGAGACGATCCCTTTTTCACTTCGGCCGCGTCGTCGGTCTTCACACGCTTCGTGGCAGGCGTGGCCTTGGTCTTCTTGGGCGCCTGCGCGGCCTGTCCGCGCTTCACGGTTTTTGCGGGCACGGACGCTTTCCCGTCATTCCCGGCCTTCGCGGCTTTCTTGACGGGCTTGTCCGTTTCAGCGGCCTGCGTCGCGATGTCGACAGACTGCGCCTTCGCCTTCTTCCGCCCGCGCTTACCGGCCTTCAACCCTGCCTTCAACCCGGCCGCATCGACGTTCCCGTCGATCGGCATCCCGGCCGGCAACACCGACTCGAGCGTCCGGATCCCGGCCGCCAGTTCGCGTTTCTGCGCGGCCGTGAGCCGCTTCACCCAGTACTCGGCACGCGATGCGATCGACCGGTCGGGCAGCGGGAACGACGCGAGCACCGCGCGCGGCTTGCGCGAGCGCGTATAGCGCGCGCCCTTGCCGGACGCGTGCTCGTCGAAGCGCGCGGCGACATCGGTCGTGATGCCCGTGTAGACGCTGTCGTCGGCGCATTCGATCAGGTACAGAAACCAGGACATGGCAGGGCGGCGGGATGCGAAGCCGCCAGTGTCTCAGAAAAGGCGCGCGTCAACGCCATCGATCGCCGTGCCTGTCGCGAAAACGGCTCGGCGCCGCGCCGAGTTCGCGCGTGAAGAAGCGCGTGAACGCGCTCGTCGAACGGAAGCCGACGCGCACGCCGATCTCGCCGATCGGCAGTTGCGTATTCAGCAGCAGGTCGCGCGCCTCGCCGAGCCGCGCCTGCGCGACGAGCGCATGAAAGCCGACCGCCTCGCGATGCAGCCGCCGGCGCAGCGTCCAGCGCGACATCGCGAAGCGCGTGCACACGTGCTGCATCAGCGTGTCGGTCGGTACATCGGCTTCGTCGGCGGTACGCAGCCAGTCGCGCACGCATTGCTCGACCGACGAGCCGAACGTCGAGCGCACGCGTACACGCTCGCGCGCGGCGTCGGCCGCGTGACGCTGAATGCCGGCGAGCGGCGCGTTGTAGCGTTCGAACGGCGTGTCGAAGTGCGCGGAGCGCAGCACGATGCGGTTGTGCGCGGCATCGAACGACATCGGTGCGCCGAGCATGTCGCGCAGCGCGGCGGCGGGTGCGAATGCGCGGCCGGCGAAGGCGGCGTCGTCGACGCACACGTGCGGATCGTACAGGCGGGCGAGCGCGGCGAGGATCGCGAGGTTCGCGAACGCGCTGCCCGCGTGCCGGCCGTCGCCTTCGTTCACGTATTCGAGCGCGATCGCGTCGCCGTTCTCGTGCGCGAAGACCCAGTCGACGTTGCCGATCAGCTCGCGATAGTGCAGGTAGCCGTGCAGCGCGTCGCGCAGTGTCGCCGCGTTGCACGTGACGCCCGCGAGTTCCGGGAACGGCGCGAGCCACGGCACGACCTGCGGCGGCGGGCAATGCCACGACAGCGGCCATGCGCTCGTGAGCCGCATCGCGGCGACGTGCCGGTCGCCCGCGATGCGGCGCGTGTCGTCGGCAAGCTCGGCCGGACCGATGCCGAGCGTGTCGTAAAGCGGTGCGAGATCGATGCCGTTCGCGCGCGCGTCTTCGCACAGCCAGCGGTAGATCCGCACGGATACCGATTTCTGTTGCAACTCCATGTCTGTCCCCTTCGTCATGCCGTTCGGGTTTGTCCCCGCTGCGAGAGGTCAACGCATGCTCCTGCCGGTCAAGCGTGGTGACCGGTCAATTTTTAGACTCGGACGCTGGAGTGTGGCGACAAGTACAACAGAACGATTCAGGAGGATCAATGAAAACTTCGCTGTTCCGGTGTTCGACGATTGCGTCCGCGTGCGCGCTCACGGTGCTGCTCGCGTCGTGCGGCGGCGACGACATCCACGCGGGTCCGGCCGCGCCGCCCGACCCCGATGCCGCGGCCGACCAGCGCGCGGCCGCGCTCGTCGCGCAACTGACGACCGACGAGAAACTGCAGCTCGTGCACGGCACGGGCCTGCCGGCGCTCGACCTGGGCGGCCCGTTCCCGGCCGACGCACTCAATGGCGCGAGCTACATCCCGGGCGTGCCGCGGCTCGGCATTCCGGCCGTCAGCAGCGCCGATTCGGCGGGCGGCGTGAACGTGAAGAACGCGCGCGTGACCGCGCTGCCCGCACCGGTCGCGCTCGCGGCAACGTGGGACCCGGCGCTCGCCGGCACCTACGGCACGCGCATCGCGCTCGAACTGCGTGCGCTCGGGTTTGCGGAAGGGCTCGGCGGCGGCGTGAACCTCGCGCGCGAGCCGCGCAACGGCCGCACGTTCGAATACATGGGCGAGGATCCGGTGCTCGCGGGTACGCTGAGTGCCGCGCGCACGCAGGCGACGCAGGCGCAGAAGGTGATCGCGACGATCAAGCATTTCGCGTTCAACGACCAGGAAAGCAACCGGATGACGATCGATTCGGTCGTCGACGAGCGGACCATGCGCGAGGCCGAACTGCTCGCGTTCGAGATCGGCGTGAAGGATGGCCAGCCGGGCAACGTGATGTGCTCGTACAACAAGCTGAACGGCGTGTACGCGTGCGAGAACCCGTATCTGCTGACCACGGTGCTGAAGAACGAATGGGGCTTCAAGGGCGTCGTGCAGTCCGACTGGGGCGCGACGCATTCGACAGTCGCGGCCGTGCAGGCGGGGCTCGACGAGGAGGAGCCGGGCGCGGCGGACGACAACAACGCGCCGCTCGGCTCGTTCTTCAACACGAAGCTGCGTGCGGCGCTGCAGGCCGGCAGCGTGTCGGCCGCGCGGCTGAACGACATGGTGCAGCGCAAGCTGCGCACGCTGATCCGCATCGGCGTGATGGACGCACCGCCGAAGCCGGGCGGCGCGATCGACGAAGCGGCCGGCAACGCCGATGCGCTCGCGATCGCGCGGCAATCCGCGGTGCTGCTGAAGAACGCGGCCGCGCCCGGCGATGCGCAGCCCGTGCTGCCGCTGGCGGCCGGCGCGCTGAAGTCGGTCGTCGTGATCGGCGGGCATGCGGACGCGGGCGTGCTGTCGGGCGGCGGCTCGGGCGCGGTGCCGGCGATCGACGGCAATGCGGTGATGACTTGCCAGCAACCCGCCGACACGCTGTTCGGCGGCTGTGCGACGTGGTACAAGTCCGCGCCGCTCGCGGCGATTCGCGCGAAGGCGCCGAACGCGGCGGTCAGCTACCTCGACGGAACCGACGCGAATGCCGCGGCGAGCGCGGCCGCGCAGGCCGATGTCGCGATCGTGTTCGCGACGCAGTGGCAGACGGAAGGGCTCGACCTCGCGAGCCTGTCGCTGCCCGATGCGAAGGCTGATCCGTACAACCAGCAATACGACCAGAACGCGCTGATCGCGGCGGTCGCGGCGAAGGCGAAGCGCGTGATCGTCGTGCTCGAGAACGGCAGCCCCGTGCTGATGCCGTGGCTCGCGAACGTGCATGGCGTGCTCGAAGCGTGGTATCCCGGCGCGCAGGGCGGCCAGGCGATCGCCGATCTGCTGTTCGGCGATGCGAACCCGTCGGGCCGGCTGCCGCTGACGTTCCCGAAGCAGGAGGCCGACCTGCCGCAGCCGGCGATCGATCCGTCGCGCACGCAGACCGTCTACACGGAAGGGCTCGCGTACGGCTATCGCTGGTTCGACGCGAAGGCGATCGAGCCGCTGTTCCCGTTCGGCTACGGGCTGTCGTACACGACGTATGCGTTGTCGGCGATGTCTGCGCGGGCCGATGCGGCAGGCAACGTGACGGTCGGCGTGACGGTGACGAACACCGGCGCGCGGGCCGGCGCGCAGACGGTGCAGATCTACGCGGCACTGCCCGCGTCGCTCGGCGAACCGCCGAAGCGCCTCGTCGGCTGGACCAAGGTCGCGCTGCAGCCGGGCGAGGCGCGTACCGTCAGCGTTGCGGTCCCGGCTCAGCGCTTCGCGGTGTGGGATGCGAATGCGCATGCGTGGCGGATCGCCGCGGGCAGCTACGGGCTGTCGGCGGCGGCTTCGTCGCGTGACCCGCAGGCGCAGTCGACGACGGTGACGCTCGCCGCGCACTGAGCCGGGCGGCCGCGCGGCACGCGGCGAGGCCGGTCGTGGTCTCGCCGCATTCCGGTACGTACCGGCACGTTCCGGCGCGCAGTCGTTACCCGGCGCCGCGCCGGAACGGATCGTGTTCGCGCAATTCGTCGACGTACGCGTGGATATGCTCGGTCTCGCGTTCGAGAAAGCGCGCGACGGCGTCGGAGAATGCCGGGTGCGCGAGCCAGTGCGCGGAGTGCGTGACGGTCGGCAGGAAGCCGCGTGCGAGCTTGTGTTCGCCCTGCGCGCCGCCTTCGAACGTGTCGAGCCCGGCCTCGATGCAGAATTCGAGCAGCTGGTAGTAGGCCGTTTCGAAATGCAGGCACGGCACGTGCTCGACCGCTCCCCAGTAGCGGCCGTACAGCGTGCCGCCGCCGTTCTCGCCGCGCCGGTAGACGGCGAGTGCGCTCGCGATCGGCTGGCCGCCGGCTTCCGCGATCACGAGCAGCAGGTTCTCGGGCATCGTCGCACCGATCGTGCGGAAGAAGTCGAGGTTCAGGTACGGGCTCGAATAGTGTTCGCGATAGGTCTGCCGGTAGCAGCGCGAGAAGAAGCGCCAGTCGGCGTCGGTGATCCGGTCGCCGGTCAGCCGCCGGAACGTCACGCCCGCCTCGTGCACCTTGCGCCGCTCCGCGCGGATGTTCTTGCGCTTCTTCTGCTCGAGCGTGCCGAGGAAATCGTCGAAGTGGCGGTAGCCGTCGTTGATCCAGTGGAACTGCACGCCTTCGCGCAGCATCATGCCCATCGATTCGAGGAGCGCCGCTTCGTCGCCGGTCGGGAACAGCACGTGCAGCGACGACACGTCGCTCTGCTCGGCGAATGCGAGCAGCGTGGCCGCGAGCCGGCGGCGCGCATCGTCGTCGGCCGCGAGCAGGCGCGTGCCCTGCACGGGCGTGAACGGCACCGCGCACAGCAGCTTCGGGTAGTAGGGCAGGTCGTTGCGCTGGTACGCGTCGGCCCAGGCCCAGTCGAACACGTATTCGCCGTACGAATGCTGCTTCGCGTAGACGGGGGCGGCGGCCGCGAGGCGGCCGGTGCGCTCGTCGGTCAGCGTGACGAAATGCGGCGACCAGCCGGTATCGTCGACCGCGCAGCGCGCGACGTGCAGCGCGTCGAGGAATTCGTGGCGCAGGAAGGGCGTCGGCTGCGCGTCGCGGGCGAGCAGCGCGTTCCATTCGTCGGCCGGCACCTCCGCGGGGGACGACAGGATGCCCGTGCGATAATCGATGCGTTCGTGTTTCAAGCGTGAATCCGTACCGTTCTGTGTCGCCGGATGCGAGGGCCTGCGCGGGCCCGCACCGGGACGATTTCGTCAGCCGTTCAGGGCGCGCCGCCGGGCTGCGCCAATCCCGCCATGAAGACCCGACTCGCTCTCGCCCAGATCAACGTCACCGTTGGCGATTTCGCCGGCAACGTCGCGCGGATCGTCGCGGCCGCGCGCGCCGCGCACAACGATGGTGCGCAGCTGATGATCGCACCCGAACTTGCGCTGTCCGGCTATCCGCCGGAAGACCTGCTGCTGCGGCCGGCGTTCTACGCGGCGGCGGCGGCCGCGCTCGACGCGCTCGCCGGCGCCTTGAAGGCGTTCGACGGGCTCGCGGTGCTGGTCGGCCATCCGTTGCGCGGCGCGCCGGGCGGCGATCCGCATGCGCCAGCCGTCGATGGTAATGCAAACCGCCCGATCGAGCGCGGCGTGCCGCCCACCGATACCTACAACGCGGTATCGCTGATCGTCGGCGGCGAGATCGTCGGCACCTACCGCAAGCAGGACCTGCCCAACACCGAGGTGTTCGACGAGAAGCGCTACTTCGCGACGGACGCCGAGCCGCTCGTGTTCGAGCTGAACGGCGTGAAGTACGGCGTGATCATCTGCGAGGATGCGTGGCATGCATCGGCCGCGCAGATCGCGAAGGCGGCCGGCGCGCAGGTGCTGCTGATCCCGAACGGCTCGCCGTACCACATGAACAAGGAAGCGGTGCGCGTCGACATCCTGCGCGCGCGGATTCGCGAAACCGGGCTGCCGATGGTGTACGTGAACCTCGTCGGCGGCCAGGACGAACTCGTATTCGACGGCGGCTCGTTCGTGCTCGACGCGCAGGGCGCGCTCGTCGCGAGGATGCCGCAGTTCGACGAAGGGCACGCGATCGTCGAATTCGACGGCGCGCGGCCGCTGCCCGGTGCGATCGCGCCCGAGCTGTCGACCGACGCGCAGGTGTACCGCGCGCTCGTGACCGGCGTGCGCGACTACATCGGCAAGAACGGCTTTCCGGGCGTGCTGATCGGGCTGTCGGGCGGTGTCGATTCGGCGCTGGTGCTCGCGGTCGCATGCGATGCGCTCGGGCCCGGGCGCGTGCGCGCGGTGATGATGCCGTCGCGCTTCACGGCCGACATCTCGACCACCGACGCGGCGGACATGGCGCGGCGCGTCGGCGTGCGCTACGACGAGATCGCGATCGCGCCGATGTTCGACGCATTCCGCGCATCGCTCGCGGGCGAGTTCGCGGGCCGCGCGGAAGACGCGACGGAAGAGAACATCCAGGCGCGCATCCGCGGCACGCTGCTGATGGCGCTGTCGAACAAGTTCGGCTCGATCGTGCTGACGACCGGCAACAAGAGCGAGATGGCGGTCGGCTACTGCACGCTGTACGGCGACATGGCCGGCGGCTTCGCGGTGATCAAGGACATCGCGAAGACGCTCGTGTACCGGCTCTGCCGCTATCGCAACGCAACGGCCGACTATGCCCTGCGCGACGTGATCCCCGAGCGGATCCTCACGCGAGCGCCGTCGGCCGAGCTGCGCGAGAACCAGACCGACCAGGACAGCCTGCCGCCGTATGACGTACTCGACGCGATCATGCGGATGTACATGGAAGAGGATCGGCCGCTCGCCGAGATCGTCGCGGCCGGTTATGCGCAGGCGGACGTCGAACGCGTGACGCGGCTCATCAAGATCAACGAATACAAGCGCCGCCAGGCGCCGATCGGCATTCGCGTCACGCATCGCGCATTCGGGCGCGACTGGCGCTACCCGATCACGTCACGTTTTACCGAACGCCTCGACTGAGCCGTGCTGGGCCGCATGCGGCTCGCAGGCTTACAATCGGGGTCGCGATTTTTCATCCAAACGAGCATTGGGGGACAACCACCATGAAACGCATCACTGCCATCATCAAGCCGTTCAAGCTGGACGAAGTCCGCGAAGCGCTCGCCGAAGTGGGTCTCACGGGCCTGACCGTGACGGAAGTGAAGGGCTTCGGCCGCCAGAAGGGGCATACCGAGCTGTATCGCGGCGCCGAATACGTCGTCGACTTCCTGCCGAAGATGAAGATCGAGGTCGTCGTCGCGGAAGCGCAGGTCGACCAGGTGATCGACGCGGTGATCGGCGCGGCGCGCACCGGCAAGATCGGCGACGGCAAGATCTTCGTGTCGGATGTCGAGCGCGTGATCCGCATCCGCACCGGCGAAGAGAACGAAGCGGCCGTCTGAGCGCCGTATTCGTCAGCGGGCCGTTTCAGGCCCCGCCAATAAAAAACGGTGCGATACCCGGTTGGGTACCGCACCGATACGCGCCTCTCGCAGCAGCGTGGAAAGTGTTGCCGAATCGTTCTTTGACGGCGCCTGATCAGAACAGGTGCTGGATGCCGGCGTAGACGCCGGTCTGGCTGCCGCCCGGATTCGGGTTGCCCGTCGACACGGCCGTACCGGCGCCGTTCGCGTTCAGGCCGAAGTTGGCGTTCTTGCTGTTGCGCACCGTCGCGACCTGCAGGTCGAACAGCGTGCGCTTCGAGATGTTGTACGAGCCGCCGACGGTGTAGATGTTCGCGTTGCCGCCGCCGTGGTTCGCGTTCACGTGATACACGGCCGCGATCAGCGCCGCTGCCGGCGTTGCCTGCCACGTTACGCCGCCCCAGACCTGCTGGGTGCCCGTCACGCCGGCGTTCACTGCCGGGCCGCCGCTGCCGTCCGCGCGCGAGGCCTGGTAAGCGGCCTGAACCTTGAACTGGCCGAGGAACACGTTCACGCCCGCGAAGTATTCACGCGAGTAGTTGAACACGTCCGAGAAGCGGCCGTTGCTGTCGCGCGTTTCGTCGTAGATGCCGCGCAACTGGAACAGCGAATTCGTATAGGTGACCTGTGCGCCGGCTGCACGGCCCGGTTGGCCGGCCGTCGTGTTGCCGTTGAAGCTGGTCGAGTTGGAGAACGAGAACTGGCCGTAGAAGTCGAGGCCGTAGAACTGCGGCGACTGGTACGACACGTTGTTGCTGGTCTTGTTCCAGTTGCGGCCGCGCACCAGCGAGGCCGTCGACCAGGCCGACTGGCCGAACGGGTCGAAGTCCCACACGCCGTTGGCGATCGCGAGTTCACGACCCAGCAGCAGCGTACCGTAGCGGTCGTTCGAGATACCGACCGTCGCATAACGATCCCAGATCGAGCCGCTGAAGCCGCCCGTCATCGTGTTGAACGCACCTTCGAGGTGGAACAGGATCTTGTTGCCGCCGCCGATGTCTTCGGTGCCCTTCAAGCCCCACAGGCTGGTGCCCCAGTCGCCGCTTTCCGCGCGCACCTGGTGGCCGTTTTGCAGGCCGTTCAGGTACTCGAGGCCGGCATCCAGGCGACCATACAGCGTGACGCTGCTCTGCGCGTGCGCCGTCACCACCCCAGCAGCCATCAGCGCGGCCGCGACCAAAGCTTTCTTCATCATCTCCTCCATACCCTGTCAAAAAGTCAACCCAGACTGCACGAGATGCCCGGAGCGCGAGCGCCGGGCAAAAGCGGGATAACCAGGGAGACCTCGTGCAGGGCCGGTAAGCGCAGCACGCGGGCAAGCGGACGGAAAACCGTTGAGCGGTCCCGCGCAGCCGGGTCGGCCTGCGGGGTCTCCTTGTAGTGTCGTGAAGCTAAACTACATTTCACGAACTTCGTTTTGCTACTTTGGTTACTAATTTAGCAAAAATACAATTTTGTGGCGATGGAAATCGTTGTTTGACTAACACCTGTCGCCAAATTGCCATGCAACACGGTGGGCAACAGGTGCGCCGAGGGTTTGCAATTAACGGAAAACCCTTGTCCCACAAGGGAGACACGGCTTTCGCAAACATGGATCAAGGATTGCCACTATTGACGTTGCAGGGGGCGCGGGCGTAAGCGCCATACAAGAGGAATTGGTAAGTATTTCGTAATGATTGGGCGGGCACCGGACGTCGCCGGCCCGTGCCTGTCGCGCTGGCACGGCAACGCGCGACGCGGTGCGCCGGCGCGCTCCGGTCAGGCAGGCTCCGGCCTCGCTTCGAGCAACTGCGTGCGAATCCAGCGATGCGCATCGGTGCGCGCGTGCTTCGCGTGCGAGTAGACCTTCACGGTGTAGCGCGGGATCTCGAACGGCGCCGGAAAGATGCGGATCGGCGCCGCGTGCCGCAGCGCCTGCGCGGCGCGGTTCGGCACGGTCATCAGCAGCGCGGATTCCGCAATCACGAACGGCGCGGCCAGCACGGTCGGCAACTGCACGGCGACTTGCCGTGCGAGGCCGAGCCGGTCGAGCACGTGGTCGACGACGCCGCGCGACTCGTTCCACGGCGTGACGACCACGTGGCGTGCCGCCAAGTACTGGTCGAGCGTGAGCCGCCGGCGGACGTCCGGATGCGCGGCGCTCGCGATGACGACGTAGTCGTCGGAGAACCAGTCGAAGTCCTCGATGCCCGGCGCGTCGGCCGCCGATTCCTCGTGGTAGCCGAGCGCGAAATCGATGCGGCCGGCCGCGAGTTCGTCGACGGAAATCTTCCGGTCGGAATGCACGACGCGGATCCGCAACCGCGGCGCGACCTGCTGGATGCGCGCGAGAAACGCCGGCAGCACGGCGAATGCCGTGTAGTCGGTCGCCGCGAACACGAACGTGCGGTCGCTTTGCGCGGGATCGAAGCGGCGCGCGCGGGCAAGCCCCTTCGACATCGCGTCGAGCGCGTCGCCGGCCCAGGTGGCGATGTCGTCGGCGCGCACGGTCGGCTGCATCTCGTTGCCGAGGCGCACGAACAGGGCATCGCCGATCGCGTCGCGCAGCCGCGCGAGCGCGTGGCTCAGCGCGGACGGGCTCAATGCAAGCTCGTGCGCGGCCGCGGCGACGGACCGGTGGCGGTACAGCGCGTCGAACACGAGCAGCAGGTTCAGGTCGAGACGGCGCAGATCGGGATGCATCATGTTCAGGTCACGATGAAAAACCTGCACTTCCTGCAGGCGCCGCGTGAACGTAGCATGACGATCTGATTGGCGCCAGCGCGGCTGCGCGGCGCCGCTTTCCGTTTCAAGTCCGGGCCGGAGGAGGGCTCATCCCGTGCAAATCGACATTCGTTCCGCCACCGTCGCCGACGTGCCGCAGATCCTGCGTTTCATTACCGAACTGGCCGTCTACGAGAAGGCGGAGCACGAAGTGGTCGCGACGCCCGCGTCGCTCGAGCGCAGCCTGTTCGGCGACGGATCGCCGGCGCGCGCGCTGATCTGCGAGGTCGACGGCGAGCCGGCCGGCTTCGCCGTGTATTTCTTCTCGTATTCGACGTGGCTCGCCCGGCAGGGGCTGTATCTCGAGGACCTGTACGTGTCGCCGCGTTTTCGCGGCGCGGGCGCCGGGCTGCGGCTGCTGAAGGCGCTCGCGCGGATCGCGGTCGAGTCGGGTTGCGGGCGTTTCGAGTGGAGCGTGCTCGACTGGAACGAGCCGGCGATCCGCTTCTACGAGAGCGTCGGCGCGGCGCCGCAGAGCGAATGGGTGCGTTACCGGCTCGCGGGCGACGAACTGCGCGCGTTTGCCGACAGCGCGCCGGTGAGCGCCGCATGAACGCCACCTAAATGCCACGTAAACGCAAAACGGGCGCCGCGAGGCGCCCGTTCGAACGTCGTGCGTTTCGTGCGCGTTACTTGAGGCTGCCGGACAGGAACCCGCGCAGGCGTTCGCTCTTCGGGTTCGCAAACACCTCGGACGGCACGCCTTCTTCCTCGACGCGGCCCTGGTGCAGGAACATCACGTGGTTCGACACGTTGCGCGCGAAGCCCATCTCGTGCGTGACGACGATCATCGTGCGGCCTTCCTCGGCGAGCTTCTGCATCACCTTCAGCACTTCACCCACCAGTTCCGGGTCGAGGGCCGACGTCGGTTCGTCGAACAGCATCACGTCCGGATGCATCGCCAGCGCGCGCGCAATCGCGACACGCTGCTGCTGGCCGCCCGACAGGTGTGACGGATACTGCTTCTCGACGCGCGGCGCGAGGCCGACTTTCTCGAGATACGCGCGCGCACGTTCCTCGGCTTCCTTCTTCGGGATGCCGAGCACGTTCACGGGCGCTTCCATCACGTTCTCGATCACGTTCATGTGCGACCAGAGGTTGAAGTGCTGGAACACCATCGACAGCTTGGTGCGCACGCGCTGCAGCTGCTTCGTATCGGCCGCGCGCAGCGCGCCCGTCTTGTCGAGCGCGGTGCGCACTTCCTCGCCGTCGACGAAGATTCGGCCCGCATTCGGCTGCTCGAGGAAGTTGATGCAGCGGAGCATCGTGCTCTTGCCGGAGCCGGACGAGCCGATCACGCTGATCACGTCGCCCGAGTTCGCCTTCAGCGACACGCCCTTGAGCACTTCGTTGTCGCCGTATCGCTTGTGCAGATCGTCGACGAAAAGCTTCTGAGTCTGGGAATTCATCAATAGTCCTGCGAAAACTTACTTGCCTTGCGGGCGCAGATACGCGAGCCAGCGACGCTCGGCCTGGCGGAACAGCCACACGAGCGTGAACGAGATCACGAGGTAGAGCAGGGCGGCGATGCCGAACGCATGGAACGACATGTAGGTCGCCGAGTTCACGTCGCGGGCGATCTTCAGGATGTCCGGCACGGTCGCGGTGAAGGCGACGGTGGTCGCGTGCAGCATCAGGATCACTTCGTTGCTGTACAGCGGCAGCGCACGGCGCAGTGCCGACGGCAGGATCACGCGGCGATACATCGTGAACGTGGACATCCCGTAGGCACGCGCGGCTTCGATCTCGCCGTACGACGTCGCCTTGATCGCGCCCGCGAAGATCTCGGTGGTGTACGCGCAGGTGTTCAGCGTGAACGCGAGCAGCGTGCAGTGCATCCCGTCGCGGAAGAACGCGTCGAGCATCGGCGTGCCGCGCACGGCCTGCAGGCTGTAGAGGCCCGTGTAGCAGAGCAGCAGCTGCACGTAGAGCGGCGTGCCGCGGAACACGTACGTGTAGAGCCATACGGCGCCCGACAGCCACTTCTTCTTCGACACGCGCGCGACGGCGAGCGGCACCGACAGGCAGAAGCCGAGGCCGATCGACACGACCAGCAGCCACAGCGTGATCGCGACGCCGGTGATGCGGTAGCCGTCGGTGTAGAGGTAGTTGCGCCAGTATTCTTGGATGAGGTCGATCATAGGTCAGCCTTGCGGACGCCGGTCGAGTAGCGCTTTTCGAGCCACATCAGCACGAAGTTCGAGATCGTCGTGATCGCGAGGTAGACGGCACCCGCGATCAGCGTGAAGAAGAAGAACCGCAGCGTGCCCTTGCCGGCGTCCTGCGACGCCTTCACGACATCGGCCAGGCCGATGATCGACACGAGCGCGGTCGACTTCACGAGCACCTGCCAGTTGTTGCCGATGCCCGGCAGCGCGAAGCGCATCATCTGCGGGAACATGATCCGCGTGAACACCTGCCAGCTGGTCATCCCGTACGCGCTGCCGGCCTCGAGCTGGCCGCGCGGCACCGACAGGAACGCACCGCGGAAGGTCTCGGTGAAGTACGCGCCGTAGATGAAGCCGAGCACGAGTACGCCGGCGAGGAACGGGTCGATGTCGATCTGGTCCCAGCCGAGCGCGTCGGTCGCCATGTTCAGCCAGATCTGCAGGCTGTAGAACAGCAGCAGCATCAGCACGAGGTCGGGCACGCCGCGGATCAGCGTGGTGTAGACGGTGCCGACGCCGTTCGTGAAGCGGTTGCGCGACAGCTTCGCGCCCGCGCCGAGCAGCCCCAGCAGGAACGACAGCGCAAGCGAAAGCACCGCCAGTTTGACGGTTTGCCAGGTGCCCGCGAGGATCAGCGGGCCGTAACCTTGTAGAAACATATGTGGTCCCTGGTGTGGTCCCTAGTGGGGTCCCGTAGGGCGCACGCGGTGCGCCGCGAAAGACGCGCCCGCCAAGCTGCGCGGAACGCCCCGTGCGTATCATGACCGTCCGCCCCGGCATCGGTGCCGGGCCAGCCCGTCGCGCGAGCGGCGGGCGAGGGGGCGGGCGGCGCGTGGTCGACTGCCTGTACTGCCCGGACACGGGGCCGCCCCCGCATCCGTTGCCTCTTCTTTTCGACGCTCAGCGGGCCGAAGCCGAATAGACGCTGAACGCGAAATACTTGTGCGACAGCCGGTCGTACGTGCCGTCCTTGTGCATGTCGGCCAGCGCCTTGTTGATCTTGAGCTTCAGGTCCGTATCTTCCTTGCGCAGGCCGATCGCGGTGCCGTCGCCGATCGTTTTCGGATCCTTCACTTCCGGCCCGGCGAACGCGAAGCCCTTGCCGCGCGGCGTGCGCAGGAAGCCGTAGTCGGCTTGCAGCTCGTCCTGCAGCGTCGCGTCGAGGCGGCCCGAGCCGAGATCGGCATAGACCTGGTCCTGGTTCTGGTAAGGAATGATCGTCACGCCCTGCGGCTCCCAGTACGCCTTCGCGTAGGTTTCCTGCGTCGAGCCCTGCTCGACGCCCACGCGCTTGCCCTTCAGCGAGGCGATCGTCGGCAGCAGCGGCGAACCGGCCTTCGCGATCATCCGCGCCGGCGCGTCGTATACCTTGTCGGAGAAGTCGATCTGTTCGCGGCGCTTGTCCGTGACGGTCAGCGACGACACGATGACGTCGTACTTCTTCGCCTTCAGCGCCGGGATGATCCCGTCGAGATCCTGCGCCACCCACACGCATTTCACGTTGATCCGCTTGCAGATTTCCTTGGTGAGATCGACGTCGAACCCGACGATCTCGCCGCTCGGCGCGGTCGACTCGAACGGCGGGTAGCTGGCGTCGACGCCGATCCGCACGGTCTTCCACTCCTTCGCGAAGGCGCTGCCCGCCACGAGGGCGAGGGCGGCGCACAGGGCGGCCTTCTTCATTTCGATCCTTCTGTTGCTGACTTTCCGGGGGCGCTCGCGGCCGGTCGGACCGGGCGCCGCGGCGTATTCTAGACGGCCAAAATTCGCCGATCGGCGCTCTGGCGATGGCGGCCGCCGGAACGGCGAACGCCAAAAGGGCGGTATTTTACCCGAACGCGATACCCGGAAACCGGCAATCCGGGCCGACCGATCGATTCTTCGAGGCATTGATCCGGCTGTTGCGATAATCGTCGCATTCGCAGCGGGCATTGGGTCAATTGCATCCGCAGATGCAACGATGCAGTGCGCGAGCGGTGGATTGTGGCGCGATTGGCACACTCATACAGTGACGGCATACCAGAACAGCGCCTCTCACGGAGTGTCCGTCCCATGTTCCAGATCCGCCGCGCCGCCGATCGCGACCAGCGCAGCCATGGCTGGCACGAATTCCTTCACAGCTTTCCTTGCGCGTCCGGCCGGAGCGGGCCGCCGGTCTTCGGCGCGTTGCGCGAACTGAACGAGGAATGCATCGCGCCGACCCGCGGCTACGGGATGCGGCCGTACCGGGATGCGGAAATCGTCACCTACGTGCTCGACGGCGCGCTCGCGCACCGCGACAGCCTCGGCAACGGGGCAATCGTGCGTGCGGGCGGCGTGCAGCGCTTGAGCGCCGGCACCGGCGTCATGCTCAGCGAAGCCAACGCGTCGTGCGACCAGCCGCTGCGCCTGCTGCGGATCTGGCTCGCGCCGGCCGGGGCGGGCGGCCGGCCCGGCTACGCGCAGACGCGCTTTGCCGACGGCGAGAAGCGCGGGCGGCTGCGGCTCGTCGCGGCGCCGGACGGCGGCGGCGGCGCGCTGCCGTTGGGCGCGGACGCACGCATCTTTGCGGGACTGATCGACGGCGACGAGGCGGCGGCGTTCGACCTGCCGGCCGGGCGCCGCGCCTATGTGCACGTGGTGCGCGGCGACGTCGCGGTGAACGGCCGCGCGCTGGCCGCGGGTGACGGCGCGCGGATCGGCGGCGTGGACGCGGTGGCGTTCGCACGCGGCCGGGCGGCCGAGGTGCTGCTGTTCGACGTCGCCTGAAACGCAAAAGGGGACGCAGGGCGGTGCCCGCGTCCCCTTCGAGGATGCCGCTCCGCGGAGCGGCCCCGCCGGCTTACTGCGCCGGTGCCGACGCGGCCTTGGCCGCGCGATGCTGCTGCCAGCGCTCCTTCATCTTCTCGTGGCGCTGTTCCATCTTCGCGAACTGCTGCTTGAGCGCCGTGCTGACCGTGGTCTTCTGCTGGTCGTTCAGGCCGTTGTAGAACGCGAGCCACGCGGCGGACGTCTGCTCGCGCAGTTGCGCGTTCTGCTGCTCGGCCTGCTGGCGCGCGGCGTGCATCGCGCTGAGATCGAGGATCGGCTGGTTCTGCTGCGCCTTGAACTGCTCGCGCATCTGCTCGTGGCTCTTGCGCATCGCGTCATGGTTCTGCTTCATCGTGTTGACGGCGGCCTGCCACTGCTGTTCCTGCGATGCGTTGAGCTTCAGCTGGTCGTGCAGTTTCATGATCACGCCGAACGGGCCGCCGTCGTGCCCGCCGTGCATCTGGTGGGCGCCGGGGCCGCCCGGAGGCGGCATGTCGCCGGGTTGCGCGGCGTGCGCGGTGCCGAATGCGAGAGCGAGCACGGTGGCGGCCGCGATGGCCACGCGGGAAGTCTTCTTATACATTTCAGAAACTCCTTGTATCCAAAGGGTCCGGCGATGCGGTGCCGGGAAAGCCGTGTACCGCATCCGGTAAGACGCAGGTTAGCGAGGCAGGCCCCGGCCGATGTTACGTGGCGCGGTGGCCGGGTTACCGCGCATTACAGTTCCCTTGCGCGGTAACCCGCAGTAACCCTTTCGTCCCTTTGTTTCGTTCTTCGACTCCGCCCTCGCGCGGTAAACTTCGAGCCATGACTACCCAGATCCTCATCGTCGACGACGACCAAGAACTCCGAGACCTGCTGCGCGACTATCTCGTGCGCCAGGGGATGGAAGTGTCCGTGCTGCACGACGCGGCGACGCTCGAGAAACGCCTCGAGCGCGAGCGGCCCGACCTGATCGTGCTGGACCTGATGATGCCGGGCGTCGACGGCCTGACCGCGCTGCGCCAGTTGCGCGCGGCCGGCGACGACATCCCCGTGATCATGCTGACCGCGCGGGCGGACGACGTCGACCGCATCGTCGGGCTCGAGCTCGGCGCGGACGATTACCTCGGCAAGCCGTTCAACCCGCGCGAGCTGCTCGCGCGCGTGCAGGCCGTGCTGCGCCGCCGCCGCGCGACGCCGTCGGCGGCGGCGCCCGAGCAGCGCGAGCCGTTCGGATTCGGCCGCTTCGTGCTCGACTTCCAGGCGCGTACGCTGTCGGTCGACGGCAAGCCGGCCACGCTGTCGAGCAGCGAATTCGCGCTGCTGAAGATTTTCGTGAACCATGCGCTGCGCACGCTCACGCGCGAGCGGCTGCTCGAGCTGCTGCACGGGCCCGAGTACGACGGCACCGACCGCGGCATCGACGTCCAGGTGTGGCGCCTGCGCCGCATTCTCGAAACGGATCCGTCGACGCCGCGCTTCATCCAGACGGTGCGCGGGCGCGGCTACGTGTTCGTGCCCGACGGCGAGGCCCATGCGCAAACCCATTGATTCACTGTTCGGGCGGCTGGCGCTGCTCGTCGTGGGTGTCCTGCTCCTGTCGCACTTCGCGTGGTTTTTCGCGATGCGGCTCGAGCGCAGCCAGATGCAGACGCGCTACGCGGTCGAAGAGGCCGCGTTCCTGGTCGACGCGGTGCGCCAGCACGTCGAGCGCACGCCCGACCAGCCGTTGCCGTCGCGTGTGCGGCTCGTGGCGCCGGACAGCGCCGACGTGCCGAACGGCGATCCGTCGAGCCTGCCGGCGGCGCTCAGGCGGTTCCGCGACGACGTGAGCGAGCGGATGCCGCCCGGCACGCGCGTCGAGCTCGGCGCACCCGGCCATCCGCCGGTGCTGTGGGTGAAGGAGCCGACCGACCGCAACTGGATCGTGGTGCCGGTGCAGCCGCTGCGGCCGCCGCGCTCGCTCGACCGGATGCTGCTGTGGCTCGGCACGATCTTCTCGGCCGGCGTGATTGCCGCACTGTTCGCGGCCTGGCAGCTGCAGCAGCCGTTGCGTTCGCTTGCGCGCGCGGTCGCACGCTTCGGCCGCGGCCAGCCGGTGCCGCCGTTGCGCGAGCGCGGCCCGCGCGAGCTGCGCCAGCTCACGCACGGCTTCAACCAGATGGTGGAACAGGTGTCGCAGGCCGAGAGCGACCGTGCGGTGATGCTGGCGGGCGTGGCGCACGACCTGCGCACGCCGCTTGCGCGGATGCGGCTGCGAGCGGAAATGATGGACGACGTCCGGCTGCGCGATGGCGTCGTGCGCGACGTCGATTCGATGTCGCACATCGTCGACCAGTTTCTGGTGTTTGCCCACGGCGGGTCCGATCGCAGCGAGCCGGTGCCGGTCGATCAGGCGTGCGAGCGGATCGCACGCAGCTATCGCGCGGTCGCGCCGAACGCGCCGACGGTCCAGACCCGGCTCGACGCCGATCCGGGCTTCCGCCTGCCGACGGCGACGCTCGACCGGATCCTGTCGAACCTGCTGGACAACGCGCATGCGTACGGTGCGCCGCCCGTGCTCGTCGAGACGGCACGCACGCCGGCCGGCTATGTGCTGTCGGTCAGCGACAGCGGCGGCGGGATCGCCCCGCGCGATCTCGCGGCGGCGACGCGGCCGTTCGTGCGGCTCGATCCCGCACGCGGCGGGAACGGCCACAGCGGGCTCGGGCTCGCGATCGTCGAGCGGCTCGTACTCAGGCTGGGCGGGGCGTGCGACATCGGCAACCGCCCCGAAGGCGGCCTGCGTGTCGCGATGACGTTCCCGTTCGAGGCCGTGCCGAAGGAAGAACCCCACGCACAGGCCGCATGAGCGGCTGCGGCGCCGGCCCGGCCGGGCTGGCGCCGCGTGGCATCATTCGCCGAACAGCGTGCCGAGCGTCTCGGCCGCGTTGCTGTCGATGGTGTTGTAGGTCACGCTGGTGGCCTCGAAGATGTAGACGGTCGTATACCGGCCGAGGCGCTCCAGGATTTCTTCCTGCAGCGATTCAGGCACGACGTTCATGTTGAGGTACCATGCCGTCGACGACAGCCGCGTCTGGAACGACCCGTATTCCTGCATCAATTCGTAGAACGCGTCGGCATCCTGATCGCGGCAGACGATCACCAAGTTTCCTGCCATTCCCTTTCCTCCCGCTCGTCGATCGATCCCCAGGGCCTGCGGACACCGGGAACGCGCATGCGTTGCCATCGGTACGGCCGCAACCGACCCCAGGGGCCAGCCCCGATCATACCCGCTTAGTCGTATCGGGCTGATGACGCCCGACATGGTTTGCGCGTGCGTGCGGCGGGCGGGTTCCCGGCCGGGCCGGATCACGGCATAATTCGGGCCTGCGTGCCGGCCGAAGGAGTGCGGCCGGGCTGCTTGTACCGCGCACCCGTCATTCGCCCGCGCGCCAGGCACGATCCGTGCGCCGCCTGCGCCGTTCCCGGACGGTTGTACCTGAAATACAGGTTGGTGTAGTGTCGTGCCGTCGCGGGCCGGCACGTCCGGCGCGCGGCAGCGCGTGCACGCACGGCGCACCGCGCTCGCGCGCGATCGTCAGTCAATCGAATTACCGCACCCGTGCGCTTTGCCATGAATCAACATCGACTGCCGGCTTCGTTCGGCCTTACCGGGGAGGGCGCCTGATGAACGTCGGATTCTTCAATCCGAACCGGACCGCCAACGCGTCCGCATGGCGTGTTCTGCCGAACCGGTGGGATTTCATCGCGTTTCCGCTGATCATCTGCCTGATCGCGATGGCGGTCGTCGGTTTCCACGAAACGATGGCGCCGATCGGCACCCTGCAGACGCAGAAGATCTCGCTCGACCCGTCGAACCTGCCCGAATACGCGCTGCGCACCACGCTGCGGATGCTCGCCGCGATGGTCGCGTCGCTCGCGTTCACGCTCGTCTACGGCACGCTCGCGGCCAAGAGCCGTCGTGCCGGCATGGTGCTGATCCCGATCCTCGACATCCTGCAGTCGGTGCCGGTGCTCGGCTTCATCTCGTTCACCGTCACGTTCTTCCTCGCGCTGTTCCCGAGCCGCGTGCTCGGCGCCGAGCTCGCGGCGATCTTCGCGATCTTCACGAGCCAGGCGTGGAACATGACGTTCAGCTTCTACCAGTCGCTGCGCACGGTGCCGCGCGACCTCGACGAAGTGTCGCGAGGCTTCCACCTGACGTCCTGGCAACGCTTCTGGAAGCTCGAAGTGCCGTTCTCGATGCCCGGCCTGATCTGGAACATGATGATGTCGATGTCGGGCGGCTGGTTCTTCGTCGTCGCGTCGGAGGCGATCACCGTCGGCAACCAGACCATCACGCTGCCGGGCATCGGCGCGTATCTCGCGCAGGCGATCTCCGACAAGAACTTCGGCGCGATCGGCTGGGTGATCCTCACGATGACCGTCGTGATCCTCGCGTACGACCAGTTCCTGTTCCGCCCGCTGATCGCGTGGGCCGACAAGTTCCGGATGGAGAACACCGCGTCGGGCGACGCGCCGCAATCCTGGCTGCTCGACCTCGTCCGCCGCACGCGCCTGATTCATCAGCTGCTCGTGCCGGCCGGCTGGTTCTTCGCGAAGGCCGCGCGGATTCCGCTGCGCCTGCCGCTGTCGGGCGCGATGCGCTTCACGCTGCCGAAAGTCGAGAAGAAGGCGTCGCGCACGGTCGACATCGCATGGGCCGCGCTCGTGCTGCTCGGCACGGCCTATATCGTGTGGCGCGTCGTCAGCTTCGTGTCGACCGGCGTGACGATGGCCGAGGTCGGCCATGTGGTCATGCTCGGGCTCATCACGCTGCTGCGCGTGGTCGTGCTGATCGCGATCGCATCGGTCATCTGGGTGCCGATCGGCGTGTGGATCGGGTTGCGCCCGCGGCTCGCCGAGAAGCTGCAGCCGCTCGCGCAGTTCCTCGCCGCGTTCCCGGCGAACCTGCTGTTCCCGGTGTTCGTGATCGTGATCGCGCGCTTCCACCTGAACGCCGATATCTGGCTGTCGCCGCTGATCGTGCTCGGCACGCAGTGGTATATCCTGTTCAACGTGATCGCCGGTGCGACGTCCTACCCGAACGACTATCGCGAAGCGGCGACGAACTTCCGCATCCGCGGCTGGCAGTGGTGGCGGCAGGCGATCCTGCCCGGCATCTTCCCGTACTACGTGACCGGCGCGATCACCGCATCGGGCGGCGCGTGGAACGCGAGCATCGTGTCGGAAGCCGTGCAGTGGGGCAATACCAGGATCGAGGCGCACGGCCTCGGTGCCTATATCGCGCAGACCACCGCCGCCGGCGACTTTCCGAAGATCATCCTGGGCATCGCCGTGATGTCCCTGTTCGTTACCCTGTTCAACCGCCTGCTGTGGCGTCCGCTGTATGCCTTCGCCGAAGCGAAGCTGCGGCTCGACTGAGACCGATTGAGAGCGAAACGCGATGCACAATCCGAATGCTGTAAACGCCCCCGTCCAGACGAACCAGCCGCCGCGCCTCGGTGAGGAAATCCTGCGCGTCGACCACGTCTGTCGCGGCTTCAACAAGACGCAGGGCGAGCTGCTCGTGCTCGACGATGCGAACCTGTCGCTGCGCGAAGGCGAGATCGTCGGCCTGCTCGGCCGTTCCGGCTCGGGCAAGTCGACGCTGCTGCGCATCATCGCCGGGCTGATCGAGCCGACCGGCGGCGAGGTGACCTACCTCGGCAAGCCGCTGCGCGGCCCGGCCGAAGGCGTCGCGATGGTGTTCCAGACCTTCGCGCTGTTCCCGTGGCTCACCGTGCTGCAGAACGTGGAAGCCGGGCTGGAAGCGCTCGGCGTCGGCGCGCGCGAGCGGCGCGAGCGTGCGCTTGCCGCGATCGACCTGATCGGTCTCGACGGTTTCGAGAACGCGTACCCGCGCGAGCTGTCGGGCGGCATGCGCCAGCGCGTGGGCTTTGCGCGCGCGCTGGTCGTCGATCCGACGATCCTGCTGATGGACGAACCGTTCTCCGCGCTCGACGTGCTGACCGCCGAGACGCTGCGTACCGACCTGCTCGACCTGTGGACGCAAGGCCGCATGCCGATCAAGTCGGTGCTGATCGTTACGCACAACATCGAGGAAGCGGTGTTCATGTGTGACCGGATCCTCGTGCTGTCGTCGAACCCGGGCCGCGTGATCGCCGAGATCAAGGTGCCGTTCAAGCATCCGCGCAACCGGCTCGACCCGGCGTTCCGCAAGCTGGTCGACGACATCTACGCGAAGATGACGGCCCGCCAGACCGGCGAGGCGACGAAGAAGGGGCTGGAGCTCGGCAGCTGGCTGCCGCAGGTGTCGACCAACCTGATGGCCGGCCTGATCGAGACGCTCGCGATGGCGCCGTACCACGGTCGCGCGGACATGCCGGAAATTGCGCGCACGCTGCATCTCGAGGTCGACGACCTGTTCCCGATCGCCGAAGTGCTGCAATACCTCGGCTTCGCGGACGTGCGGGAAGGGGACGTGTTCCTGACGCCGCCGGGGCGCGTGTTCGCGGAATTCGGCACGCAGGAGCGCAAGCTGATGTTCGCGGATCACCTGTTGAAGCACGTGCCGCTGGCCGCGCGGATCAAGAAGGTGCTGAACGAGCGTCCGGGCCATCGCGCGCCGCGCGTGCGCTTCGAGCAGGAGCTGGAGGATTTCCTGTCGGACGGTGCCGCCGAGGAGACGCTCGACGCGGTGATCGACTGGGGGCGTTACGGCGAGATCTTCTCGTACAACGACCAGACGGAGATTTTCAGTCTCGAGGACGTCGAGACCTGAAGCCGGCGGGACGATTCCTGCGCATCCGGCCGGAATCGCCCGGATGCTCCCAGCGGCCTGATGCGGCCGTCGCGGGCCAAGGGCTGCGGCCCGACCCCGGCGTTCGCAACGGGCGCCCGGCCATGGATACTTGATTGTCGGATCGTGCGCCTGCCGGAAGCGCTGCGAATGGTGTTCGGCGACGATGCCGCGTCCAGTTTCACTCTTCGGCGACAACGCTTCGTTCACCTCGGACACCGTTCTCCACTTCACCACGTATTGAATGCCTGCCGCGTCGGTGCGGTGTGCTTCGACGCGCGATCACGCTCGTCGATCGGCAATAGATATTAGGGATTGATCTGCTGATCGATCGGGCTGCTTTCTGCACTGAACATTAAATCCTGACAAGTGGTTATGAATTTCCCTACGGTTTGATATATTTGGCGCCACCAAGGCGGCTGAGAGCGCCTTGTTGGTGCGATAGCGTCCAGATCGCGGCGGGTCCGCCCGACAAAAAGAACGAGGTTAATGATGAGTTTCGCAGCAAACGGAAACCCTGACGGGATGGGCGGGGGCGGTGCAGCCTTGGCCGGCGGTTTGAGCAACCTGGGTTCGCTTGCCGGCATGGCGGGCCAACTGGGCGCGCTGACGGGTATGCCTGGCGCGGGGCTGCTGGGCGGTGCCGCGAGCGCGGTGCAACTGGCGCAAACTGGCTTGTCGCTGATGGGCAAGGCTCCCGAATCGATCGTCGAGGCCATCAACAGCCTCACGGGCGCGCTTCCGCGCCTGACCCAGGACAATCGCTTCATCACGATCGAAACGCCGCTCGGCCCGGACGTGCTGCTGGTCAGCGCGGCGGTCATCGACGAGCACGTCAATCAGCTGACTGAAACACATCTCGACCTGCTTTCCCACCGCAACAATATCGAACCGCAGGAAATCGTCGGGCAGCGGGTCAAGATCACGCTCGAGCCGCAGAGCCGCAATTTCAGTCTGACGCGCGTCGTGACGTCGGCTGCGGATATTGAGACGAAACGATATTTCGACGGTTACGTTGCGTCGTTCGGCCGCGTCGGAAAATCGGGTTCGGTGACCCGCTACGAAATGTCGGTCGTTCCGTGGTTCTGGTTTCTCACGCGCTCCACCGATTGCCGGATCTTCCAGAACCAGACGCCGCAGGACATCCTGAGCGACATTTTCCGCGAGATGGGTTTTTCGGATTTCGAGTTCACGATGCAGGGCGAACGTCCGAAACTCGAATACATCGTCATGTACGACGAGTCGTACTACAGTTTCTGCTCGCGCCTGATGGAGCAGGAAGGGCTGATCTGGACGATCCGCTACGAACAGGACAAGCACATCCTCGTGATCGGCGACACCAACGCGGTGTTCCAGCCGATTCCGAACCTGAAGACCATTCCGTACGAAGCCAGTAGTGCCGCCAGCGAGCAGAACGGCATCGATCGATGGGACGAGGCGTTTAGTTTCCGCGTCGGCAAGATCACGTACCGCGACTTCAACTATAACCAGCCGTCGTCGCAACTGATGCATGTCGAGGTGCCGACCGTCAATCTGAAGCACCCGAACATCCAGACGACCGAGCGTTATCAGTTCCATTCGCTGTATGACCACGGCGACGACGGGCAGCGCTACGCGTGCTACGCGATGGAAGCGGAAGAAGCGCTCGCACATCGTTTCAACGGTGCCGGTCATGCGCACGGGATGACGACGAGCGGGCGGTTCACGCTGGTCAATCACGGCACGTCCGCCTACAACAACAAGGACTTCGTAATCCTTCGCGTTCGTCACCAGGTGGCGAACGACTATACCCAGCAGACCTCGAAACTGCCGTACCACAACACGTTTACGTGCCTGCCGATCGACATCCCGTTCCGACCGGAGCGACGTACGCCCAAGCCGCACATGCAGGGTACCCAGTCGGCGATCGTGGTCGGGCCGAAGGGCGAGGAAATTCACACCGACGGCAGCCGGGTCAAGCTGCATTTCCTGTGGGACCGGCGCGGCAAGCTCGACGGTTCCGATTCGATGTGGGTGCGTGTATCGCAACCATGGGCGGGCAAGGGCTGGGGCGGCTCCGCGATCCCGCGGATCGGCCAGGAGGTGCTCGTCTCGTTCAATCAGGGCGATCCGGACAACCCCATCGTCGTCGGCCGTGTGTTCAACGGCGATTCGGGCAACCCGTATCACGGCAGCGGCGGCCAGACGATGGGGATGCGCAGCCAGACGCACAAGGGCGAGGGCTTCAACGAGCTGCGGTTCTCGGATGTGAACGGCGCGCAGGAAGTCTTTCTGCATGCGCAGAAGGACATGAAGACGATCGTCAAGGACAGCGAATCGCACACGGTCGAGTCCGGCGCTCGGAACGTGTCGGTGCTGAAAGGCGACGAGAGCAAGCATGTCGCGGAAGGCAGCCTGTCGGAAAAGATCGCGAAGGCGCGCTTCACGACGGCCAACACCGTCGGCGTGCAGGCGTTGGCGGGCGATGCCGGCCCGGGCAAGCAGAGCTATCAGGCGACGGACGAGATCGAGCATCGGGTCGGTGCGAGTATCGTGACGCTCAAGCCGGACAGCATCAAGCTGTCCCACGGCGCATCGAGCATCCTGATTAATCAGAGCGGCATTTTCCTCGATGGCCCGGTGATCCACCTGAACCAGGGGTTGTTCGTGACGCCCGAGCAGGCGATGGCGATCGAGTGGGCCAATCAGCAGGCGATCATCGCGGCGGGTCTCGCCTCGGCCGATCCGAAGGTGCAGGCCGCGGCACGCAAGCTTCAGGCGACGGTCAAGGCGCAGCAGTTGGCCAAACTCGCGGGAGCCGTGTATGCGCCGGGTACGGCGCCGCCGGGATGGAAGAACGTGTCGAACGATCCGGAAGTTCTCAAGAAGTTCGGCTTGAGGCCGCAGGACTTGCAGATTCCCGGCAGCAACTTCGGTGCGCAGGCGTACGTGCCCGATCCCGCGGTGTTCGGCGACAGCATGAAGCCTGCTCTGGCCTTCAAGGGAACGCAGCCCACGGTCAAGGAAGACTGGTCGAACAACCTTAATCAGGGATTGGGCGACAACTCTCCGTACTACGATCGAGCGGTGACCATCGGCAAGAAGATCTACGGCTCCGGCAATGCAGGCGGCCTCGATCTCACCGGTCATTCGCTCGGCGGCGGCTTGGCTTCGGCGGCGTCCCAGGCCAGCGGCGCGGGCGCGACGACGTTCAACGCGGCCGGCCTCAATTCCGAAACGCTGCCGATGTACGGTGCAGCACCTCAGGCGTCGGCCATCACGAACTATCGGGTCGATGGAGATATCCTGACCGGGGTGCAGGAAGGCAGGCTGGGCCCGATCAGCGACGTGACGTCGGAATTGATGCCCAAGGCCGTCGGTGAGCAGATCACCATTCCGGGCTCCAGTTTGACGACCGTTCAGCGCCACATGATGGGGCAGGTGACGAGCGGACTGGAAACGACCGTTGCCGATCAGCAGGCGTCGTTGCTGAGTCAACTTCAGGGACATTGATGAAATACAGCAAGGTCATTGCCGCGGGCGCGGTTGTCGCGGTAATCGGTTTGTCGTCGCCGTTCTGGTGGCCGACTCATGCACAGGAAACAAAAATGGCAGACTTCAAGCGTTACCCGCCCGAAGACTTTTTCTCGGGATCGCAACTCGAGCTGGCGCGTGCCATTCGCGACGGAAATCTCGAGCAGGTCAAATCGCTTGCGACGCATATCGATCTGGCTGCGCCGGGCAACAAGAAGGCCACCCTGTTGTCGTTCGCGGTGCAGGAGGCGATTCCGGTGAAGACGGACACCTCGAACGTGCACTTCCAGATCATCAGCGAACTGGTTCGGGACGGCGCGAAGCCCGAACAGCCGTTCGGCGAGAACGGTGCGAACGTGGCATATCTGGCTGCGCGGGCAGACACGCCCAACCTGCTGAAAGCGTTGCTGGCCGGCGGCATGAGCCCGGATCTCAAGTACGACGGCGATACACCGCTGCTGTTCGCAACCTGCAAGGACACGCTGTTGCCGCAAATGCGCGTGCTGGTCGAACACAAGGCCGACGTCAATCTGCGGGACTCGATGAAGGAAACCGCGCTCTACGAAGCGACGCGCCTGCGGCAGTGGGACGTCGTCGATTATCTGCTCGCGCATGGTGCCGATCCGTCGGTGAAGAACGACAACGGCCTCGCCTATTCGAAAGTCCTCGGCGACGAACTGCAGCAGACGCCGAAAGGCTCGCCGCAGCTGAGTCGCATCGAAGCCATTCACAAGCGTTTGGTCACGGCTGGCGTGCAGTAACGCAAGCCGCAGACGGCTGCGCCGGCTGCGGCTGTGCCGCGGGCGAACAGTTTCAATCCGGCGCCTGCCCCGACGGGCGGGCCGAACCGAGAAGAGCATGTCCGAATATCAGATGAACGATGCCGTCATTCAGTTGCCGGCGCACTTCAAAGACAAGACGATCCACCTGTTCACGGTAGACGAAGCAGGAAGCAGCGGATTTACCTTCGTGGTGTCGCGCGCGCCGATGGAGCCGGACGACACGGTCGATACGTTCGTGACGCGATTGGTTTCGGAGATGCGCAAGTCACTGCCGCGTTTCGAATTGAAGCATCTGGAAAACCGCGAAATCGACGGCGAAACCGCGCGCGAAATCGATTACCAGTGGGTGTCGGAAGGCTCGGCGCTGCATCAGCGCCAGACGGTCGTGATGTCGCCGAAAGCGGGGCGCGAGCGCATGGCGATCAGTTTCATCGGTACCTGTCCGAAGTCGTTCACGGAGGACAAGAGCAAGGAATACAAGAGCCTGCTCGCGAGTGTCGTGTTGACGCGGCCCGAGCGGGCGGCCTTCGCGCCGAGGGTGCTCGGCCAGGACGAGGCCGGCATCGTGTTCGTGCTGCACGAGCCGAGTGCGACGCTGTACGCGCTCACCGGCATGGCCGAACTGTACCGCCACGACGTCACGGAAATGTTCGAAGACACCGCGTTCTTCGGCCCTGGCGGCGAGCCGCTTGCGCTGCAGCCTGCGCCGCACGGGCAACCGGCGTGGCGAGCCGTGGATGGCCGTCAATTCGCGCTATGGACGACGGATTCGCGCGAGCACGCGTCGCTCGGTGACCGGCTGGGTGACGTGGCGGCGGTGAAAGGCATGGTCGGCATGCAGAACGTCGAGGCCGTACGGGCTTATCTGACCGCGGTTGCGAACGCGGGCTGACGGGGAACCTGCGTGGATACATTGCTTGCTGCTGCGCGGTTCGGCGATCCGATTGCGCATACGGCGTCCAAGGGGTGGATGATCGCCGGGATGATTGCCGGCGCGGTGATTGGCGCCGTGGCGGTGGTCGCAACCGGCGGTGCGGCGTTGACGGTGATTGCCGCGGTCGCCGCAGGGGCTGCCGCTGGCGGCGGACTGGGCGAAGTGCTGGGCACGATGTCGTGGGCGCCGCGGCACGTCACCGGAAGCCTGATAAAGGGCTCGCCCAACGTCTTCATCAACAGTCGCCCGGCGATACGGGCCATTTTGAGCCTCGGGCTGTGCAGCGACCACGCGGGTCCGCCGCAGGTGGTCGCGCAGGGTTCGTCGACGGTGTTCATCAACAGCCAGCCGGCGAGCCGCAAGGAAGACCGGATGATGTGCGGCGCGTTGATCAACGACGGATCGCCGAACGTGTTCATCGGTGGCCCGGCAGTCGGGGAGTTCAATCCCGAGATCCCGGCGTGGGTGAACTGGACGATGGCTGCGGTGGGCATTGCTGCCGCGGCCGTTCTTGCAGGGCCGGCGCTGGCGTTTCTCGGCGCGGCCGGCGGCTTTCTCGGCGGCGAAGTTGGCGGCTGGCTGGGCGGAAAGATTTTCGGCGAGGGTTCGGACGGGCAGAAGTGGTCGATGCTTGGAGGAAGCTTGCTGGGCGGGTTCGGGGCGGCGAAGGGCGCCGGGCTCGTCAGCGGGGCGAGGGGAGCGGGCTCTGCAGCTGGCGAACTGTCGGCGCTGGAAGCAGCCGAAGGTGCCGCAGGGGCGACGGAGCAGCCGACGATTTCACTGTTCGGTGTGCGTGGTGGCGGGCGGGTGTCCGATGTCGAAGGCGGGATGCATCCGTATCAGTACACTGGCCACGTCGGGTATTCGCTGGACGGCGGCAAGACGATATGGGGCTTTGGCCCTGCAACGGGCGATGCGAGCGCGGCGGAAGTGTTTGCTAATCTGAAAGGATCGGGCAGCTACCCCGGGATGATTACCGCGGATCAAGATGCATTCATCGCGATCGCGAAAAATCCGATGGCTGCCCGTGGCGGTGGCGGAGCGCTACAGACCGTGTACGAGCAAAAGATACCGGTCACGCAGGAGCAGTACGAATCGATACTGGCGGCGCACGAGGAACTGGTTGCGCGCGGGCCGATGGATGACATTCGGTATCAATGGCCACCCAAGTCTGGCGAATGGCCGGAAAACAACTATAACTGCGCGACGTTTCCAGGTCGCCTCGGCATTCCCATTCCCGAAGGGACAGGGAAATTGCAGAACTACATGCCGGAGCTCGAGAAAGTGGGTACGCCTTGGATGCCAGGGAATTAAATCTTATGAACATGTCAGAGAGCCTCTATTCTGTCGCTGCTGGTATGCACGATCTGGTGGTCGTGTCCGTCATCGATTCGCCGAGTCCGCACGTTTTTCGCGCAAAAATCGAGCAGATCTATTCCTGCGGGAAGGGCATCACGCCGGATCGTCTCGGAACGGAGTTCGAGTTTTACAGCGGGCCTGCGACGTGGGGGAACGTACCGCTCCAGATCGGGGAGCGGGCGTTGCTCTTCGTGCATCAGGTGTCCGGTGTGTTTAACGAATATCCATGGCGCGGCCACATGGTTCTGGAGGAAATTGACGGTGAATCGTACGCCCGATTACAGATTCCCGAGTTGTGGTTGAGGGACGATCTGCCGGAAGCCGTGAAAGCTGCGGCGGCTCCTCATCCAACCAGGCGAAACGCATCGATTGTCAGGTTCGGTGCGCTCGAGAACTACCTGAAAGGGCTCATCGAGAAAGCGGTTCGCTGAGCCGGGGCGGCTTCCGGACAGCGAAGCGGATAATGCGCGTGCGAAGTTTTTGGAGCTGAATTGAATGACCGATAAGAACCCCGATTTTTCACCGATGCGCATGCGGGCACGCGGATTCGTGTCGCAGGGGCGCATCGAGGATGCGCTCGGACTGTACGGCGACATCCTGAAGGTGGCGCCGGAAGACGCGGCGACGTATGCCGATCGCGGCACGACCTTCGCGATGATCAAGAAGACAGCGCTCGCGCTGAACGATCTGAACCGGGCCATCGAGCTGGGCTACACGGATCCGTCGGCGTATTGCACGCTCGCGACGATTTACCTCGAAGGCGGCGCCTACCAGAAGTCGCTCGATTACTTCGACAAGGCGCTGAAGCTCAATCCCGACCAGCCTTTCGTCTATTTCAATCGCGCCAGGGCATACGAGACGCTGGGTGATATCAACGCGTCGATCGCCGATCTCGAGCGGTGCCTGACTTACGACCCGGACGATGCGCTGTCCGCGAAGATCAAGGAAAGGGTGGCGCAGCTTCGCGCGCGTCTGTAACGGCTGCCTCCGGATGTGAAGTGTGCGGTACCCGGCCCGGAAGAGTCCGGGCGAATTGAGGGAGTAATGATGTTGAAGCGGGACAGCTTGCCGTATTCCGTGCTGCCTTCCTCGTTGGCAGCATTGATCTCAGAGACTGATTTTCTGACGGCGTTCGAGAATGCGGAGTCGCAAACCGTCATCGTTTGGTATGTCGACGCGCGAATCGGTCGTCAGCACGAAATCGAGTTTTCCCCGAGGCTAGGACGTCTACTGTCGCGCGGCGAGCGCGAAGCGCAATTTCCGCCGGAGCGTCAGATGGTGCTGCAAGACGGGATCCGCGTGCACGTAGGCAATAGGCTCGAGGCCGATACCGACGTTCGCTATGAAACCTATACCGCACACGATCCGGTGACGTCGTCGAAGCTTGCCGTCGGCGAACAGATGTTCTTTGTGCCGTTTCTGGACGAGCCCGAGCCGGTCGTTCGGCAGGCAATCGAACGAGCAAAGTTCCCGAATACGTATGCGGGATGGAGCGCAATCGAGCGCACTCGTTATTGGGTGGGCGTGCTGTATCGTGCGCGACGCCAGACGGGGGAGTCGGGTATCAACGAAGACGAAGCCTTTCGGCCCGCAGTGTTGAAGCACATGAGGGCGGTGGATCCTGATGTCGATGGCATGCTTGCGGCGGTGCTTGCCGAACTGAGTCGAATGGAAATGATCGCCCCGGATATCATGCGGGCTGCGTTCAATCGACGTACAGGCGCGTCGATCTGATCGCCCGGACCACCAGTGTGTCCGATGAGCGACGCGCATTGATTGACCGACGCGCCGCACACCGCACCGCTACTGCAAATTCCCCCACCGATCGACGGCCGGCTCCGCCGACGCCCACTTCCAGTGCGTGCCTTGCTGGCACGCATTCGCGAAATACCAGTCGGCCTTGTCGCCGTCCTTCACCGAAAACGCGAATTCCTTGCACAGCGCGAGCGCCGACGAGTACGCGCGCGTGACGCGCACTTCGCCTTCGCCGTTTTCGAGCGGCAGCGTGTTCTTCACCTTCCACGGCTTCACTTCGCCGACGGCGAGACTGCCGGCCGTCTTCGCGATCGCGTCCTGCTGATTCTGATGGAGTTGTTTCATCGTGCGGTTCACGGCTTCGTCGGTCGCGGCCTGCACGGCGATCCCGACGCCGACGCCGACCGCCGGGTTCGCGGTGACGAGGCCCGTCGCCGCACCGGCAAGCGCGCCGCTCGCCGCGCCGACCGACCCGCAGCCCGACAGCGTGGCCGCCGCCGCGCACAGCGCGCCGACGGCCGCGATACGGATCGCGACGCTCATTGCAGCGAGCCCCAGCGTTCGGTCGCCGGTTCCGCCGACGCCCATTTCCACACGGGGCCGTCGCGGCAGATCGTGGCGACGTAGAACGCCGATTGCGCGGCCTTGTCGGCCTTTGCGGGCGTGTCGACCGCGAACACGATTTCCTTGCAGTCGAGCGGGCCGATGCTGATCATCCGGCTGACCGTCACGCGACCCTGTTCGTCGTCCTCGATCGGGAACGAGTGGTGCGTCGACCACGGCGCGACGCCGCCCACGTCGAGCGGGCCGGCCGCCTTCGCGATCTGTTCCTGTGTGTAACGGTGTGCGACGCGCTGCGAGTACTGGACGCCCGCACGCGCACCGGCGACGGCGCCGAGGCCGATGCCGGTCGCGACGGCGGCGTTGTTGGTGACCTTGGAGGCGATCGCGGCACCCGCGATACCGGCGCCGGCTGTCGCGCCCTCGCTGTACAGCGAGTTGCAGCCGGACAGCAGTGCGGCCGTGGCGATCGCGGCCAGCACGACGCGCGCCGGAATGGCCCGGCGCGGCGATTCGAAACGAATGTTCATCCCTGAGTGCAAGTCCTGTCTGGGTGAGCGGCAACGCGTGCGCGCCCTCATGCCGCGTCATTGTTTCGCAATTGTCATAGGAAAACTGCAAAGCTTTGACAAATCGCCGGACGGCATTCCGCGCGCGTACGCGCGGCGTTATTGTCGGACAGGTGGATCGTGAGGGGTCGAAACGTTACAAATTGAAGGTAATTGTTACTTTGGCGTGCAAGGAAGCGACCTAGACTTTTCAGTTATGGAATGTTTCTACGACGGCCTCGGGCCGCGCCGCACATGAGACACCCGGCCATGCGACGTTCGAAACGGTTTTCGCCCCGGCCGCCCGACGCAGGGGCGGTCCGCCCGCATTCGCAGACCGACGCGCCATCGGCACCGCCTGCCGGCGCGCCCGGCGAGACGCCGTCCGACGGCGATCACAACCAGGGCGGTGCCCGCCCGGAAGGGCTCGACTATCAGCGGGATCTCGGTCAGGAGCAGGACGCCTGATGTCGTTGCCGTCGTATTCCGCCGCTGCCTTTCACACCTGCATTTCTCACGTCTGAATCGCCGCACGGCCGCCTTCGGGCAGCCGTGCCAGCCTTGGCGCGCGCCGCGCGCCAGCCCATCGAATCGAGGAGGGAAAGCCGCATGAGCAGATTGATCGTGGTATCGAACCGTGTCGCCGCCGGCGAGGACACGCGCCCGAGCGCCGGCGGCCTGGCGGTCGGCGTGATGGACGCGCTGAAGGAAACGGGCGGTGTCTGGTTCGGCTGGAATGGCGAGATCGTCGGCGCACCCGACACCGCGCCGGCGATCCAGCGGGACGGCAACGTGACCTATGCGACGGTCGGGCTGACCCGGCGCGACTACGACCAGTATTACCGCGGCTTCTCGAACGCGACGCTGTGGCCGGTGTTCCATTACCGCGGCGATCTCGCGCGCTTCGACCGCCAGGAGTACGCGGGCTATCTGCGCGTGAACGCGATGCTGGCGAAGCAGCTTGCCGCTTTGCTGCGTCCCGACGACCTGATCTGGGTGCACGACTATCACCTGCTGCCGTTCGCGCATTACCTGCGCGAACTCGGCGTGAAGAATCCGATCGGCTTCTTCCTGCACATCCCGTTTCCGTCGCCCGACATGCTGCGTCTCGTGCCGCCGCACGAGGAACTCGTGAAATTCATGTGCGCATACGACGTCGCGGGCTTCCAGACCGAGGCCGACAAGCAGGCGTTCACCGACTACATCGAGCGGCGCGGCATCGGTGCGGCGAGCGACGACGGGATGCTGCATGCGCACGGGCGTGTCGTGAAGGTCGCCGCCTATCCGATCGGCGTTTATCCCGACGCGATCGCGCAGGCGGCCGTCCAGTACGGCGCGCGCAAGCCGGTGAAGATGCTGCGCGAGGCGCTCGACGGCCGCAAGCTGGTGATGAGCGTCGACCGCCTCGATTATTCGAAGGGGCTCGTCGAGCGCTTCCAGGCGTTCGAGCGGATGCTCGCGAACGCGCCGGGCTGGCAGGGGCGCGTGTCGCTCCTGCAGATCGCGCCGCCGACGCGTTCCGACGTGCAGACCTATCAGGACATTCGTGAAACGCTCGAAGGCGAGGCCGGCCGCATCAACGGCCGCTTCTCGCAGCTCGACTGGACGCCGATCCAGTACCTGAACCGCAAGTACGAGCGCAACCTGCTGATGGCGTTCTTCCGGATGTCGCAGGTCGGCTATGTGACGCCGTTGCGCGACGGGATGAACCTCGTCGCGAAGGAGTACGTGGCATCGCAGGATCCGGCCGATCCGGGCGTGCTCGTGCTGTCGGAGTTCGCGGGCGCGGCGGCCGAGCTGACCGGCGCGCTCCTCGTCAATCCGTACGACCTGTCGCAGATGGCCGAGGCGCTCGAGCGCGCGCTGTCGATGCCGCTCGCGGAGCGGCAGGCGCGCCACGAGGAGAACCTCGCGCGGCTGCGCGGAAACGACCTGTCGGTCTGGCGCGATACGTTCGTCGCCGACTTGCGCAGTGTCGCGGCCGCCGCGTCGGTCACGCGGCGCGCGGGCCGGCGGGTCGTGCATGCGTGAGGTCGTACAGGGGCGCGGCGCCGCCGACGACACGAGCGACGACGCCATCCGCCGCTTCTTCGTCGTGACCGGTGGCCCGGGTTCGGGCAAGAGCACGCTGCTCGATGCGCTCGAGCGCGCCGGTTACGCGCGCTCGCAGGAAGCCGGGCGGGGCGTGATCCGCGACCAGATGGCGATCGACGGTCACGCGTTGCCGTGGCGCGACCCGGCCGCGTTTGCCGAGCTGATGCTGAGCTGGGAGATGCGCTCGTACGATCTCGCGCGGCATGCGCGCGGGCCCGTGTTCTTCGATCGCGGCGTGCCGGACGTGATCGGCTATCTGCGGCTGACGGGGCTGGCCGTGCCCGCGCATGCGGAGGCCGCGGCCAACCGTTTCCGCTATGACCCGCGCGTGTTCATCGCGCCGCCGTGGCCGGACATCTATGCGCAGGACACCGAGCGCCGGCAGGATTTCGCGGAAGCCGTGCGCACCTACGACGCGATGGTCGCGTGCTACACGTCGTACGGCTATCGGCTGATCGAACTGCCGCGCGAGAGCGTGCAGGCGCGCGTGCGTTTCGTGATGGACGCGCTCGACGCCGAATGACGCGCGGGGCGGCGCGCGACGGTATCAGGTTGCCGCGTCCGGTCGCGGCGACGCGATGCGCAGCATGCTGACGAGCGCGGCCACCGCCGCGAATGCCGCGGCGACATAGAGCGCAATCGTCGGCCCGCGATCGGGGACGAGCCCGAAAATCAATGCGACGAGCGCGGCGCCGAGCGTCTGCCCGGTCAGCCGCGCGGTGCTCAGCATGCCACCCGCGCCACCGCTGCGTTCGCGCGGCGCCGACGACAGCATCGCGCGGTTGTTCGGCGACTGGAACAACCCGAAGCCCGCACCGCACAGCGCCATCCGCCACACGATGTCGACGGTGCCCGGGTGCGCGCCGATCGTCGCGAGCGACAGCAGCCCGGCCGCGAACAGGGCGAGCCCGATCCCGCCGAGGATGCCCGCCGAATAGCGATCCGACAGCACGCCCGCGAGCGGCGCGGCGAACACGATCACGAGCGGCCAGGGCGTCATGTAGAGGCCCGTCTCGACCTGCGAGAAACCGAGCGAGTGCTGCAGCCAGAACGGCAGCGCGACGAACGCGAGCATCTGCGACGTGAACGACGCCATCGACGTATAGATCGACAGCGCGAACATCGGGATGCGCATCAGGTCGACGGGCAGCAGCGGCGCCGGCTGCGACAGCTGGCGCTTCACGAAGAAGTAGCCGACGACGAACGCGACGGCCAGTTCGGCCGCGACGTACGCATGGCCTTCGCCGTGGCCGAGCCCGTCGACCGCCGTGATCAGCAGGCCGAACACGCACGCGTTCATCAGCGCGCTCGGGAAATCGTACGGCGCATCGTGCAGCGGGTTGGACGGCAGCGCGCGCAGGCTGCCGATCACCGCGGCGATGCCGATCGGCACGTTGACCGCGAAGAGCCACGGCCACGATGCGAACGACAGGATCGCGGACGCGACCGTCGGCCCGATCGCCGACGACAGCGCCACGACCATCGCGTTGATCGACAGCCCGCGCCCGAGCATCGACGACGGGTAGATCATCCGCACGAGCGCCGCGTTGACGCTCATGATGCCGGCCGCGCCGAAACCCTGGATCACGCGCATCACGGCCAGCATCGGCAGCGAGCCGGCGAGCGCGCAGCCGAGCGACGCCGCGGTGAACAGCGCGAGCCCCGCGACGTAGATGCGGCGATAGCCGATGCGCTCGCCGAGCGAGGCGAGCGGCAGCAGCGTGATCGTGACCGCGAGCTGGTATGCGTTGACGATCCAGATCGATGCGGCGTCGGACGCGTGCAGGTCGCGCGCGATCGTCGGCAGCGCGACGTTTGCAATAGCGCCGTCGAGCACGGCGAGCGTGATGCCCAGTGCGACGCAGAGGATCGCCCAGTAGCGTTGCGGAAGCGGCAGGCCGGTATCGGCGTTCATGGCGGGAGCAGATGCGTGGTTGTCCGCGCGCCCGGCTGCCGGTTGCGTGCGCAACCATGCGGAAGGGTGGAGGCGGCGATGAGCGGCCCGGCCGGCGCAACTGCACCGGGGCGTGGCCGGCCGAGTGTATCACCGGGCCGCATGGCGCGACGTCGGCACTCAGCCTTCGAAGTCGAGGCCGCCGAGCCGCACGAGCGGGTCGGCCTGCGTGCGCGACAGGAGATCGATGTCGCGCGCGCCCTGCCATGCGCCCAGTTTTTTCGGGAGGGCGGCCAGGTAGTGCTCGAAGTGCCGCGGGCCGTCCGGCTCCATCAGCCGCTCGATTTCGTCGGTGTCCCAGGTCAGTTCGAGATTCAGCGGATGCTCGAAGCCGCTGACATGCTCGTGCGGCGCGCTGCGGATCTGCACGCGCGTCGGATGCCCGTGGCCGCCATACGGGACGACGTCGGTCAGCACGTGATCGGCGAAGAAGGCGGCGATCGCCTGTGCGATGCGCGGGGCGAATTCTGTATCGAAACGGCGGGCGGTTTCGGGCTGCATGAAGGCGTCTCCTGTATGCCGAAAATCCTAGCATGGCGGCGCCGCGTTTCGGTGTGCGTGATAGCGGTAATCGCGCGTTACCACTTGCTGCATCTATTACGGCCGCCTGCCGCCACAATGCATCGCATCCAGTACCACTTCGCGTGGGAGCCCATCATGAAAAAAATTGCCGCAGTGTGTGTCCTCGCCGGTTCGCTTGCCGTGGCGGGTCCGGCGTCCGCGCATGGCCGCGACGGCGGCGCTGTCATCGGCGCATTGATCGGCGGCGCGGTGCTGGGCGCGATCGTGACGTCCGCGATGAATCCGCCCGTCGCGTATCAGGCGCCCGTGTACCAGGCACCGGCCTATCAGCCGCCGACGTACTACCAGGCACCCGCGTACCAGCAGCCTGCCTATCCGACCTACCAGCAGGCGCAGTATCAGGACGACGGCCCGAACTATTGCTACGACCGCTACCAGCGCGCGTACGTGTGCGGCGCGCCGGTGCGGGGCGGCTACGCGCAGCCGGCCGGGTGGTAAGCGAGCGGATGCGTGACGCGTGAACGGTCGGTGCCGGGCGACCTGCGTCGCCGACGTTCGCTTTGCCGCACCGGACGACAAAAGGCCCTCGCTTCGTGCGAGGGCCTTTGTCTTTTGCGCGGGAGTCCGTTCGTCTGCGTAACGCACGACCGGCAAGACCGGCACGACCGCTCATCGGCGGGCCGTGCGCGGATACAAACGGTTGCAATTGTGCGTCAGTGGCGATGGCCGCCGCCTCCGCCGCCATCGTTCCAGTCGCCTCGGCGTCCGCCGCCGTGCCCCCAGCCGTTGCCGCGGTTGCCGCGATCGCCGTCCCAGCGATGGTAGTCGCGCCGGCCGCGATCCCAGTCGCGTCCGCCGCCACCGCCCCAGATGTTGACCGTGCCGTACACGGGGGACGGCGCGTAGGCGTAGCCCGGGTCGGAATAGTAGGGCTGGCCGTAGCCGTATCCGGCGTCCGGGGCGACGACGCAGCCGGCCAGCAAGGTCGCGACGCCGGCGGCAGCAATGAGCTTCAGCATGATGTTCTCCGTTGGTTCCCGTATAAGTACCGCGCAAGGGGATTGCCAGCTGTTTGCAATTGTGTCGTCAAATTACAGCGCCGTAAGGTCATGCGACGAAAGTGTTAGCATCCGGAGCTCATTTGTTTTCCAGGAGTACCTCGATGAAATTCGCGATCCGGGCCGCGCTGGCCGCCTTGTGCGTGACGACTGCCGCCGCCTGCGTGGCCGCGCCTGCATCGGCGCCCGCCGTGCCGGCCGAGTCGATCAAGATGTTTCCGCAGGCAGCGGCCGGCCAGCAGCGCGTCGTGATCGCGCTGCCCGCGCTCGAGAACGAAGGCGATGCGCGCGTCGAACTGATGATCGGCAAGACGTTGCAGACCGACTGCAACCAGCAGTGGTTCGGCGGCGAGCTGACCGCCGAGGACGTGAAGGGCTGGGGCTATACGTACTACCAGCTCACCGACGTGAAGGGCCCGGCGTCGACGCTGATGGCGTGCCCGGGCCAGGCGCCGCAGCAGCGGTTCGTGCAGGTGCGCGGCGATGGCCAGCTGCTGCGCTACAACAGCCGCCTGCCGCTCGTCGTCTATGTGCCGGACGGTTTCGAGGTGCGCTATCGCGTGTGGCATGCGTCGAAGGACGTGCAGCACGCTGAAAGGCAGTAACGCGCGGGTGCGGCCGTGCGCGGCGGAGTCCTGCCGCTACGCGCCGCCCATACCGACGAGCGCTGGCCATGCGGCCAGCGCAGCCATCGCGACGGCCTCGAGATCGCGACGGCTCGCACCATCGCGGGCCTGGATCGACATCCCCTGCTGGACGGTTACGTAGTACCGCGCGATCGCGTCGAGGTTCGCGTGCGCCGAGATCTCGCCGGTCGCGACACCTTGCCTGAGGCGTTCGCGCAGGCTCTCGACCGTGCCCTCGCGCATCGCGATCAGCGTTTGCCGAACCGTATCGGAGCGCTCGGCCGGATGCAGCGCCGACAGCACGACCAGGCAGCCAGCCGGCTTCGACCGCCGCGTGAACACGCGTGCGGTATCCATCAGGTAGTTCCGCACGGCGTCGTGTGCGCTGCCGGCCTCCTCGACGCCCCCCCAGATTTCTTTTCCCTCCGTTGCGCGGTAGTGCTCGAGCGCCTGCCGGAACAATGCTTCCTTGCTGCCGAACGCCGCATACAGGCTCGGCGATGCGATGCCCATCGCGGCCGTCAGGTCGGTCATCGACGCGCCCTCGTAGCCGAGGCGCCAGAACACCTCCATCGCGCGTTCCAGCGCCGCTTCCTTGTCGAAGCTCCTCGGTCGGCCCCGTTCAGCCATTGCGTCCGTTCCTTCGTCGATATCTGTGTCGATCGATAAAATAAATCAATTGACTGTGCCGCGCAACTTGCCACATTCTGTGCCGGTCGTTACATAAATGAGGAAAGGAACCGACATGAATCGACTTCAGGGCAAGCGTGCACTCATCACGGGCGGCAGCCGCGGCATCGGTGCGGCGATCGCGAAACGGCTGGCGGCCGACGGCGCGGACGTCGCGATTACCTACGAGAAATCGGCCGAGCGGGCGCAGGCCGTCGTTGCCGGCATCGAGGCGCTGGGCCGGCGCGCCGTCGCGATCCAGGCCGACAGCGCCGATCCGGTGGCCGTGCGCGACGCAGTGGATCGTGCCGCGGAGGCGTTCGGCGGTCTCGACATCCTCGTCAACAACGCGGGGATTTTCCGGGCCGGCGGGCTGGACGATCTCACGCTCGACGATATCGACGCGACGCTGAACGTGAACGTGCGCGCGGTGATCGTCGCGTCGCAGGCGGCGGCGCGGCATCTCGGCGAGGGCGGGCGCATCGTGTCGACCGGCAGTTGCCTCGCCACGCGCGTGCCCGATGCGGGGATGAGCCTCTATGCGGCGAGCAAGGCCGCGCTGATCGGCTGGACTCAGGGGCTCGCGCGCGATCTGGGCCCGCGCGGCATCACGGTCAACATCGTGCATCCGGGGTCGACGGATACCGACATGAACCCGGCCGACGGCGAACACGCCGGCGCGCAGCGTTCGCGGATGGCGATCCCGCAGTACGGCAAGGCCGACGACGTCGCGGCGCTCGTCGCGTTCGTCGTCGGGCCGGAAGGGCGGTCGATCAACGGGACCGGGTTGACGATCGACGGCGGCGCGAACGCGTGATCGCGTGATGGCGGGACGCCCGGTGTGAGTTGACCGGGCGGCGTTGCGTTCGTTATCGGCAGCCGAGCCGTTGATGCTCGGCTTCGAGATCGGCGCGCTTGTCGTAAGCGCGCAGTTCGTTGCGCAGCTTGCCGTCCGGGCCCATCCTGCGCACGACCTTCTGGCCGCGGTCGGGGGTGTGCGTCACGGCGTCGATGCCGGCAGCCAGTTCACGGCAGCGTGAGTCGGAGGAGGTTTTTTCCGGGCGCGGTGCCGCTGCGTTCGCGACGTTGGCGATGCCGGGGCTGACATAGCGCCGCTTCGCGGGCGCGGTGATAGTGTCGGCGGCGTTCGCCGTGCCGGTAATCGCGGAAAGCGCGGCGAGTGCCGCGATCGTTCGAATCATTACGGAAGTCCGGATGCTGAAGAAGGTTCGGAATTCTACGCAATGTCTGACGTGAGGCTGCGGCGATCGGGCAAGATGCGATCGTGTGTCGCAGGTGGTGCCGGCGGCTGAATGTTCCGCAGTTTGTCGGCGATGCCGGCCAGGCGGTGCGCACGCAGCAGTGCATGCGGAAAGCAAAAAGCCCGCTTGCTTTCGCAAAGCGGGCTTCGGTATTGGTTGCGGGGGTAGGATTTGAACCTACGACCTTCGGGTTATGAGCCCGACGAGCTGCCAGACTGCTCCACCCCGCGGCGCGAAGTGTACTTGGGCTGATGCCGAGAGTCAAACGATCTTTGATTTGTGTCGAATGGAAGCCGTGGTTCACCGGCAGGCTCGGCACGCATCGTGAAGGCCGCACAGAAGGGTGAGCTGCCCACGAAAGGCCAAACTTGGCCGATCGACAACGGTCGGTAGATCGTCAAAAATCACGATTCGCTCCGCACACCGTGAAGAGCCGTATTTGAATGAAAAAAATAATGGAGTAGGTTCGAATGAGCTTTCACACTCAGGTTTCGGTTCATCCGTTCGATGGTGAGCCGTTGAATGTTGCCAGTGTCCGTGAGGAACTCTTGAGGTTTCTTGACGAATATTCGCTAAGCCACGACGTATTGACCAACCTCACCGAAGCATGTGGTTCGGCTCTACCAACGTCAACTCTCTTCTTTCTGAACAGCATGGCGATCGTCATGCTGTTCGACAAGTTGGCTTCATGCCTGCCGAACGCGTCGTTCGCGGTAAAGGGCTCCGGCGAGGATCACCGCGATATATGGGTGCGAGAGTATGCCGACGGAGTGGCTACGTTCGAAGCCGGGCCGTTCGACGAGTAAGCTGGCGGCAGTCCAACATCGTCGCGCCTCGCCCGTCGCCGGCGGTGGGGCGGAAAGGGCGAGTTGGGGCGCGGCCAGTGTTGATGCGTTAGCGAGCTGACGCGATAACTGCGCGTCCGTGAGAGGTGTGGTTGGTATCTGCTGATACCAACGAAAATCGCAAGAGTCTCGGGTACGGCTGGGAGGCAGAGTGGCGCCAGACGGGGGCGAAGCGGGGAGATTCTTGTGAATCCGGGGGATGGCTGAGAGCTTGGCTGGTCCCCCCGACAGGAATCGAACCTGTATCTAGCGCTTAGGAGGCGCTTGTTCTATCCATTGAACTACGGGGAGCGCCATGTCCGGGTGCTCGCACAAAAAACGCGAACCGGACGGCAGTGTGGACAGCGCGCAGAGTATAGCAAACGCGCGGCGCGTCGGCGGGGTGGAATGCACGCCGACGCGCGCGATCGCGCAATCAGCCGCGATCAGAACATCGTCGAATCAGAAATCGACGACAACAAAATCTTCCTTGCCCACGTCGCACAGCGGGCAGCGCCAGTCGGCGGGAATGTCGGCGAAACGGGTGCCGGGTGCGATGCCTTCGTCGGGCAGCCCTTCCGCTTCGTTGTAGACCCACCCGCAAATCAGGCAGACCCAGCTCTGGTATTCGGTGACTTCGCTCATGTGGCGCTCGGTAAAAATGGAAATCCGGTGATGCCGTCCGCGGCCTGGCCGGCGGACGAAAGGCGCAATGGTACCGGAATTTCGCCGAACGGCTCCGCAACGTCGTTTTAAACGTACGCATCGCGAACAACGCAACCGGAACACGCATGCCGTACGTGCGGTGTATGCTTCCCGGGCTGTCCAACCATAAGGAGAATGCGATGCTGAACAAAAAGTGGATCGCGAGTGCGGTATGCGTGGCGGCGATGGCCGTGTCGACGGTCGCGCGGGCCGAGGCGCGCGTGTTTTTCGAAGCGCCGAGAGACGGCGCGACGGTGTCGAATCCGGTGCTCGTGAAGTTCGGGCTCGAAGGGATGGCGCTTCGGCCCGCCGGCGACATGACGCCGGATACCGGCCATCATCATCTGCTGATCGACGGCCGGCCGATTCCGAAGGGCGACGTGATTCCCGCTGGCGAACGTTCGCTGCACTTCGGCAAGGCGCAGACCGAAACCGAGCTCAGGCTGCCGCCCGGCCAGCACACGCTGACGCTGCAGTTTGGCGACGGCGCGCACCGCTCGTACGGTCCCGAAATGAGCTCGACGATCTCCGTGAACGTCAAGTAAGCACGCATATCCGCGAGGGCGGCCGTGCCGTCCTCGCGACGGAGTGAGCCCGCGCCAGCGGGCGCGGGTGCCCGCCGCACGCGCGGCACTCGACCTCCGGCAACCGGCCCGCGCGAGCGGTCCTGCACCTTATCCGTCCGGCCATACCGGTGCCGGCGCCCGCGACCGGTACAATGGGCGCTTCCGATTTCTCTCTTCGCCGTCTCCCCATGTCGCTCTATTCCATTACCGGCGCGCAGCTCGCGTTCGGTCACGTCGCGTTGCTCGATCACGCGGATTTCTCGCTGGAAGCCGGCGAGCGCGTCGGCCTGATCGGCCGCAACGGCGCGGGCAAGTCGTCGCTGCTGAAGATCGTCGCCGGGCTCGCGAAGCCCGACGACGGGCTGGTCACGCGCCAGCAGGAGCTCGTGACCGTCTATGTGCCCCAGGAGCCCGAATTCGAGCCGGGTGCGACGGTGTTCGATGCGGTCGCGTCGGGGCTCGCGCACACGCGTGAAGTGCTCGAAGAATACGACTCGATCGCGCACCGCCTCGCGGATACGCCCGAAGGCGCCGAACACGATGCGTTGCTCGCGCGAATGAACGCGCTGCAGTCGTCGCTCGACGCGCACGACGCGTGGAACTGGCGCACGCGCGTGTCGATGACGCTCGCGCAGATCGGCCTGGCGGACGTCGACGCGCGCGTCGACGCGCTGTCGGGCGGGATGCAGAAGCGGGTCGCGCTGGCGCGCGCGCTGGTGCTGCAGCCTGACGTGCTGCTGCTCGACGAACCGACCAACCACCTCGACTTCGACGGCATCCGCTGGCTGGAAGAGCTGCTCGTCGCGCAGCGTGCGGGCCTGCTGTTCATCACGCACGATCGCGCGTTCCTCGACCGCGTCGCGACGCGCATCGTCGATCTCGACCGCGGCCGGCTGTTGTCGTACCCGGGCAATTTCTCGGCGTACCAGACGCGCAAGGCGCAGCAGCTCGAAGTCGAGCGCGTGGAAAACGAGAAGTTCGACAAGCTGCTCGCGCAGGAGGAAGTGTGGATCCGCAAGGGGGTCGAAGCGCGCCGCACGCGCAGCGTCGGCCGCATCGCGCGGCTCGTGCAGATGCGCAACGAGCGCGCGGAGCGCCGCAATTCGCAGGGCAACGTGAAGCTCGACGTCGCGCAGGGCGAGAAGTCCGGCAAGATCGTCGCGGAGCTGACCGACGTGACGAAGCGCTACGGCGGCCGCACGGTCGTCGATCGCTTCTCGACGACGGTGATGCGTGGCGACAAGATCGGCTTCATCGGCCCGAACGGCGCCGGCAAGACGACGCTGCTCAAGCTGATTCTCGGCGAACTGAAGCCCGACGAAGGCACGGTGCGCACCGGCACGAACCTGCAGGTCGCGTATTTCGACCAGATGCGCGCGCAGCTCGACCAGGAAAAGAGCCTCGCGGATACCATCAGCCCCGGCAGCGAATGGGTCGAGATCGGCGGCGTGCGCAAGCACGTGATGAGCTATCTCGGCGATTTCCTGTTCGCGCCGGAGCGCGCGCGTTCGCCGGTGAAGTCGCTGTCGGGCGGCGAGCGCAACCGGCTGCTGCTTGCGCGGCTGTTCGCGCGTCCGGCCAACGTGCTGGTGCTCGACGAACCGACCAACGACCTCGACATCCCGACGCTCGAACTGCTCGAGGAGCTGCTGGCCGACTACGACGGCACGGTGCTGCTCGTCAGCCACGATCGCGCGTTCCTCGACAACGTCGTGACGTCGGTGATCGCGTCCGAGGGCGACGGCAAGTGGCGTGAATATGTCGGCGGCTTCACAGACTGGCAGATCCAGAGCGCGCGCGCGGATCAGCTCGCGCAGCAGGAAGCCGCGAAGCGTGCGGTGAAGGAAGCGGCGCCCGTCAAGGAGGAGCCGGCAAAAAGCGCCGCGGGCCGCAATGCGCAGCGCACGGTGAAGCTGTCGTTCAACGAGCAGCGCGAGCTCGATTCGCTGCCGGAGAAGATCGCCGCGCTCGAGGAGGAGCAGAGGACGATCAATGCCCGGCTCGAAGACGGTTCGATCTTCGCGAAGGATCCGCAGGAAGGCACGCGCCTGACCGAGCGGTTCGCGGCGATCGACGACGAATTGCTCGCGGCGCTCGAACGGTGGGAAACGCTCGAGGCGAAGCGCAAGCCGGCGTAATCCGCATGACGCGTCGCGCGGCCGGCGGCCGCCGCGCGCGATTGCGCGATTGGCGCGCCACGCGGAACCAGTAAAATACCGCGCGTCCCGGGCAGCGCAGCCAACGCCGCGCGCCCGCTTTCGGAGCAGTCCAAGCACACCGTTGTTTCGATTCGCTTTTTTACGGAACTCAACGTTTTGTCCACGACGTTATCCACACGAGGTGTGGACAACGTCCCGATGAATGACGAAATTCAGCGCCTATGTCAACGAAGAAACCCAGCGCGGCCTATAGCGAAGCATCGATCAAGGTGCTCAAGGGTCTCGAGCCGGTCAAGCAGCGGCCCGGCATGTACACCCGTACCGAGAATCCGCTGCACATCATCCAGGAAGTCATCGACAACGCGTCCGACGAAGCGCTCGGCGGCTACGGCAAGCAGATCACGGTCACGCTGCACGCCGACCAGTCGGTCTCGGTCGAAGACGACGGCCGCGGCATCCCGTTCGGCATGCACCCGGAAGAGGGTGTGCCGGTCGTCGAGATCGTATTCACGCGCCTGCACGCGGGCGGCAAGTTCGACAAGGCCGCGGGCGGCGCCTATACGTTCTCGGGCGGCCTGCACGGCGTCGGCGTGTCGGTGACGAACGCGCTCGCGACGCGCCTCGACGTCACCGTCTGGCGCGACGGCAAGATCGCGGAACTCGGCTTCGCCGAAGGCGATGTGGTGAAACCGCTCGCGACGCAGGGCGCGGGCCGCGGCGAAAAGAAATCCGGCACGCGCGTGCAGGTGTGGCCGAATCCGAAGTACTTCGACTCGCCGAACCTGCCGCTCGGCGAGCTGCAGCGCCTGCTGCGCTCGAAGGCCGTGCTGCTGCCGGGCGTCGAGGTCGTGCTCGTCAACGAAAAGAGCGGCGAGCGCCAGACGTGGAAATATGAAGACGGCCTGCGCGGCTACCTGCTCGACGAAATGAACGGCAGCGAGTTGCTGATCCCGTTGTTCGAAGGCGAGCGTTTCGCCGATTCGCGTTCGGGCGACGACACCTTCGCCGAAGGCGAGGGCGCGTCGTGGGTCGTCGCCTGGAGCGAGGAAGGTTCGCTCGTGCGCGAGTCGTACGTGAACCTGATCCCGACGCCGGCCGGCGGCACGCATGAATCCGGCCTGCGCGACGGTCTCTACCAGGCGGTGAAAAGCTTCGTCGAACTGCACAACCTGCAGCCGAAGGGCGTGAAGCTGCTCGCGGAAGACGTATTCGCGCGCGTGTCGTTCGTGCTGTCGGCGAAGGTGCTCGATCCGCAGTTCCAGGGGCAGATCAAGGAGCGCCTGAACAGCCGCGACGCGGTGAAGCTCGTGTCGTCGTTCTCGCGTCCGGCGCTGGAGCTGTGGCTGAACCAGCACGTCGAGCACGGCAAGAAGCTCGCCGAACTCGTGATCAAGCAGGCCCAGGCGCGCACGCGCGCGGGCCAGAAGGTCGAGAAGCGCAAGAGCTCGGGCGTCGCGGTGCTGCCCGGCAAGCTGACCGACTGCGAAACCGAGGACATCACGCGCAACGAGCTGTTCCTCGTCGAGGGCGACTCGGCGGGCGGTTCCGCGAAGATGGGCCGCGACAAGGAATACCAGGCGATCCTGCCGCTGCGCGGCAAGGTGCTGAATACCTGGGAAACCGAGCGCGACCGCCTGTTCGCGAACAACGAGGTGCACGACATCTCGGTGGCGATCGGCGTCGATCCGCACAGCCCCGATGAAAGCGTCGACCTGTCGAACCTGCGCTACGGCAAGATCTGCATCCTGTCGGACGCGGACGTCGACGGCTCGCACATCCAGGTGCTGCTGCTCACGCTGTTCTTCAAGCATTTCCCGCAACTGATCGAGCGCGGCCACGTGTGCGTCGCGCGGCCTCCGCTGTTCCGCGTCGATGCGCCGGCACGCGGCAAGAAGGCGGCGCAGAAGCTCTATGCGCTCGACGAGGGCGAACTGGAAGCGATTCTCGACAAGCTGCGCAAGGACGGCGTGCGCGAGACGCAATGGAGCATCAGCCGCTTCAAGGGGCTCGGCGAAATGAGCGCCGAGCAGCTGTGGGATACCACGATGAACCCCGACACGCGCCGCCTGATGCCGGTGAAGCTCGGCGAACTCGACTACGAGGCGACCGTCGCGCGCATGACGATGCTGATGGGCAAGGGCGAGGCAGCCGCGCGACGCGGCTGGCTCGAGGAAAAGGGCAACGACGTCGAAGCGGACATTTAAGCCGGGAATCCGCGCGGCCGGGCATGACGCCCGGCCCGGCCTCACGCCACTTACGAATACGGAATTCAGATGGACGACAACACCTCCGATCTCTTTGCCGACTCCGGCGCGCCAGAGAGCGATGCGCTGACGCTCGGCAACTACGCGGAGCAGGCGTATCTCAGCTACGCGGTCAGCGTCGTGAAGAGCCGCGCGCTGCCCGACGTGTGCGACGGCCAGAAGCCGGTGCAGCGCCGGATCCTGTTCGCGATGAACGAAATGGGCCTCGGCCCGGACGCGAAGCCGGTGAAGTCGGCGCGCGTCGTGGGCGACGTGCTCGGTAAATACCACCCGCACGGCGACCAGTCGGCGTACGACGCGCTCGTGCGTCTCGCGCAGGATTTCTCGCTGCGCTATCCGCTGATCGACGGGCAGGGCAACTTCGGCTCGCGCGACGGCGACGGCGCGGCGGCGATGCGATACACCGAAGCGCGGCTCACGCCGATCTCGAAGCTGCTGCTCGACGAGATCGACCAGGGCACGGTCGACTTCATGCCGAACTACGACGGCTCGTTCGAGGAGCCGAAGACGCTGCCGAGCCGCATGCCGTTCGTGCTGCTGAACGGCGCGTCGGGTATCGCGGTCGGTCTCGCCACCGAAATCCCGTCGCACAACCTGCGCGAGGTCGCGGCGGCGGCGGTCGCGTTGATCCGCAATCCGAAGCTCTCGCATGCGGAGCTGATGAACCTGATCCCCGGCCCGGATTTCCCGGGCGGCGGCCAGATCATCTCGAGCGACACGGAAATCGCGGCGGCCTATGAAACCGGCCGTGGCAGCCTGAAGGTGCGCGCACGCTGGAAGATCGAGGATCTCGCGCGCGGCCAGTGGCAACTGGTCGTCACCGAGCTGCCGCCGAACACGTCGGGCCAGAAGGTGCTCGAGGAAATCGAGGAGCTGACGAACCCGAAGCTCAAGCTCGGCAAGAAGACGCTCACGCCCGAGCAGCTCAACACGAAGAAGGCGATGCTCGACCTGCTCGACGCGGTGCGCGACGAGTCGGGCAAGGAAGCGGCGGTGCGGCTCGTGTTCGAGCCGAAGTCGCGCACGATCGACCAGACGGAATTCGTGAACACGCTGCTCGCATACACGAGCCTCGAGTCGAACGCGACGCTGAACCTCGTGATGATCGGCGCCGATGGCCGGCCGGGCCAGAAGGGCCTGCTGACGATCCTCGACGAATGGGTGAAGTTCCGCCAGCTGACGATGACGCGCCGTTGCCGCCATCGTCTCGCGAAGGTCGACGACCGCATCCACATCCTCGAAGGGCGGATGATCGTCTTCCTGAACATCGACGAGGTGATCCGCATCATCCGCGAGTCGGACGAGCCGAAGGCCGCGCTGATGAGCGCGTTCGGCCTCAGTGAACGGCAGGCGGAAGACATTCTCGAAATCCGGCTGCGCCAGCTCGCGCGGCTCGAGAAGATCAAGATCGAGAAGGAACTCGAAGCGTTGCGCGACGAGAAGGCGAAGCTCGAGGAGCTGCTCGCGAACGAAAACGCGATGAAGCGGCTGATGATCAAGGAGATCGAGGCCGACGCGAAGCAGTACGGCGACGATCGCCGCACGCTGATCCAGCAGGAAAAGCGCGCGACGTTCGAGGCGAAGGTGGTCGACGAACCGGTGACGGTGGTCGTGTCGCAGAAGGGCTGGGTGCGTGCGCTGAAGGGCCACGGGCTCGACCCGGCCGGCTTCACGTTCAAGGCCGGCGACCATCTGTACGCGGCGTTCCAGTGCCGCACGCCGGACCGCCTGATCGCGTGGGGCAGCAGCGGCCGCGTGTACTCGGTCGACGTGTCGGTGCTGCCGGGCGGGCGCGGTGACGGCGTGCCGGTCACGTCGCTGATCGAGCTCGAATCGGGCTCGCACCTGATGCACTACTACGCGGCGCCGGCCGACCAGCAACTGCTGCTCGCGTCGAGCAACGGTTTCGGCTTCCTCGCGAAGGTCGGCGACATGGTGAGCCGCGTGAAGGCCGGCAAGTCGTTCATGACCATCGATGCGGGCGCGGTGCCGCTCGCGCCGATGCCGGTGCTGCCGAACGCGACGCAGGTCGCGTGCCTGTCGAGCGGCGGCCGCCTGCTGGTGTTCGGGATGGACGAGATGAAGACGCTGTCCGGCGGCGGTCGCGGCGTGATCCTGATGGCGCTCGACGACAAGGAAACGCTCGTTCAGGCGCTCGCGATCGATCCGGCCGGCGTCGTGCTGATCGGTACCGGCCGCGGCGGCAAGGCGCAGGACGAGACGCTGTCGTACGCGGGGCTGGCGCCGCACGTCGGCAAGCGCGCGCGCAAGGGCCGCGCACCGGAGACGAAGCTCAAGGTCGTCAACGAGCTGCGTCCGCTGCTCGGCTGACGCGACGCACGATCGATCGGCCGGTTCGGCCGTGATCGAAGGCCGCACCTCCGCTTCGGCGGGCGTGCGGCCTGTTCTTTTTGAGCGGGGATTCGGGTAAGCAAGCGTGGCGCTGTCACGCGGAACTTGCAAAATAGTGTGAAATCGCGCCTGGGGTCTGAACCGGGCGGCGACAATCCGGTCGAACGTCGCTCGATGCCGCGTGCGACGCGGCCGTTCGCCGTACCCCACTCCTCACAGGATTGCCGTCATGTCCCATGCTGTCTCCGTCGCGCTGTTTCTTCATCTGCTGGCCGTCGCCGTGTGGGTGGGCGGGATGGTCTTCGCCAACTTCTGCCTGCGTCCGGCGCTGTCCGACCTGTCGCCGCAGCTTCGGTTGCCGCTGATCGAAGGCGTGTTCGGCCGCTTCTTCAACTGGGTGTCGGGCGCCGTGATCGTGATCCTGCTGTCCGGCGGCTTCCTGCTCGTGGAATTCGGCGGCGCGCACGCAACGTGGTCGCTGCATGCGATGGCCGGGCTCGGCGTCGTGATGATGCTGATCTTCGGGCATATCCGGTTCGCGCTGTTCCCGCGCATCCGTCGTGCGGTGCAGGCGCAGAAGTGGCCCGACGGCGCGCGCGCGGTGAATACGGTGCGCCTGCTCGTCCTCGTGAACCTCGTGCTCGGCGTCGTGACGATCGGCGCGGCGGTGTTGTCGCGCGGTTTCTGACCTGTCGGTGCCGGCCGGCGCGCAGCCGCCGGCGCATCGGCCTGCGTCGCTACGCGGCCAGCATCGCATCGAGCAGCCATGAGCCGACCGGGCCGAGCGGCCGGTTGCGCGACCAGACCGCATCGACCCGCACGCGGCGCGGCCAGCCGCGCGCACGCAGTTCGCACAGGCGATCGCGCGCAAAGTGGTCGACCATCCAGCGCGGCAGTTCGGCCCAGCCGAACCCCTGCACGGCCATCTCCAGCAGCATCAGGTAGCTCGGCGCCAGCCAGTGGTGCGTGCCGACGACGATCCGGTCGCCGGTGCCGCGACCTTCCGGTTTCACATAGGTATTGAGGCGCAGTTCGCGCACGTCGCGCAGCGCGGCGTGCGGCACGTCGGCGTCGCCGTATTCGGCGAGCGCGTGCATGCGGCCGACGAACAACCCGATCTCCGATTCCTCCGCGATCGTCGCCGCGCCGATGTCGGCCGGGTAGGCCGCGCGCGCGGCCATCAGCCCGAGCTGCGCGCGTCCCTGCTGGATCAGGTCGAGCACGTCGTCGTGCTCGGCGATCTGGCATTCGAACTCGAGCGCCGGAAAGCGCCGCTCGAGTGCCATCAACGTTTCCTCGTAGCGCTTCGACTGGTACGTATCGGACACGACGAGCGTCAGCCGCGCTTCCTCGCCGCGCGCGAGCCGCGCGGCCGTGCGGTCGATTGCCGCGCCGGCCTCGAGTGCGCGCTGCACCTGCGGCAGCAGCGCCCGCCCGGCGTCGGTCAGCGTCGGCGCGCGCGTCGAGCGGTCGAACAACTGCACGCCGAGATCGATCTCGAGGTTCGCGATCGCCTCCGACACGGTCGACTGGCGCTTGCCGAGCTTGCGCGCGGCGGCCGTGAACGAACCGAGCAGCGCGGCTTCGGCGAATGCGAGCAGGGCTTCGGGGGCGTGGCGCATGCGGCGCTCCTGATGGCGTTATATCGGAAAAACCGATGATATCAAACTGGATTCATACGGTTGTGCCGATCAAAATGGCGGCCATCAACGAAGCAGACGAATCGGAGGGAATCATGAAACAGGTCAACAAAACGGTGACGGAACGGTTGCTGCATGCACTGACGTTCGAACTGGTCGCGATCGCGCTGTGCGCGCCGCTCGGCGCGTGGCTGCTCGACATACCGGTGTCGCACGTCGGTGTGCTGACGGTGATGGTGTCGCTGATCGCGATGGCGTGGAACATGGCGTTCAATACGCTGTTCGACCGCGTCGAGCGACGCGCGGGGTGGTCGCGCACGCTCGGCGTGCGGATCGCGCATGCGGCCTTGTTCGAGCTCGGCCTCGTCGTGCTGGTGGTGCCGGTCGCCGCGTGGTGGCTGAACGTGAGCCTCGTCGAGGCGCTGCTGCTCGACCTCGGTATCGTGCTGTTCTTCCTGCCTTACACGTTCGCCTTCAACCTTGCGTACGACGCGCTGCGCGCCCGCTGGATGGCACGCCGGGTCGCGGTGCAGGCAGGGTGAGGACGGGCGAATGCCGGTCAAGGCCGACGGGGCGGTGGCGGCCGCCCGTCAGCGCGCGGCGGCCCACAGCCACACGCCGCACGCAACCGCGACCGTGCCGTACACGGCATAGACGGGCACCTTGAAGCGCGCGAAGCAAAGCGTCGCGAAGGCGCCTGTCAGCCAGTAAACGGGGTCGGCCGGTTCGCGGTGCAGGATCCTCACGACCGCGACGACGAGAAAACCCGTGGTCGCCGCGCGCAGCAGGCGCATCCCGTGCTCGAAACGCGAATGGCGCTTGAGCCGGGACAGATGGTTCTGCGCAAACACGACGAGGCAGCCCGACGGAATGAACAGCGCGGCCGTCGCGAGCAGCGCGCCGACCCAGCCGTCGGTCAGGTAGCCGAGAAACGGCACGACGTTCAGCAGCGGCCCGGGCGCGACGGGCGACAGCGCGAACGCAAGCGTGAAGTCGTGATCGGAGATGCCGGTTGCCGGCGTGACGAACAGCGTCTTGAGCACGGGCAGCGCGGAAAAGCCGCCGCCGAACAGCGTCATGCCGGCGCCGGCGAGGCGCGGCCACAGCAGCGTCGCCTGGTAATCGCCGGGCAGCGGCACCGCGAACAGCGTGACCAGCACGCCGAGCAGCACGAGCAGGTTGCGGTCGCGGGCCGACAGCGTGAAATCGACCGCGTCGCGCTGCGGCGGCCCGGTCAGCCAGCCCGCCGCGAATGCGGCGAAAAGAATCCCGACGAAAGCGGCCGGATTATGCGCGAAAGCAAGCAGAATCGTCGACAGCGCGGCGATCAGCTGTTCGCCCCGTGTGCGCGCGAGCGAGCGCAACTGCTTGACCCACGTCACGCCGATCAGTGCGGCGAGCACCATCCCGAAGTGATTGATCAGCATCGGCGCCGCCAGCGAGCGCACGAATGGCGTGCGATAGAAGATCGCGAACAGCGTCATCAGGATGGAGAAGGGCAGCACGCTCGCGATGCCGGCAACCCATGCGCCGACGCGGCCATGCAGTATCTGGCCGACCTGTACCGCCACGTTGCAGCCTACGGGGCCCGGCACGAGCCAGGCCAGCGCGACGAGATCGCCGAATACGTGAGGCTCGATGCGCTGCAGCCGCTCCACGTAGTGGCGTTCGAGCTGCGCCATCATCGAAAGCCCGCCCCACGAGACCGCCGAAATGCTGGCGACGACCTTGAACAGGTCCCACAGGGAAGCCTGTGCCTGTTCGACATCAGCGGTCGCTTCGATTTCGACGGTTGTCATCTTGGTGGTATGGGCTCGGGGCCCGATCTCTCGCGTATGGCCATGCCGGCGGCCCGCCGACACGTTGCCCCTCCCGATTGTCCGCCGCGCATCGTGACACGACCATGAGCGAAAACGCTAGTTCATGAACCGGACAATCGGATCGGAAAACGAAACAATGACGGTGCACGCCACGCCCGCCACGGCTACGGTGCGCTTACGCGCCCGTGCTGCCCGTCGCGCGGTGCGCGATCACGTTCGGTGAATCGCTGCGCACGCCGAAGCGTGCGATCAGCGCGGGAATCGCGTCGGCCGGCACCGGTCGCGAGAACAGGAAGCCCTGCGCCTCGATTTCGCCGAGCGCGGACAGCCACGTGATCTGCTCCTCGGTTTCCGTGCCCTCGACGACGACGGTCAGCCCGAGCGAGCGCGCGAGATGCACGATCGACGACACCATCACGCACACGCTGCGATCGTTCGGGATCGCCTGCACGAACGAGCGGTCGACCTTCAGCGTGTCGACTGAGAAGCGGTGCAGGTACGACAGCGACGAATAGCCGGTGCCGAAATCGTCGAGTGCGATCCGGATGCCGAGTTTCTTCAGTGCGACGATCTTCTCGGACACGAGCTCCGGATATTCCATCATCGCGGTTTCGGTGATCTCGATTTCGAGCCGGTTCGCGTCGATGCCGGTTTCCTGCAGCGTGCTCGAGATCGTCTCGATCAGATCGCCGCGCCAGAACTGCACCGGCGAGATGTTGACCGCGAGCGTCAGCGTATCGTGGCCCTCGTCGCGCCAGCGTGCGATCTGCTCGCACGCGGTACGGATCACGAAGTCGCCGATCGGCACGATCAGGCCGGTCGATTCGGCAATCGAAATGAATTCGTTCGCGGAGATGATCCCGTGCTCCGGGTGATCCCAGCGCGCGAGCGCCTCGAAGCCGGTGATGTGGCGGTGCGTGAGGTCGATCTTCGGCTGGTACGCGAGAAACAGCTGCCCCTCGGCGAGCGCGACGCGGAGTTGCTGCTCCCAGCGCATCAGGTGGTCGGCGCGGTGCGACAGGTGCGGCGCGTAGAACTGGTAGCAGTTCTTGCCGGCGTCCTTCGCGCTGTACATCGCGAGATCGGCCTTCTTCAGCAGGTCGATCTCGCTTTCGTTCGCGACCGTGTGCAGCGCGATGCCGATGCTCGCGTGCAGGACGAACGAGCTGCCGCGCACGTCGAACGGCTCGCTGAACATCCGGATGATCGCTTCCGCGAGCCGCACCGCGCGCCGCTCGACGTCGTCGCCCTTCATCACGACGACGAACTCGTCGCCGCCGATCCGCGCGAGCGAGCCTTCGTCGCCGACCGCATCGGCCAGGCGCGACGCGGTCATCTGCAGCACGATGTCGCCGGCGTTGTGGCCGAGCGTGTCGTTGACGGTCTTGAAGTTGTCGAGGTCGATGAACAGCAGCCCGAGCCGCGACAGGCTCGTCGGCATCGACACGTCGTTGCGCAGCCCGCGCAGCGTCGCATAGCGGTTCGCGAGGCCGGTGAGCAGGTCGTATTCGGCGAGCTGCGTCATTTCCCGCTCGCGGCCGAGCAGCTTGCCGATCAGCCCCGTCGCGACGCCGAAGAACGCGAGCATCGCGAGCGTGATGAAGCTCGTCATCAGCAGGTAGACGTTGCGCGTGTGGTAGTAGTCCGCGAATTCCTCGGTCTGCGACAGCCCGACCATCACCGCGAGCGGGTAGCCGTCGAGGTGGCGGTACGACACGATGCGCGTCACGCCGTCGATCGGGTCGATGATCGTGCCCGTCACGCGCTCGGCGATCGGGTAGACGCCCGACGCCGAAAACGCGCCCGGCGCGTTGCTGACCGAGCCCGTGCGCCGCGCGAGCACGCCGCCCGTATCGGACACCACCGCGATCACGCCTTCCTTGCCGATCGCCGCGTTGTTGTAGAAGTCGTTCGTGAAGTAGCTCGGGTCTTCCGACACGACGACGATGCCCGCGAAGCTGCCGTCCGGGTTGTTCAGGCGGCGTGTCATCTGCAGCGTCCAGTGGCTCGATACGCGGCCGAGCACGGGCTTGCTGATGAAGAGGCGGTCGTCGTTGTGCGCGAGGTGGACCTTGAAGTGCTCGCGGTCGGACAGGTTGATCGGCTGCGGATGCAGCTCGGCCGTGTTCGCGAACAGGATGCCCTTCGCGTTGACGAGCGACACCTGGATCAGCGTGTCGCTCGGCACGACGCCTTTCTCGACGGCGCTCGCGAGGTTGAAGCGCGCGGGGGACTTCTCGAATTCGAACTTGACGAAGCGGGTGATCTGGTCGACCTGGTGGATCGCCTTGACCGTATGCTGCTCGAGCGCGGAGGACAGGATCGCCGCGGAAGCCGCCGCCTCCTTGTAGGCGCTGTCCTTTTCCACCGAGAGACGCGCGATGATCACAGCCCACAGCAGCGCAAGCGCCAGCATCCCGAGCAGCGGGATCGCAAATAGCGCACGCCGGCGCGATTTGCGCGGCGCGCGAAGCGGCCGGGTCGGCGGCGTGTGGTTGGACCGGGCGGAGCTCATCGAAGAGGGTGGCGTCCTGCTCGCGTGCGCCATCCGTCAGGATGGCTGGCTATGGTTCGGGTTGTCCCGACGTCTGTTCGTTCGCGGGACACGCAACCATGGACAGACCTCCGAAACAACGGATTAGGCCCGATATTACTGGCTGGAACGTTTTTGCGATAGTTGGGCGAAGCGTAGGGGGCGCCGGGCGGGCCGGCGCCATCGCACATCGCGAAATGTCACACGGGTGACAGGAAGGTGCCGTCGACGACCGTGACGACATGGCCGCCGATCCAGGTGGTGCCGTCTTCGGCATAGCTGACGAAGATGCGGCCGTCGCGGCCGATCGCCGTACCCTGGCGGGCCGTATACGACGGGCCGGGGGGGCGCTCCTGCCGCGTCAGCAGCCCCGCCAGTGCGGCGTTTGCGCTGCCGGTGACGGGATCCTCGCCGAAGCCGAAGTTGCCGCCCGTCATCAGGCAGCGGATTTCGAACGTCGCGGGGCCGCCTTCGGCGTGCGGTGCGTAGACCGCGAGGCCGTCCATGCCGTAACGGTGCGTGAGCGCCTCCAGCGCGGCCGGATCGGGCGACAGGCCGATGCATGCGTCGGCCGACTTCAGCCGCACGACCAGCCACGGCGCGCCGTTGTCGACCGCGCACGGCTCGGCTTCCAGGTCGATCGCGTCGCTGCGCAGCGCGGCAGCCAGCGCCGCGTAGTCCGAACGGTCGAGCGGCGTGACGCGGGCCGGCGGCGCGGCGAACGCCCAGCCGTCGGCCTGCTCGCGCAGCGCAACCAGACCGACCCCGCACTGCTGGATCAGCCGGCCCGGCGTCCGCGGCCGCGCGCCGCTTTCCAGGAACGCATGCGCGGTGCCGAGCGTCGGGTGGCCGGCGAACGGCAGTTCACCGGCCGTCGTGAAGATCCGGACGCGGTAGTCGGCTTCCGGATCGGTCGGCGTGCAGACGAACGTGGTTTCCGACAGGTTCGTCCAGCGGGCGATCTCGAGCATGGCGTCGTCGCCGAGCGAATCGGCGTCGAACACCACGGCGAGCGCGTTGCCCTTGAACGGCACCGACGTGAACACGTCGACCTGCTTGAAGCGGACGAGACGGCCGGGCACTGCGTTGCGCCCGTTACGCAACTTCGGCGATCAGCTCGATCTCGACGCACGCGCCGAGCGGGATCTGCGCGACGCCGAAAGCCGAGCGTGCGTGCTTGCCCGCGTCGCCGAACACTTCGGCGATCAGTTCCGACGCGCCGTTCGTCACGACGTGCTGTTCGGTGAAGTCGAGCGTCGAGTTGACGAGGCTCATCAGCTTGACGATGCGCGTGACCTTGTTCAGGTCGCCGGTGTGCGCGTGCAGCGTCGCGAGCAGGTCGATCGCGATCGAGCGCGCGGCCGCCTTGCCGTCTTCCGTCTGAAGATCCGCGCCGAGCTTGCCGGCCCAGACCTTGCCGTCCTTCTTCGCGATGTGGCCCGACAGGTAGACCGTATTGCCGCTTTGCGCGCTCATCACGTAGGCGGCGGCCGGTGCGCCGGCGGTCGGGAGCTCGATGCCGAGCGACTTCAGCTTGTCGTAGACGTTAGCCATGGATTCGATTCCTCGTAGAGAGTCGTGACAGGAAAAAGGGGATCAGAGGCGCTCGCGCAGCAGCTTGCCGAGGCGAGCGACGCCTTCCTCGATCTTCTCGGGCGGCACCGTCACGAACGACAGGCGCAGCGTGTTCTGCTGCGCGTTGTCCGCGAAGAACGGCGCGCCCGGCACGAAGGCGACGTGGTTGTCGACGGCCGCGGCGAGCAGCTTCATGCTGTCGATCTGCGCGGGCAGGTTCACCCAGATGAACATCCCGCCTTCCGGCCGGTTCCACGTGACGCCTTCCGGCATGTGGCGCTCGAGCGAGCCGAGCATCGCGTCGCACTGCGCGCTGTACAGCTCGCGGATCGTCGGGATGTGCTCGTCGAGGAAACCGTCCTTGATCACTTCGTGCGCGATGCGCTGCGTGAGCGTCGGCGTATGCAGGTCGGTGGCCTGCTTGGCCTGCACGAGCTTGAAGTGGAGTTCCTCGGGCGCAATGATGTAGCCGATCCGCAGGCCCGGCGCGAGCACCTTCGAGAACGTGCCGAGGTGCACGATATGATCGGGCGCCATCGACAGCATCGTCGGCAGCGGCTCGCCGCGGTAGTTCAGCGCGCCGTACGGATCGTCTTCCAGCACCGGGAACGGGCTCGACTGCGCGAACGCGGCGAGCGCGCGGCGGCGCTCGACGGGCAGGCGGCGGCCGGTCGGGTTCTGGAAGTTCGGCTGCGCGTACAGCAGGCGCGCGCCTTGCGTGAGTTCCGGCGTCAGGCCTTCCGGCAGCAGGCCCTGCTCGTCGGTCGGCACCTGCACGTAGCGCGGCTCGTACAGCGAGAACGACTGCAGTGCGCCGAGGTAGGTCGGGGTTTCGACGAGGATCGGGCTGCCCGGATCGACGAGCGCCTTGCCGAGCAGGTCGAGCGCCTGCTGCGAGCCGGTCGTGATCAGCACCTGCGACACGCGCACGCTATAGCGCTCGGCGATCCATTCGCGCAGCGGCAGGTAGCCTTCGGTTGCGCTGTACTGGAGCGCGGCGGCCGGCGCGTCGCGCAGCACGCGATCGGCGGCGGCGCGCATGCGTTCGGCCGGGAACGTCGCGGGGGCGGGCAGGCCGCCGGCGAACGAGATGACCTCGGGGCGTTCCGTGACCTTCAGGATTTCGCGGATCGCAGAGCTCGTCAGCTTGCGGGCGCGTTCGGAAAGCTGCCAGTGCGGCGGATGCAGGTCGCTCGGATTCATAGTCTCCTCGTTCGGATATCGTGGTCAGTCAAGAAAGGTCGTTCGGGCAAATCGCTTCGACGCTGCCGGGTGGGCATGCGCGAGCGCGATCGAGCCTTCGCGGCCGGGTGGGCAAAACCGATCAGGCAAAACGTCCATTATGGCGCACCTGTTCAGCCGGCGCGAGCCGGTTGCGCGGCCGTGGCGACCGCCGAGCGGCGCCCGAGCACCACGGTGGCGATCACCGCGGCCGCGAACAGCCACGTGGACGACGTGACCGTTTCGCCGAACAGCAGCGCGGAAAAGGCGATCGTGAAGAAAATCTGCAGCAGTTGCACCTGGCCCACGCGCGCGATGCCGCCCATCGCGAGCCCCGCGTACCACGCGAAAAAGCCGATGAATTGCGAAAAGAGGGTCACGTAGCCGAAGGCGAGCCACGTGCGCAGGGCGAGCGGGCCCGGATGCGCGGCATGCTGCATCCATGCGAGCCAGCCGACCGGCAGCACGAGGAACGGCGCGGACACGACGAGCGCCCAGCAGATCACCTGCCAGCCGCCGATCTGGCGCGCGAGGCGCGCGCCTTCCGCATAGCCGAGCGCGCCGATGCCGACCGCGACGAGCATCAGCGCGTCGCCGGCCTGCACGGTGCCGCCGCCGTCGCGCAGCGCGAACGCGATCACGAGCGCGCTGCCGGCCACCGCGCTGGCCCAGAACGCCTTCGACGGCCGCTCGTGCGACAGCCATGCCGCGTACAGCGCGACGAACAGCGGCTGGAGGCCGTTGACCACCGCGCCGTGCGACGCCGGTACCGATTTCATCGCCCACGCGGAGAACACCGGATACGCGATGATCACGCCCGCCGACGTGATCGCGAGGCTTTTCAGTTGCGCGCGGGTCGGCAGCGGCTCGCGGCGCCACCACAGCAGCAGGCCGGCCGGTACGGCGGCGGCGAGCGCGCGGCCGAGCCCGTTGAGCAGCGGATGGAGTTCGAAGACGACGATCCGCGTCATCGGCAGCGTCAGGCTGAAGATCATGACGCCGATGAGGCCGAGCAGCATGCCTCGGGTTTCGCGCGAATTCATGGGGTAAGTGTCTCCGTGTTGCCGGTATTGGGGTGGGGGCGGGGCGGCGGGAGCTCAGCGCAGCGTGCGCGGGCCCTGCGGCGTGTCGAATTCGGCGACGAGCGCGGGCGGGCCGTCGGCGGCTTCGAGGTCGAGCAGATGGGCGGCGCCGAGCCAGTCGAGCTGCTCGCGGACAGCGTCGGCACGCGGGTGGATGCCCTTGAGCGCCTTCAGCGCGATGCCGTTATCCGGCAGCGACTCGGCCGGGTGGCGCGGGCTGTCCCACTGGATCAGCGACGGCACGAGCCCGTCGCCCGCGCCTTGCCACGCGGGGAATGCGCCGTCGTCGGGCACGGTGAGGCCCCAGCTCAGGTCGCCGCGCCGCATCGCGACGACCGGCGCGATGCGTGCCGGGTACTGGCTCTGCCACAGCGCGAGCTGGCGCGGACGGTCGACGCGCGCGACCCAGTGCGCGAGAAACGGGCCTTGCGCGAGCCGCGCTTGCATGGCCGGCTCGTCGAGCGCGAACAGCCGGGCGCGCGGCGGCTCGGCGCCGTCGTTCGGCGCCGGCGCGTCGGGGTCGATCGCGATCACCTCGAGATACAGCCCGCCCCACGCGCCGAACAGCGCATTGTGGGTCCGCATCAGCGGGTGGCGGCCGCCGCCGGCCGGTTCGATGCCGAGCGCGTCGGCGACATGGCGTACGCCTTCGTTGAGCGTGCGCGCGGCGATCACGAGATGGTCGAGTGTCAGGGAGCGGGCTGGCATGAACGTCGGTTGGGAAGCGAAAGTGTCATGGTGGGCAGGCGAGGCGCCGGGCGGTGGCCGAACCGGCCGGCGTACCGGCCGCGATGCGGGCCGGTGGGCGCTGTGCCGGGTGCGGCGGTGCCGGAACGGCAGCCGCACGGTCGCCAGTCCGGTCAACTGTAATCGTCGCTACCGGCACAGTAACGGTACAATCGGCGCGATAGCCTTCGGTACAGTTGGAGCTGCCGCCCATGTCCACCGTCCCACTCGCCCAGATTCCCGCGCCGCACGATACGGCCACGCTCACGCTCGTCGACCAGCTGGTCCAGTGGGCGCGGCGGCGTATCGACGAACGCGTGTTCCGGCCCGGCATGCGGATGCCGTCGATCCGCAAGCTCGCGCTCGACAAGAGCGTATCCCGCTTCACCGTCGTCGAGGCCTATGAGCGGCTCGTCGCGCAGGGCTATCTCGACTCGCGGCGCGGCTCGGGTTTCTACGTGCGCGAGCGCACGGCCGCCGGCCCGCAGCCGGCCGACAGCGTCGCGCGCGTGGCCGAGGCCGCGCCGGTGCACAACACGATCGACGTCGTCTGGCTGCTGCGCAACATGCTGCACACCGTCAGCCCGGAAAAGGGGCCGGGTCTCGGCTATCTGCCGGGCCGCTGGCTCGACGGCGAACTGATTACCGGCGCGCTGCGCGCGCTCGGGCGCCAGTCCGGCGCGCAGATGCTCGGCTTCGGCACCGCGCAGGGCTTCCTGCCGCTGCGCCAGCAACTGCAGACGCGCCTCGCCGAAGTGGAGATCGGCGCGAAACCCGAGCAGATCGTGCTCGTCTCGGGGATCACGCAGGCGATTGACCTGATTTCGCGGATCTACATGCGGCCTGGCGACGCGGTGATCGTCGGCGATCCGGCCTGGTTCCAGATGTTCGGGCGTTTCGCGGCGCAGGGCGCGCAACTCGTCGGGATGCCTTACACGCCCGACGGCCCCGATCTCGACGCGCTCGAAACCCTGGTGCAGATGTGGCGGCCGAAGATGCTCGTGATCAACTCGGTGCTGCAGAACCCGACCGGCACGTCGCTGTCGGCCGCGCAGGCGTTCCGGATCCTGAAGCTCGCGGAGGCGTACGACTTCCTCGTCGTCGAGGACGACGTGTACGGCGACCTGTGCCCGCCGAGCTATCCGGCTACGCGCCTCGCGAGCCTCGACCAGCTGAAGCGCGTGATCTACCTCGGCAGCTATTCGAAGACGCTCGCGGCGAACCTGCGGGTCGGCTATGTCGCGTGCGCGCCGGAGATCGCAAAGGCGGTCACCGACCAGAAGATGCTGGTCGGGATGACGACGCCCGAGCTCAACGAGCGCGTGCTCTACAAGATCCTGACCGAAGGGCATTACCGGCGCCACGTCGAGCGGCTGCGCGCGCGGCTCGACGGCGTGCGCGACAAGACCGCGCGGATGCTCGAGCGCACCGGGCTCGGCCTCTTCACGATGCCGGCGGCCGGGATGTTCCTGTGGGCCGACACGGGCGTCGACTCCGACGCGCTCGCGGCGGTCGCGCACGAGGCCGGCTTTCTGCTGACGCCGGGCAGCCTGTTCTCGCCGCAGCAATCGCCGTCGACGTGGATGCGCTTCAACGTCGCGAACTGCGGCGATCCGGCGCTGCCGGGGCTGCTGTCGCGCTATATCGATTCGGCCGTACGCCGCGCGTCGTGACCCGGCACGGCACGCCGGCCCTTGAAATCGGGCGTGCGATCCCCAGATACGCGCGCAAACCGCTTGCGCCAGGCGGTGGCCCTTCAGGGCCGTCCGGCATCGCGCGCCGGGCGCCTGCGCCACACCATTCAAGTTCAAGTAAGAGGAAACAGCATCCATGGCACATGAAACGATGAGCTTTCAGGCAGAGGTCAAGCAACTTCTCCACCTGATGATCCATTCGCTCTACAGCAACAAGGAAATCTTCCTGCGCGAACTGGTGTCGAACGCGTCCGACGCGGCCGACAAGCTGCGTTTCGAAGCGCTCGCGGACAACGCGCTGTACGAGAACGATCCGAACCTGCGCATCCGCATCGGCTTCGACAAGGCCGCCCGCACGATCACGATCGAGGACAACGGCATCGGCATGAGCCGCGACGAGGCGATCGCGAACCTCGGCACGATCGCGCGTTCGGGCACCAAGGAATTCTTCACGAAGCTGTCCGGCGACCAGCAGAAGGACGCGGCGCTGATCGGCCAGTTCGGCGTCGGTTTCTACTCGGGCTTCATCGTCGCGGACAAGATCACCGTCGAGACGCGCCGCGCGGGCCTGCCGGCGAACGAAGCCGTGCGCTGGGAAAGCGCGGGCGAGGGCGACTTCACGATCGACGCGATCGAGCGCGCGCAGCGCGGCACGACGATCACGCTGCACCTGCGCGAAGGCGAGGATGATCTGCTGTCGTCGCACCGCCTGAAGTCGATCATCCAGAAGTATTCCGATCACATCGCGCTGCCGATCCTGATGCAGAAGGAAGAGTGGGATCAGGAAAAGGGCGAGATGGTCCTGAAGGACGAGGACGAGACCGTCAACCAGGCGAGCGCGCTGTGGACGCGTTCGAAGAGCGACGTCACCGACGAGCAGTACACGCAGTTCTACCAGCACATCGCGCACGACCACCAGGATCCGCTCACGTGGACGCACAACCGCGTCGAGGGCCGCAGCGAATACACGCAGCTGCTGTTCGTGCCGGCGCACGCGCCGTTCGACCTGTGGAACCGCGACTACCGCGGCGGCCTGAAGCTGTACGTGAAGCGCGTGTTCATCATGGACGACGCCGAGCAGCTGCTGCCGCAATACCTGCGCTTCGTGAAGGGCGTCGTCGATTCGGCCGACCTGCCGCTGAACGTGTCGCGTGAAATCCTGCAGGAAAGCCGCGACGTGAAGGCGATCCGCGAAGGCGTGACCAAGCGCGCGCTGTCGATGCTCGAGGAACTCGCGAACGCGGAAGAGGATGCCGGCAAGGAGAAGTACAAGACGTTCTGGGGCGCGTTCGGCCAGGTGCTGAAGGAAGGCCTCGGCGAGGATCACGCGAACCGCGAGCGCATCGCGAAGCTGCTGCGCTTCGCGTCGACGCACGGCGACACCGACGCGCAGGACGTGTCGCTCGCCGACTACGTGTCGCGCATGAAGCCCGAGCAGAGCAAGATCTACTACGTGACGGCCGACACGTGGCAGGCCGCGAAGAACAGCCCGCACCTTGAAGTGTTCCGCAAGAAGGGCGTCGAGGTGCTGCTGCTGACCGACCGCGTCGACGAATGGATGCTGTCGTTCCTGCATGAATTCGACGGCAAGCCGCTCGCGAGCGTGGCGCGCGGCGACCTCGACCTCGGCGAGCTGAACGACGAAGAGAAGAAGGCGCAGGAAGAAGCGGGCGAGGCGATCAAGCCCGTCGTCGAGAAGATGAAGGAAGCGCTCGGCGACAAGGTGAAGGAAGTGCGCGTCACGTTCCGCCTGACCGATTCGCCGTCGTGCCTCGTCGCCGACGACAACGACATGAGCGGCTACCTGCAGCGGATGCTGAAGGCGGCCGGCCAGAATGCGCCGGCGATGCAGCCGATCCTCGAGATCAACCCGGAGCACGCGCTCGTCAAGCAACTGAAGGCCGACAGCGCCGATTTCGGCGACTGGGCCCATCTGTTGTTCGATCAGGCGCTGCTGGCCGAAGGCGGCATGCTGGACGATCCGGCGAGCTTCGTGAAGCGGACCAACGCGCTGCTGCTGTCGCGCACCGCGTGAACGCGCGCTTGCGATTCGACGGCGGGCAGGCCGGCTGGCGCGAGACGCCGCGGCCTGGCTGCACGCTCGACCAGCGCGACTGGCTGACGCGCAGCGGATCGCTGACCGCGCACCTCGCGCGGCTCGGCCGCGTGAACGTGCGGGTGACGCGCGAGGCCGTCGACTGCCCGTGGTTCGACGAGCCGGACGCGCTCGCCAGTTCGCCGCGCGCGCCGATGTGGGTGCGCGAGGTGATCCTGTCGGTCGACGGCACGCCTTTTGTTGCCGCGCACAGCATCGCGCCGCTCGCGGCCAGCAAGGGCGTGTGGCAGGCAATGCGGCGGCTGCGCACGCGGCCGCTGGCCGAGTTGCTGTACAGCGATCCGCAGGTCGAACGTTCTGCGCTCGTCAGCCGGCGCGTGATCGCCGGCCATCCGCTGTATGCGCTCGCGAGCCATGCGCTGGGCGCGGGCGTGCGCGCGCCGCATGCGTTTGCCGCGCGACGCTCGGTGTTTCAGCGTCACGGCAAGCCGTTGATGGTCACCGAATGCATGCTGCCGGCGCTGTGGCGTCATCTCGATGCGCACGGCGACGGGCCCCGGTCCGTCGGGCCGCGTGGAGTCGCGTGATGCTGCAGGGGTTTGCGCCGGTCGTCGGGCCGGATACGCACACGATGATCCTCGGCAGTTTTCCGGGCGAGGCGTCGCTCGACGCCGCGCAGTATTACGCGCATCCGCGCAACCAGTTCTGGCGGTTGCTGGGGGCGGTGCTCGGCGAGCCGACGCTTCATGACCTGCCGTACGATGCGCGGCTCGTGTGCGTGCTTTCGCATGGCATCGGCATCTGGGACGTCCTCGATGCATGCCATCGGAAAGGCAGTCTCGACTCGGCGATCCGGAATGCGAAGCCGAACGACTTCGATTCGTTGCGGGAACATGCGCCGTTGCTCAAGCGCGTGTGCTTCAACGGCAAGACGGCAGGGCGGTTCGCCGACGTGATCGGAGACGCGGGTTATGACACGCTCGTATTGCCGTCGTCAAGTCCAGCGAATGCGGTGCTGACGTTCGAGCAGAAGCTGTCGCGTTGGCGCGCAATTCGTTCTTGAATTTTGCAAGCTAGAGGTGAAGCGTCGTCAAGAGGTTGTTTTTCGACGCGGGAAGTCTGGCCATTGACGCAATTCAACCGATGGTGCTGTGGGCACGATGCAAGTTGTTGTGATGCTGCCGGCTTGCCACGGCGTCGCTGCGGTGGGCGGAGCTTTGGTAAGTCCAGACGTATGCTCACTCGCGCGAGGTTGATTGGATGAAGCGTTCAGCCTTACCGTTGGTCTGCAGACGATACGCCCTATGAATTTGTGCCGAATACCCAGATCCTAGCAGGCCCGAGCGAATTCGCATGAACGGAGCGCTGAGACTGCGTCGGTCAACAGCCTGCGGACGCGCACGCCGAGTTCTGCATACCAAGCCACGGCGTCACGCGAGAACTGCACGGCGCTGGCCCGTTTCTCATCCGGATGCATTGCCGTGAAGGCAATACGAGCGTGGTCATCTACGGCCATAAACAGATATTCCAAGCCGATACCATTCACTACCGAATCGCGCCGATCGCCCGTGCGCGAGGGCTGGGGCGTGCGATGCTGCCGAGCTTCTCAGTGTCGATGTGGAGAAAATACACCGGAGCCCCATGCTCGTATCGCTGGATCGGCTCGCTCGGCTGCAGATAGTTCAAACAAGACTATCCAGCACGAGCCAAGACCCCATCGGTGGGCGACGCAGAAACGCCGACCTCGCGTGCGATCTGACGCTGCAACAAGCGCTGCAGGCGCAACTCTACGATTAGCAGAGCCGTGGCCGGTGCGATCGCGCGAGGCGAACGGGCTGGTGAGAAGATGCGTCGGCCAGCGCAGCCGCACCGCTCGCCAAATAGCGTCCCAGCCATTTGCGTACATCACTCCCTGGTCGGCTGCCGCCTGCGGCAAAGTCAAACCGAATTCGATGATCTCCTGAGCCATCTCAAGTCGAAGGGCAAAGGCGAGTCTGGCGTCCTTATTGGTGTTCGTCCGGCTGGGTTCCTGGACGGTTGGGTGTTTGGCGACTTCCAGTCTCCCAGACTCAGTTCGGCTGAATCATTGACACAACCTATTGAAGCTTCACAGCTAGATCGCACCGAAGCGCTTGAGCAATTCCAGTTGCTTCTGTAGCTTTTCGATATCCAAACTGGAGTCGAGCGTGACGTTGACGTTGAAAACGGCCCGAGGCCCATGCTGGTTCGGCTCACCGGCGGGATCACTTGGCAGGGCTCCGTTCGCTCGTTCGGCGGCAGCGCTGCTCCCCGCAACAGTATCCGTACCTAAAGATTTGTTTCCCACATTATCTTCGTCTGACGGCGACTCAGAAATGTCTTGTTCGATCTGCCCAGGCTCCTTTATTTTTGTGTCCGTTTTGTCGAGATCGCTAGAAGCCTTATGAACGACGCGGTCACCATTGATTGTCACGAGCCCGGCGGTCACCATTCCGGACATGTAGAGTTCGACGCACGTCTCGGTTTCGTCAGGGTGGACCTTTAAATCGGACGCTCTTTGCTTGAGTTTCGCCTTGGCGACTGTGTCGCCGTGATATGTGTCGAACAGCCTCTTGAAAACCGTTGGGCGCAGCATCGCTTGCTGATAAAGCGGCGTAAGTTCTTCTGCTGGTGCAGACGCAATTCTTTTGGCCAATTCGTCTGCTGAAAACCCTGTCTTGACATCCCCTTTCAGAAAACCGTATTGCTTCATCGCAGACATACGTACTTCGCCGATACCCGACTTGGCCCCTACTACGCCCGACAGAATCACATCCTTCGGTTGGGCACTTGTATGAGTCTTGCTCACCAGCTTCTTTGCGTATTGCAATGCATCACTGAGTGCCACTCGTGGAAAGACAGTTCCTCCCTTGCGTCCACCCTTGGGCATCTGCCTGGGCTTCTTGCCAGCTGTGGTCATACGTCCCCCTTCATAGCCGTCAATAGATCCTCAAGGCCGGCTTTATACGACTTTGAAAAGTCGGCGTACTTTTTGTCAGCGATAATCGGTGGCATAGGTGTGTCATCCAGCCGAAGTGGAAGGATGTGAACCTTGCGTCGTTGCACCTCATTGACAAGCGCGTTGTTCAGTTCCTTTTGCACCCATGCAGACCCGGACGAATGTTCGCTCATGGCAATGAGAAAGAAGTCCGACCCAGCCAATCCCTGAGCTAACTTTTCTGGGATCGAGTCACCGACCCGGATCCGCTGTTCATCTAGCCACACATCGACGCCATTCGCGGTAAGGTCGCCCGCGAGTTGTCGAATGAACGGCTTATCCACGGAGCTATGCGAAAGGAACGCGATACGACGATCCTTCTCTTGCTGATGACGCTGCTCTTTCTTCTCCGTTGCTGCATCCACGAGATCTTCGGCAAGGATGTTGGGTTGAAGCGCGCCCAAAGTCTGGGCCCATTCTAACAACGGGTTAAGGTCAGACGCTACGAACGGAGAAATTCCGGCAATCGTGGCTGCTTTCCGAAGCGCCGCGTCAGTCGTGTCCCCCAACCGCAAGAATTGGCGAACACCAGTGAGCAGAGGCAGCCGAACCAATGCCTCTTTGACAACGGCCTCCTTCTGGTCCTTTGCCCCCTTGTATGGATACGGGAGGACTAGCGCGTAGCCAGACCCCACCACATCAGCGAGTCCGATTTGACATGCATTTTTGAGCAGTTTCCCTGCGGTACGTGGGTCGATGCCCGCGAACTGCGCCACTTGCGTCGTGCCCGGGGTGTCGAGCCAAGCAATAGCGTCAAGAACTACAAACAACGAGTCGAGTTTGGCTGGCTCGAATCGATGAGTCGAAGAACGGGCTGGCGCTGGCTTTCGGCTTTGTGTTTTTGCTGCTGGCGTTTTCTTCGCGGCCATGTTGGTCTTGATTCCCTTTGGATGCTTCCGACACGCTGGATTTGCAAGCAAATCCTACCGCATTCCGGAAAATGCGGAGCAAATTGCCAGCTTGGACGGAGATCGTTGAGTGCTCCCTGGACGAGGGAAATGCTTGAGACAGGGAGTCCGATAGGATGGCCATTGCCAGCACTGACCAGCCGCTTTGCAGCACGTGCGTCTGTTCGGATCCCGTCAAATGAATATCGGCATTATCTGTCTGGCGACTACCGATGGCGATTGCTTCTGGATGTCAAATCGGCCAAAACATCAAACCGCTCCAGCGATTGTTTGGGGCGGTGCTCGGCGAGCCACAGGCCATACGAACTGGCGTAAGACGCGCGGTTCGTGCGCGTGCTTGGGCATGGCATCGGCATCTGGGACGTGCTCGAATGCCTGCCATCGGCAAGGCATTCTCGACTCTGCGATCCGGCATGCGAAGCCGAACGACTTCGCGTCGTTGCGCGCGCATACGCCGTTGCTGACGAAGGTGTGCTTAAACGGCAAGACGGTGTGGCGGTTTGCTGACGTGATCGGCAAGGTCGGATACCAGACGTTCATACTGCCGTCGTCAAGTCCAGCGAATGCGGTTCTGTCATTCGAGCAGAAGCGGGAGCAGCGGTGGGTGATTCTAGGTTGATTGAAGGGCGAGCTAACGCTTTCAGAACACACTAACGAGTATTGGGCGTCAGAGTTTGCATGCACGGATCCTAGTGAATCTGGAGTGTTCGCGAACGGGGAACAGCGGGCCGAATTTGAGGAGCAGCGACACGATTAGAACTGCAGGCAGCAGGGGCGGCCCCACGATTGAACCAAGACCCTGCCGTACCCGGGAGAACCAACCGACGTTGCGCTTACGCCATTCGGCGTACGAGAAAAAGAGCCAGACACTCGACGCGGCCCACGCTATGAGTACAAGTATTTCCAAAGGAAATTTTTGCCACGATAGCGGTAGCTTTTGAACAATTCCAGCGAAGACTAACAAGGCGTAAAGCACAACGATTAGTGTTCCGGCGAGGGCCATATATATGGAGGCGAGCGACATTAAAATCGATGCAGTGGATGGCTTCCTGAATCCGGATGCAATTCCAAACTTTCCGCGTTCAAGCTCGTTTAATATGGATTTTCGAATCTTTGCTGATTGGTTTTTGTGATTATTTGAGGAATCTGCAGTATCTCCCAATACCATGAGGCGCCAAATATAACTTGCGTTCGGAATCGGTTCCTGAGGCGGCATGAAAGACGTCCCGCTTGCAGCCTGATATCCCGCTAAGTAGAGGAGATTTGCTTCGCAAAATGTGAAATCGTCAAGATCGGTTCGAACTGAGCGCAGTGCATTGCGCCACGCCTGGTTGTCTGGCCTCGACTCGCGGAGTGAAATAATCTGCATTTTTGTCGAACGAATTGCGTTCGTTCGATCCTGATCAAGTAACATATCCATTGCTCGCATCGGCGTACTCCATCCGTCGATATGGTCTAATGGAGCCGCTTCTGCTGACGCGTCTACGCATACTGCAGAAGTATCCGAAGTTGCGAGTTCGTGCACGCCGAGATTGTCGAGGATGCCACCGTCACCAAGTAATAGGTCGTTGAGCATTACTGGTTCAAAGATGCCGGGAAGGGCACTGGATGCTGCGATGGCGACGGGGATGTCCTTGTTGGACAGTTCGACGTAGTGGGCGTCGCTTCGATGCTGATGCTTGTTTTGTGCGCTCACTAGAAGCACGCGTTTGGGAGTAGTGTAGCTAGTAGCGGCGATTCGCCATTCGGGCATAGCCGTCAATGTTTGTTGTGACGAGGCATTTGCCAGATCTTTGAACCAGCGGTTCATCAGGCGAACGAGGGCTTTGGAGAATCCCCATTCGTGACGGACCAAACCTTGGCATAGCGCACGAAAGGAAGAAAGTATGCGCCCTCGAGGATTTCTTTTCGATTGATAATAGAGGGCTTGGCATGCGTGGATGGCACAGTCCGCGAGCTTTCTGTCATCTCTCCACGTCGATGGACCTGCTTTATGTATGGCTTGTAAAAAGAACGCCCCAGCGATTGAGCCGCCCGAAACAGTAATCAATACTTTCAGATCACGTAAGCGACCGGCTGCTGCAAGCGCATAAAGTGCGCCAAAATGAAAAAACGCTGCACGAAATCCTCCTCCCGAAAGAGAGAGATTTTGAATGGCGTCTTCTCGCGTCGATATGGTCATCTGTTTTTGAGTCTATCGATGGTTGTTCAGGAGTGAGCCGGTGAGATATTTCAACAAAATAATCAAGTGTTGACAAGATGTGGCGACATGTATCAAGCGCCATCAGGGATGTAGGTATATTCCATTTTCTATCATGACCACTTCGACGTTCAATCATCCTTGCCCCATCTCCGCAGGGTTTTTTCACCCTTTATCCACCATACAGCGATCAGCATAGCGAACAGCGCCACGATGCAGGCGTTATACGCGAACGGTGACTTGTGTGGCGGCAGCAGCCAAACGGTCGCAATTATTGCGATCACGAACAGCAGCATTACGCCCCAGCCCTGCCACGCAACCGGCGACCCTCATCCTCAGCCATAGCGTTTCTCCGGAAACCAGATTTTCTTGTCACTTGAGGCCATACGGTTCCTCGTCGTCTGACGGTTGTGACGCGAACAATTTGATCAGCAAGCTTACTCTTGGCGAACGCGGAATGCATCGAGGCGCCGTTCTAGTCGTGCGAGGAGAAAGACTGGTCAGTGTGCATTTCCTCATTACGGGACGCAGTGCCGCGCGCAATGAACGCGCTTTGAAGCCGGCGACGCTCGGTAGCTTTACGGATTGATTGCTTGATGAAGTTCGATAGTGTTTCGCCATCACATAGGACGCGTTTGGCCGTAGCAAGCAGTTCCGGCTCGACGCGGACGGATGGAAATGCGTCGGTTTTCATTAGGCAACGTCCTCCAACACGGTTGCGATGCACTATCGTCCACGCCGACCGATCGACGGAGCGTAACGGTGAGCCTGTCTTCGACAGTCGCTTCCTTGCACCAATGCTATCCTCTCGTCCGCTAAAACCAGCGTCACCCAGCGAGATTCAATCATGACCCGACTGATCAAGCGCGCGTCCGCCGAGGCGCGCGCGTTCAAGAATCGCAAGCCGTCCTCCTATAACGGCTCCGAAAAACTCCAGCCGCCGCGCGTGAAGCGCCGCCCGGACATCGACGAACACGACGACGTGCCCGTGCTCGAAGCGCCGCGCAAGCCGCGCTTCGCGCCCGTCACGTTCTCGGAAGAGGGCGGCGTGCGCTTCCTGCATTTCGGCACCGAGTGGGTACAGGGTGCGATGCGGATCTCGAAGCCGCTGCACATCGAGCTCGAATACGCGCAGCAGATGATGGCGTGGCTGCTGTTCCTCGAAACGCCCGGGCGGATCGTCCAGCTCGGGCTCGGCACCGGCGCGCTGACCAAGTTCTCGCACCACTTCCTCCCGCAGGCGAAGGTCGAGGCCGTCGAGCTGAACCCGGCCGTGATCGTCGCCGCGCGCACGATGTTCGCGATGCCGCCCGACGACGCACGTCTCGTCGTGCACGAAGCCGACGCGTGGGACTTCGTCAACGACCCGGCCAACCGCGGCACGACGGGCGCGATCCAGATCGACCTGTACGACGCGACCGCGCGCGGCCCGGTGCTCGACAGCGTCGCGTTCTACCGTGCGGTGCGCGGCTGCCTTGCCGACGCGGGCATCGCGACGATCAATCTGTTCGGCGACCATCCGAGCTTCGTGCGCAACATGAAGCACCTGAACGCGGCGTTCGATCATCGCGTGATCGCGCTGCCGGAAGTGCATGACGGCAACCGGATCGCGATCGCGTTCTCGGGCCCTGCGCTCGACGTGTCGTTCGCGCAGCTCGACGCGCGTGCGAAGCTGATCGAGGACACGCTGAAGCTGCCCGCACGCAAGTGGGTGAAAGCTTTGAAAGAAACGATCGGCGCGCGCGATACCTCGTTCGCGATCTGACGCTTCAGGCACCGGCGGCAGGCCGGTGCAACCACGCGGCAAGGGGCGGATCACCTCGGGTTCGCCCCCGCTTGACCGCGTGCTCGCGGCTCCTATACTGGCGCGAAGCCAGGGGAGCCGCAGCCTACCCGTTTTGCGCTCCTCTCGGCGCCGTACCCGCTCAACAAGATCGATAACCGGGAAAGAAGAGGAGACGTCATGGCTCACGATGCCGACGCCAACCGGGCCGCCAAGCGCTGGCTCTGGCTGCTGGTACTGCCGTTGATCGCGATGGTCTGGGTACCGTCGTACAGCAAGATCGAACCGCAGGTGTTCGGTTTTCCGTTTTTCTACTGGTACCAGCTGCTTTGGGTCTTCATCAGCGCGGTGATCACCGCGTTCGTGTACTTCAAGACCAAGAACGCGTGGAAGGCGAGCGGCCCGCAGGGAGGTGCACGATGAATCTCGGCGCAACCTTCGTCTTCGTCCTGCTGTTCATCGGCGTCACGATCATCGGTTTCCTGGCCGCGAACTGGCGGCGCGGCGATCTCGCCCATCTCGACGAATGGGGCCTCGGCGGACGCCGCTTCGGCACGATCGTCACGTGGTTCCTGCTCGGCGGCGACCTCTATACGGCGTACACGTTCGTCGCGGTGCCCGCGCTCGTGTTCGGCGCTGGTGCGATGGGTTTCTTCGCACTGCCCTATACGATCCTGATCTATCCGTTCGCGTTCGTCGTGTTCCCGAAGCTGTGGAGCATCGCGAAGCGGCACGGCTACGTGACGGCCGCCGACTTCGTCAACGCGCGCTACGGCAGCCGGATGCTCGCGCTCGCGATCGCGGTGACGGGCATCCTCGCGACGATGCCGTACATCGCGCTGCAGCTCGTCGGCATCGAAGTGGTGATCGGCGCACTCGGTTTCGACACGACCGGCTTCGTCGGCGACCTGCCGCTGATCATCGCGTTCGCGATCCTCGCCGCGTACACGTACACGTCGGGCCTGCGCGCGCCCGCGATGATCGCGATCGTCAAGGACATCCTGATCTACATCACGATCGCCGCGGCGGTCATCGTGATCCCGGCGAAGCTCGGCGGCTTCGGACACATCTTCGCGAGCGTGCCGCCGGCCAAGCTGCTGCTGAAGGCGCCCGACGCGATGAGCCTGAACGGCTACAGCGCGTACGCGACGCTCGCGATCGGCTCGGCGCTCGCGTTGTTCCTGTATCCGCACTCGGTCACGGCGATCCTGTCGTCGTCGTCCGGCAACTCGATCCGCCGCAACATGGCGATGCTGCCCGCGTACTCGTTCGTGCTCGGCCTGCTCGCGCTGCTCGGCTACATGGCGCTCGCGGCGGGCGTGAAGGACATGCCGCAGTACGCGCCGTACTTCAAGGCGTTCGGCCCGAACTTCGCGGTGCCCGCGCTGTTCCTCGAGTATTTCCCGTCGTGGTTCGTCGGCGTCGCGTTCGCGGCGATCGGCATCGGCGCGCTGGTGCCCGCGGCCATCATGTCGATCGCGGCCGCGAACCTGTACACGCGCAACATTCACCGCGAGTTCGTGAACCGCAACATGTCGCACGAGCAGGAGACGCACGTCGCGAAGCTCGTGTCGCTGATCGTGAAGGTCGGCGCGGTCGCGTTCATCCTCGGGCTGCCGCTGACCTATGCGATCCAGCTGCAGCTGCTCGGCGGGATCTGGATCATCCAGACGCTCCCCGCGATCGTGCTCGGCCTCTACACGCGCGTGCTCGACCATCGCGGCCTGCTGGCCGGCTGGGCGGCCGGCATCGTGTGCGGCACGTGGATGGCGATTTCGCTGAAGCTGGCCGGATCGATCTTCACGATCCACCTGTTCGGTCTCGCGATTCCCGGCTACGCGGCCGTGTGGTCGCTGGTCGTGAACCTGGTGGTGGCGGTGGTGGTGAGCGTGCTGGTGCGCGTGATGGGCATGGCGCATGCGGAGGATCGCACGCGGCCGGAGGACTATCTCGACGTCGTCGAAGGCTGAGACGGACGACGCGCGGTAACGAAAACGCCCGCCACCTCACGGTGGCGGGCGTTTTCCTGCGTCAGCCCTGCGCGCGTTTCGCGAGCTCCTCGCGCTGCGACAGGTCTTCGACGTTGACCATCCAGTGCACGCCGAAGCGATCCTTGGCCATCCCGAAGCCGAGCGCCCAGAACGTCTTGCCGAACGGCATCGTCACTTCGCCGCCGTCGGCGAGCGCATTGAACAGCTTCTGGCCTTCCTCGACCGTCTCCGGGTTCAGCGACAGCGAATAGCCGGCGTGCGCGGCGCCTGCCGGCTGGCTGCAGTCGCCGTCCGAGCACATGATCATCGAGTCGCCGATCGTGAAGCTCGCATGCATCACCTTGTCGCCCATCTCCGGCGCCATCGGGTAGTCAGGATTCGGCGGCGCGTCCTTGAAGTGCATCTTGAACATCGTCTTCGCACCGAGTGCCTTTTCGTAGAACTGAAGGGCTTCGTCGGCGCGACCGTAGAACGTCAGGTACGGTTGAACTTGCATCGTTGTCTCCTGTGATGAGCCGGCCTGCGCATCGGCGCGGGTTCGGCGTCGAACAAGACTGACCGGGAAAAGGGGGGCATCGGGAGGCGGCCGCCGCACCCGTGACGTGGATTGTAGTGCGCGTGCTTGACGATGGAATGAAAAATAAAAACGGCCGCGAACATGACGTTCGCGGCCGTATGCGTCGCGCTTGCTGACGGCTGTTGTCAGTGTTGCCGACAGCTGCTGACGCGTATCGCGGCTCAGCGCAGCGAGTCGATCAGCTTCTCGAGCTTCACCGCATCGGCGGCGAATACGCGGATGCCTTCGGCGAGCTTTTCGGTTGCCATCGCGTCGTCGTTCAGCTGGAAGCGGAACGCTGCCTCGTCGATCGCGACACGCGCGGCGGGCTTGTCGTGCAGCGCTTCCGGCGACAGCTTGCGCGTGACCGTCTCATTGCTGTCCTGCAGCTTCTGCAGCAAATCGGGACTGATCGTCAGCAGGTCGCAGCCGGCGAGTTCGGTGATCTGGCTGGTCGTGCGGAAGCTCGCGCCCATCACTTCGGTCTTGTAGCCGAACGTCTTGTAGTACGTGTAGATGCGGCGCACCGACTGCACGCCCGGATCGTTCGCGCCGCCGTCCTTCTCTTCATTCCACTCCGCGCCGGCCTGCTTCTTGAACCAGTCGTAGATGCGGCCGACGAACGGCGAGATCAGCTGCGCGCCGGCTTCCGCGCAGGCGGCGGCCTGCACGAGCGAGAAAAGCAGGGTCATGTTGCACTTGATCCCGTCCTTCTGCAGCACTTCGGCCGCGCGGATGCCTTCCCACGTCGACGCGAGCTTGATCAGGATGCGCTCGCGGCCGATGCCGGCTGCTTCGTACAGCTTGATGAGCTCGCGGCCCTTGTCGATCGAGCGCTGGGTGTCGAACGACAGGCGCGCGTCGACCTCGGTCGACACGCGGCCTGGGATCAGCTTCAGGATCTCGGTGCCGAATGCGATCAGCAGGCGGTCGATGATGAAGTCGGTGCTTTCGTTGCGATGATCGCGGACGGTTTTCTCGAGGATCGGTTTGTACGCGTCCTTCTGGACGGCCTTCAGGATCAGCGAAGGGTTCGTGGTCGCGTCCTGCGGCTGGTATTGCGCAAGCTGCTGGAAATCGCCCGTGTCGGCGACGACGGTCGTGTACTGCTTCAGCTGGTCGAGTGCGGTAGTCATGGCGATTCGGAAGAAGGGCGCAAGGCGCCGGGTTCTCACGGGCCGCGCGAGCGCGGCGGCGAAGCGAAGCGGCGCCGGGCGCCGCTTCCAAGCCATCATTCTAGGCCCGATTCGCGTCGAGCACGTTTTGGCATGGCCGGCGAGCGCCGTGCCGGATTATTCGGGGCGGCGCGCGTTCAGGATCACCTGCGTGACGATCCCCGCGACGAGCCCCCAGAAGGCCGAGCCGATCGACAGCAGCGTGAGGCCCGACGCGGTGACCATGAACGTGACGAGTGCGGCTTCGCGCTGCTTCACGTCCTGCATCGCGTTCGCGAGGCCGCTCATGATCGAGCCGAACAACGCGAGCGCGGCGACCGACACGACGAGCGCCTTCGGCAGCGCCGCGAACAGCGCGGCGATCGTCGCGCCGAAGACACCGGCGACCAGGTAGAACATGCCGCACCACACGGCGGCCGTGTAACGCTTCGCGTGATCCTCGTGCGCTTCCGGGCCCGTGCAGATCGCGGCCGTGATCGCCGCGAGGTTCACGCCGTGCGAGCCGAACGGCGCGAGCAGCAGCGATGCGAGGCCTGTGGTCGCGATCAGCGGCGACGACGGGGTCTGATAACCGTCCGCGCGCAGCACCGCGATGCCCGGCACGTTCTGCGACGCCATCGCGACGACGAACAGCGGAATGCCGATGCTGACGATCGACGCGATCGAGAACGCCGGCATCGTGAACACGGGCTTCGCGAACGCGATGTGAAAGCCGCTGAAGTCGAGCAGGCCGAGACCGCCGGCCACCGCCGTGCCGACGATCAGCGTCGTCGGAATCGCGTAGCGCGGCGCGAGCCGCTTGACGATCAGGTACGTGAAGAACATCGCGAGCACGAGCGCGGTCTGGAACTGCGCGGCGCGGAAGATCTCGATGCCGATCTCGAACAGGATGCCCGCGAGCAGGGCGGCGGCGATGCCGGCCGGAATCTTGCGCATCAGCGTGTCGAACAGCCCGCTCACGCCGACGGCCGTCAGCAGCACCGCGCAGACGACGAATGCGCCGATCGCCTCGGGGTAGGGCACGCCGGGCAGCGACGCGATCAGCAGCGCGGCGCCGGGCGTCGACCACGCGACGACGACGGGCGCGCGAAAGCGCAGCGACAGGCCGATCGTCGTCAGCGCCATGCCGATCGACAGCGCCCAGATCCACGACGAGATCTGCGCATCGGTGAGGTGGGCGGCGCGGCCGGCCTGGAACATCAGCACGAGCGAGCTCGTGTAGCCGGTCATCATCGCGACGAAGCCGGCGACGAGCGCGGACACGGACGTATCGGCAAAAAAACGGCGGCCGCCGGCGCGGCTGGCGCTCGCGGTGGGCGAGGGGTTCATGCTATCTCCGGGGGGGAGGCCGCTCGGAGGCGACCTTCGTGTCTTGGTGGGGGTCGTTACTTGCTGAGTGCGCGCATCGCGGTTTCGAGGCCCGCGAGCGTGAGCGGATACATGCGATGGCCGAGCAGGTCGCGGATCACCGCGACCGACTGCCGGTATTCCCATAGCCGCTCGGGCTCCGGGTTCAGCCATGCATGATGGGGGAACTGGTCGGCGAGGCGGCGCAGCCACACGGCGCCGGCTTCCGGGTTGTTGTATTCGACCGAGCCGCCGGGCTGCAGCACTTCGTACGGGCTCATCGTCGCGTCGCCGACGAAGATCAGCTTGTAGTCGGGCGTGAACTTGTGCAGCACGTCCCACGTCGCGGTGCGTTCCGAGTGGCGGCGGCGGTTGTTCTTCCACAGGTGGTCGTACACGCAGTTGTGGAAGTAGAAGAACTCCAGGTGCTTGAATTCGGCCTTCGCGGCCGAGAACAGCTCTTCGGTGCGCTTGATGTGATCGTCCATCGAGCCGCCGACGTCGAGCAGCATCAGCACCTTCACGTTGTTGTGGCGCTCGGGCACCATCCGCAGGTCGAGCCAGCCCGCGTTCGCGGCGGTGCTGCGGATCGTGCCGGGCAGGTCGAGCTCCTCGGCTGCGCCTTCGCGCGCGAAGCGGCGCAGCCGCCGCAGCGCGACCTTGATGTTGCGCGTGCCGATCTCGACGGAATCGTCGTAGTCGCGGTATGCGCGCGCCTCCCACACCTTGACCGCGGTGCGGTTGCCGTTCGACGGGCCGCCGATGCGCACGCCTTCCGGGTTGTAGCCGCCGTGCCCGAACGGCGACGTGCCGCCGGTGCCGATCCACTTGTTGCCGCCTTCGTGGCGCTCCTTCTGCTCGTCGAGCAGCGCCTTCAGGCGCTCCATCAGCTTGTCGAGGCCGCCCATCGCCTCGATCTGCGCCTTCTCCTCCGGCGACAGCTCGCGCTCGAGGCGCTTTTCGAGCCAGTCGAGCGGAATGTCGAATGCATCCGACGGCAGCGCGGACACGCCGTGGAAATACGCGCCGAACGCCTGGTCGAACTTGTCGAAGTACTGCTCGTCCTTGACGAGCGTCATCCGTGCGAGGAAGTAGAACGCGTCGATCGACGGCGAGATCAGCCCGGCCTTCAGCGCTTCGAGCAGCGTCAGGTATTCCTTCACCGAGACGGGCAGCTTGGCTGCGCGCAGCGCGTAGAAGAAATTGAGCAGCATGGCCGGGCCTTCGCGGGTGAGGGGGATTACCGGTTGTGCCGGTTCATGTACACGAGCCGCTCGAGCAGGCTCAGGTCCTGCTCGTTCTTCAGCAGCGCGCCCGCGAGCGGCGGCACGATCTGCTTCGCGTCCGCGCCGCGCAGCGCGTCGGCCGGGATGTTCTCGGCGAGCAGCAGCTTCAGCCAGTCGAGCAGCTCGGACGTCGACGGCTTCTTCTTCAGGCCCGACACGCCGCGCAATTCGAAGAAACTCTCGAGCGCGGCGCGCAGCAGCTCCTCGCGGATGTCGGGGAAGTGCACCGCGACGATCTTCTGCATCGTCGACGGGTCGGGGAACTGGATGTAGTGGAAGAAGCAGCGGCGTAGGAACGCGTCGGGCAGCTCCTTCTCGTTGTTCGACGTGATGATGACGAGCGGGCGGTGCTTCGCACGGACCGTCTCGCGCGTCTCGTACACGTGGAATTCCATCCGGTCGAGCTCGCGCAGCAGGTCGTTCGGGAATTCGATGTCGGCCTTGTCGATCTCGTCGATCAGCAGCACGCTCGGGTGCTCGGCATCGAACGCCTGCCACAGCACGCCCTTGACGATGTAGTTCGAGATGTCCTTCACGCGCTCGTCGCCGAGCTGCGAATCGCGCAGCCGCGACACGGCGTCGTATTCGTACAGGCCCTGCTGCGCCTTGGTGGTCGACTTGATGTGCCACTGCAGCAGCGGCATGTCGAGCGCGGCGGCCACTTCCTCGGCGAGCATGGTTTTGCCGGTGCCGGGCTCGCCCTTGATCAGCAGCGGGCGTTGCAGCGTCAGCGCGGCATTGACCGCGAGCTTCAGATCGTCGGTGGCGACGTAGTGCGAGGACCCTTCGAAACGCATGGCGGCGCTCTTCTCAATCGCGAAAAAAACCCAGTATAAGTCAGAAGGGCTGTCCGGTTGGGCCGCGCCCGCGTATCGTTGCGGGACTGTGGCGGGGGCGCCTTGTGGACGGGTTCCCCGCCGACGCGGTACAATCTGGCCGTTTTTTTTGGCCTGCGTGGCGACCGACAAGCAAAACGGCGCGGGCCGTTGCCGCTTCGGCGCCAGTTTCCCCTCAAGCTAGGTTACAAGAGCTATGAACAAATTCGTCGGCAAACACGTCGTTGTCGCAGCGCTCGTGGCGCTCGCGGGCAGCGCGCAGGCGGCCGGTGTGGTCGGCAACCCGAAGGACGGGGCGAGCAAGGTCGCCATGTGCATCGGTTGCCACGGCATCCAGGACTACCGCGCGGCGTACCCGGAGGTCTACCGGGTGCCTGTCCTCGGCGGCCAGAACCAGCAATACCTCGAGAACGCGCTGAAGGCCTACCGCAAGAAGGATCGTCACTTCCCGTCGATGAATGCGATCGCCGGTTCGCTGACGGACCAGGACATCGCGGATCTGTCGGCGTACTACGCCGCCCAGAAGGCCGACTCGAAGGACAACCCCTACAAGTAAGCGCGCGCCGCCGATCTCTCGGCGGGACAGGAGCATTCATGAACAACGCATTCAAGACGGCGGCGGTTGCACTGGCGGCCGGCCTCGCGATCGGTACCGCGCACGCGGCGGACATCACGAAGGGCAAGGAACTGGTCGAATCGCACAACTGCGCCGCCTGCCACGGCGCGCAGATGAACAAGCCGATCAACGCCGAATACCCGCGCCTCGCCGGCCAGCATGCCGACTACCTCGTGTGGGCGATGCGCCAGTACCAGATGGGCCTGACGAATCCGCTGCTCGGCCGCAACAACGCGATCATGCAGGCACAGGTGCAGAGCCTGTCGGTCAGCGACATGAAGGACATCGCGGCCTACATCGAGTCGCTGAAAGAGACCGATCTCGTGTTCAAGAAGTAAGCGCGACGGGCCCGGCGGGCCCGCGCAGCAAGGATACCCCGCCCTGGCGGGGTATTTTTTTGCCCGCGCGCCGGCGCCCGCGGGGCGCCGCGGCGGCGCTCAGTCGCGCGATGCGCGGCGCAGGATGCGCTGCAGGTACGCGTCGGTATCGGGCGGCGTGTTCGTGCGCTGGGCTTCCCAGATCGTCTCGCCGAGGCATTCCATGATCACGTGCTGCGCGTCGTGGGTCGAGTCGAGCTTCGCCGCGAGCTTGTCGTGCGCGGCGCGGATGCCGGGCGGCTGGTCGATCGACAGCTGCTCGCTGATCGCGAGATGCATCGACAGGTGCAGGAACGGGTTCGTGCGGCCTTCCTCGGGCGTGTACTCGCGCGCGGTGGCGCCATCGGCGTCGGCGAGTTCGTCGTGGTATTCGGGATGCTCGACGATCCAGTCGGCTGCCATCGCTTCCAGCGGCGTCAGGATCTCGCCGGCGCGCTGCTTGCGCCAGGTCTCGGTGAAAAAGCGACGCACTTCGTCGCGGCTTGGATTGAACATGGTGGGGAAACGTCGTGATTCGGACGGCTTGATGCCGCGTCGCGCATTGTACGCCGGGTCGGCGGGCGGCGCTGGCGGCGGGTTTGGCGCGATCGCGTGGCCGCAGCGGCGGGGGTTCCGCGGGCCTTGCGGGTGAGCGGCGCGGGCCGGTGGCGTGCGCCGCCGGTGCCGGGTAACGGGTAAGCGTGGGGTAAGCGCGGGGTAAGCGCGGGCTAGGCTCGCGGCCGCCGCGCCGTTACACTCCAACGCTTCCCGTCACCGCACCGTTCTCATCCGTTCCGTCATGACCGCCACCGCTCGCCCATCGTCCGCAGCCCTGCAGGGCACGCTCTACGTCGCGCTATCCGCCGCCGCGTTCGGCGCGATGGCGATCTTCGGCCGCTACGCGTATGCGGCCGGTGTCGACGTGCTCGGGCTGCTGATCGTGCGCTTCGCGATCGGCGGCGCGGTGCTCGCCGCGATCGCACGGCATCGCCGCGTCACGTGGCCGCGCGGGCGCTCGCTCGCGCCGCTCGTGGCGATGGGCGCGCTCGGCTACGTCGGGCAGTCGTTCTGCTACTTCAGCGCGCTGCAGCACGCGCAGGCGAGCCTTGTCGCGCTGCTGCTGTACCTGTATCCGGCCTTCGTCACGCTGCTGGCCGCGTGGTGGCTCGGCGAGCACCTCACGCGCGCGAAGGCCGTCGCGCTCGTGCTGTGCGTCGCGGGTTCGGCGCTGATGGTCGGCGGCGGGCATGGCGAGCCGCTCGGGATCGCGCTCGCGCTGGCCGCCGCGGTGATCTATTCGCTGTACATCGTCGGCGGCACGAAGGCGACGCGAGGCGTCGATCCGCTCGCGACCACCGCGATCATCTGCCTGTCGGCGACCGCGACGCTCGTGGCGATCGCCGTCGTGCGGACCGCGGCGTTCGGCGCGCCGCCGCGCTGGCCCGCGACGGCCGGCGGCTGGGCGTCGATGCTTGCGATCGCACTCGTGTCGACGGTCGCGGCGATGATCGCGTTCTTTGCGGGGCTCGAACGGCTTGGGGCCGCGCGCACGTCGATGCTGTCGACGCTCGAACCGGTCGTGACGGTCGCGCTGGCGGCGCTGCTGTTCGGCGAGGCGCTGTCGCCGCTGCAGTGGGCGGGCGGCGTCGCGATCCTGGCTGCCGTGCTGGCGCTGGTGCGCGCGGGTGGCGCGGCGGCCGACGATGCGACCGCGACCTCCAACGCATAGTCGGGAAGGGGAAAGCGGCGGCGCGGATGGCTACGCGCTGTCGCGGCCGCGGTTTGCCGGCGGAGGGCGGCCGGTGGGGCGTGCGTCGAGCGTCGGGCCGCATGGCGTCCGGCGGCTTGCGGCAGGCCGGCCGCGGTTGCGCGTCACTCGTTGGGCGGCGGGGTCTTCGGCTTGAATTCGCACAGCGGCTCGATCGCGCAATGCCAGCATTCGGGCTTGCGGGCCTTGCACACGTAGCGCCCGTGCAGGATCAGCCAGTGATGCGCGTCCTGCAGGAACTCCTTCGGCGTGAACTTCTCGAGCGCGGCCTCGACGGCGCGCACGTCCTTGCCCGGCGCGAGCCCCGTGCGGTTCGCGACGCGGAAGATGTGCGTGTCCACCGCGATCGTCGGCTGGCCGAACGCGGTGTTCAACACGACGTTCGCGGTCTTGCGGCCGACGCCCGGCAGGCCTTCCAGCGCTTCGCGATCGGCCGGCACCTCGCCGTCGTAGCGGTCGAGCAGGATCCGGCACGTCGCGACCACGTTCTTCGCCTTGGTCCGGTACAGGCCGATCGTCTTGATGTACTCGGTGACGCCTTCTTCGCCGAGTGCGACGATTTGTCGCGGGGTGTTCGCGACCGGAAACATCTTCCGCATCGCCTTGTTGACCGATACGTCGGTCGCCTGAGCGGACAGCATCACGGCGATCAGCAGCTCGAACGGCGTCGAGTATTCGAGCTCGGTGGTCGGATGCGGATTGAGGCTCTGCAGCGTTTCGTAGATCGCGCGTCGTTTGCTGGTGTTCATGGAGCGTTCTGGTCGGGCGGTGCGGACGGGCCGTCGTCGCCTGCGTCGTTTTCTTCGTCGTTGCCGCTCGCGGCCGCCGCTTCGGCGTCGCGTTGGGCCTGCTGTTCCGCGAGCCGCTTGCGGCGCGCCTCGGCGGCGTCGATCTGCGCCTGGACGGCCGCGCTCACGCCCTCGGTGTTCTTCGGCCCGGCACCTTGCCCGGACAGTTCTTCCTTCTTCTTGCGCGCACGCTCGAGCGCGGCGGCGATGATCGCGCGCTTCTTCGCTTCGGCGTCATCCGCAGCCGGTGCGGCGGATGGCGTTCCCGCGGAGGCCGCGGCCGGCTTCGCGGCGCTGGCCGCGCGGCGTGCGGCCGCGCGCGCTTCGGCGGCTTCGCGTTCGCGGCGCTGGCGCGCGAGCCGCAGGTCGTGGCGTTCGCGTGCGGCATCGGCCTGTTCCTGCGACCACGCGTCCCAGCCGGTGCGTTCGCCGGTCACCGGCAGCATCGCGATGCAGTCGACCGGGCAGGGCGGCACGCACAGGTCGCAACCCGTGCACAGCGACTCGACGATCGTATGCATCTGCTTCGGCGCACCGACGATCGCGTCGACCGGGCACGCCTGCATGCACAGCGTGCAGCCGATGCACAGGCTTTCGTCGATGAAGGCGACGGCGCGCGGATGCTCGCTGCCGTTCACGGGGTTCAACGGAATCACGGGCTTGCCGAGCAGGCCCGCGAGGCGCGCGATGCCTTCGGCGCCGCCGGGCGGGCACTGGTTGTAGTTCGCGTCGCCGGCGGCGATCGCCTCGGCGTACGGCCGGCAGCCGTTATAGCCGCACTTCGTGCATTGCGTCTGGGGAAGCAGATCTTCGATGCGATCCGCGAGTGTTTTGGAGTCGGTCACGGTGACAACGGGCGCAGCGGCGCCGAATGGCTCTCGGCCGCTTCGGGCGCGGCCGGAAAGGTTTGCCAAAGCTCGATTATCGCCGATTTCCCGCATTGCGCTGGACGCCGTCTGTGCGCATAATCGAACCGCTTTTTTGCAGGGGCTCAGCAGGAGGGCGGCCGCCCGCGGCGCGCCCGTTCCAGGGCGGCCGGCGCCGAGGCGGTGGGGGTGCCGGTCCGGATCAAGCGGCTCACATAGCAAAACGCCACCATGAATCAGCCAAAAATCAAAAGAGATCCTGAAGGTACGCGCCGCCGCATCCTGATGGCGGCAGCCGAAGAGTTCGCGAGTGGAGGGCTGTTCGGCGCGCGCGTCGACCAGATCGCGCGCCGGGCCGAAACCAACGAGCGCATGCTCTATTACTACTTCGGCAGCAAGGAGCAGCTGTTCACGGCCGTGCTCGAACACGCGTTCTCCGCGCTGACCGAGGCCGAGCGCGTGCTCGACCTCGACGGCGTCGCGCCGGTGGAAGCCGTCACGCGGCTCGCGCATTTCGTCTGGGACTACTACCGCGACCATCCGGAACTGCTCAGGCTCATCAACAACGAGAACCTGCACGAAGCGCGCTACCTGCACAAGTCGACGCGGATCCGCGAGATGATGTCGCCGATCGTCGCGAAGCTCGGCAACGTGCTGACGCGCGGCCAGAAGGCCGGGCTGTTCCGCACCGACGTCGATCCGCTGCGCTTCTACGTGACGCTGTCGGGGCTCGGCTACTACATCGTGTCGAACCGCTTCACGCTCGCCGCGACGCTCGGCCGCGATTTCACCGACACCGACGAACGCGCCGAGATGGTCCGCATGAACACCGAGTTGCTGCTCGCGTATCTGCTGCGTCGCTGACGCACCGGCCGGCTGAAGCGGTCGAAGGATGCAAAAACGCCGCCGTGCGCAGGCAACGGCGGCGTTTTTTCGTCGGAACGCGGTGCGTCAGGCGGCCTTGCGCGTACGCACGGCCTTGACGCGCGGGCCGCTGGCGGCGCGTTTCGCGGCCGGTGCGGCCTTGGCCGGCGCCGCTGCGACTGCCTTGGCGGGGGCCTTCGCGCGCGTGCGCTTCGCCGCGGTGGCGCGCGTCGTTTCGAGCGGCGCATGGCTGGCCGGCACGGCGGAGAGCGTCTTGGGCGCCGGCGCATCCGCGGCATCCTTCGTCGCGCCGTGCTTCGGCTCCGGCGCATGCTCGCGGATGAAGTCGCGCAGTTGCGGATAGATGATCGTGCGCCAGCGGCGGCCCGAGAAAATCCCGTAGTGACCGCACTTCTCGGCGGTCAGGCTGCGGCGCTGGTCCTGCGGGATGCCCGTGCACAGCTCGTGCGCGACGTGCGTCTGGCCGCTGCCGGAGATGTCGTCGAGTTCGCCTTCGATCGTCATCAGCGCGGTACGCTTGATGTCCTGCGGACGCACGCGCTCGCCTTCGACATCCCACGTGCCCTCTGCCAGCCGGAATTCCTGGAACACGATGCGGATCGTCTCGAGGTAATACTCGGCGGCCATGTCGAGCACCGCGTTGTATTCGTCATAGAACTGGCGGTGCGCTTCGGCGTCTTCCTCGTCGCCGCGCAGCAGGCTCTGGTAGAAATCCCAGTGCGACTGTGCGTGCCGCTCCGGGTTCATCGCGACGAAACCCGTGTGCTGAAGGAAGCCCGGATACACCTGGCGGCCTTCGCCCGGGTAGTTCGCGGGCACCGTGTGGATCACGTTGTTCTCGAACCACGCGGTCGAGTGCTGCGTGGCGAGCGAATTCACCGACGTCGGGCTGCGGCGCGCATCGATCGGGCCGCCCATCATTGTCATCGTGAGCGGCGTGTCCTCGCCGCGGCTCGCCATCAGCGAGATCGCCGCGAGCACCGGCACCGTCGGCTGGCACACCGAGATCACGTGCAGGTTGCGCGCGCCGATGTGACGGATGAATTCCTGGATGTATGCGATGTAGTCGTGCAGGTGGAACGGGCCGACCTCGACCGGCACCATCCGCGCGTCGATCCAGTCGGTGATGTACACCTTGTGATCCTGCAGCAGCGTGCGCACGGTGTCGCGCAGCAGCGTCGAGTGGTGGCCCGACAGCGGCGCGCAGACCAGCACGACCGGCTCGTCCTTCAGCTGCGTGACGGCATCGGCGTCGTCCGAATAGCGCTTGAAGCGCAGCAGCCGGCAGAACGGCTTCTCGACGATCGTCTGCTCGACGATCGGGATGTTGTGGCCGTCCTTGACGATCTGGTGAATGTTGAACTCGGGCTTCTCGTAATCCTTGCCGAGCCGGTACATCAGCTCGTACGCGGCGGCCATCCGCGGCGCGCCGGGCATCAGCGAGAACGGGCTGGACGGATTGGCGAACGATTTGGACGCGGCCTGGGCCCAGGCCGTCAGCGGGCTCAGCATGGCTCGCTGGAATTCGTGCAGTTGGTAAAGCATGCAGACTACTCCCGCGTGGGGGACGGTGCGCAAGGGCGGCGTGAGGCGTCGCGGCGTGCCGTGTGGGTCAGCGGCCGGCCATGTTGCACTGCAGCCGGACAATCGCGTCGATCATATCGGACAACGATGGGTGGTGCAATGCAACATTTCCCCGATTTTTCATCAAAGTTTTGCGATTTGACGTTCTCTGAACAAGCCGCTCGCGCCCCGTTCAGCGCCCCGTGGCGACGGCCGGCGCCGGCTGGCCGGCCGCGCGCGCCATCGCGTCCTCGTGGTGCATCAGGTTCATCGCGGTATGCACGAGCGCCACGTGCGAGAACGCCTGCGGGAAATTGCCGACGAGCCGCCCGGCCACCGGGTCGTATTCCTCGGCGAGCAGCCCGAGGTCGTTCGACAGCGAGAGCAGCCGGCTGAACAGGCGGTGCGCGTCGTCGATCCGGCCCAGCAGCGCATAGTTGTCGACCAGCCAGAAACTGCACGCGAGAAACGTGCCTTCGCCGGGCGGCAGGCCGTCGTCGTATTCGGTCGTGCGGTAGCGCATCACGAGCCCGTCGTGCAGCAACTCCCGCTCGATCGCTTCGACCGTGCCGACGATGCGCGGATCTTCCGGCGGCAGGAAGCCGAGCAGCGGCATCAGCAGCACGCTCGCGTCGAGTTCGTCGCTGCCGTAGCTCTGTGCAAACGCCCGTTTGCTTTCGTGCCATGCGTTGTCGCACACGTCCGCATGGATCTGCTCGCGCAGCGCGCGCCAGCGGTCGAGCGAGCCGGGCAGCCGGAACATCTCCGCCGACTTGATCGCGCGGTCGAACGCGACCCACGCCATCACCTTCGAGAACGTGAAATGGCGGCGGCCGCCGCGCGTTTCCCAGATGCCTTCGTCGGGCTCCTGCCAGATCTTCTCGAGATGGTCGAGCAGCGCGCACTGCACCGACCACACCGTGTCGTCGGCCTGCAGGCCGCCCACGCGCGCCAGGTGCAGCGCGGCCATCACCTCGCCGAACACGTCGAGCTGGAGCTGGTTCGCGGCGCCGTTGCCCACGCGCACCGGCTTCGAGTCCTGGTAGCCGGGCAGCCAGTCGAGTTCCATTTCCGGCAGCCGGCGTTCGCCGGCGATCCCGTACATGATCTGGATCTGTTCGGGCGAGCCCGCCATCACGCGGCCGAGCCACGTGCGCCACGCGCGCGCTTCGTCGTAGTAGCCGCCGCGCATCAGCGCGAGCAGCGTGATCGTCGCGTCGCGCAGCCAGCAGTAGCGGTAGTCCCAGTTGCGATTGCCGCCGATCTTCTCGGGCAGCGACGTGGTCGGCGCCGCGACGATCCCGCCGGTCGGCTCGTACGCCAGCGCCTTCAGCGTGATCAGCGAACGGCGCACGGCGGCCGCGTAGCGGCCCTGCACCTGGCAGCGGCCCGACCATTCGAGCCAGTAGTTCTCGGTGCGCGCGAGCATCGACAGCGGATCGCGTGCGGGCGGCAGCCGCATGTGCGACGCCGCATAGCTGAGCGAGAACGGCACGCGTTCATCGGCGTTTACGGTGAATTCCGCGAGCGTATGGAGGTTTTTGCCGGTGAGCGGCACCGGCGTGCGCAGCACGACGGTGTCAGGGCCCGCGATCGCCTTCATGCCGTCCTCGCGGGTCAGCTGCGTGACCCACGGAATCGAGAAACCGTAGTCGAAGCGCAGCACGAGCTCCATGCGCATCTTCATCGTGCCGTGGCGGCCGATGACGATCCGCACCAGCTCGGACCAGCCGTTGCCGGGCGGCATGAAGTCGACCACGGTGACGGCACCGTCGGCGCTTTCGTAGTCGGTTTCGAGAATCAGCGTGTCGCCGCGATAGCGGCGCGACGTGTGCGTGATCGCGGCATCGGCGGCCGGCGCGAGCAGCCAGCGGCCGTGCTCGGGGGTGCCGAGAAGCGCCGCGAAGCAGGCGCCCGAATCGAAGCGGGGCCAGCACAGCCAGTCTACGGAGCCGTCTTTGGCGACCAGCGCGGCGGTGTGGCCGTCGCCGACGAGGGCGTAGTCTTCGATCAGGGCAGGCATGGGCAGGCGATCCTTGGGTATTCGAGTTCACAATGCGGACGGCGGCGGCCAAGGCTTCACGCGCGGGCGCCGCGCCCCGTATACTCGGCCGGGCGGCGGAGCGCATGAACGGCCGGCGTTTCGTCCTATCTCAACACTTGAAGCGACTCGATGCAAGGAGGATTCAATGCCCAACCGTTTACGCGAGCGTGACGCACGCGCTTCGACACGAGGGTTCCCGCTTAGGCTCGCTCACTGGATGAAAGGTTTCGCGATCGTGCTCTCCCTTTCCGCGACCCATGCATTTGCGCAGCAATCGCCCGCTCCGGCCGACGGCGTGTACAACCTGCTCGTGGGCACCTACACGGGCGGCGGCAGCGACGGGATCTATGTTTACCGCTTCGATACGAAAACCGGCAGCGTCGCGCCGGTGTCGTCGGCGAAGACGGTGAATCCGTCGTATCTGTTGCCGAGCCGCGACGGTCGTACCGTCTACGCGGTCAACGAACTGCCCGGCGACGACGGGCCGGCGTCGCAGCGCGGCGGCGTCAGCGCCTTCCGCTTCGACGCGAAGACGGGCGCGCTGAGCTTCATCGACCGCGTGTCGTCGGAAGGGAACGATCCTTGCTATCTCGCGCTGTCGCCGGACGGCAAGTACCTCGTGACGGCCAATTACTCGGTCGCGAAGGACCCGGGCGGCAGCTTCGCGGTGTTTCCGCTGCGCGACGACGGCGCGGTCGGCCAGGCCGTGCTGACGGTGCACCACGAGGGCACGGGGCCCGTGAAGGGCCGTCAGGACGGCGCGCACGTGCATTCGACGGTGTTTTCGCCGGATGGCCATTACCTGTTCGTGCAGGATCTCGGCGCGGACAAGGTCTACGGCTACCGGTACACGGTGGACGGCAGCCGCGGGCTGATCAGCCCGACCGACACGCGCTACACGCCGGTCAAGGCGGGTTCGGGCCCGCGTCACATGGTGTTCAGCGCCGATGGCCGGTACGCGTACGTGACGAGCGAGCTCAATGCGGCGGTCGAGGTGTTCGGCTACCACGACGGCAAGCTGACGCCGGTCGAGACCGTATCGATGACCGCGCCGGGCTTCAAGGGCAAGGTCGGCGGCGGTGCGATCCACCTGTCGCCTGACGGCCGCTTCCTGTACGTGAGCAACCGCGGCGATGCGAACGACCTGGTGATCTACGCGGTGAACCAGGCCGACGGCCGGTTGAAGCCCGTCGGCCGCCAGTCGAGCCTCGGCAAGACGCCGCGCGAGTTCCTGATCGACCCGACCGGCAAGTGGCTGATCGTCGGCAACCAAGACAGCGATACGTTCTACGTGTTCAGCCGCAATGTGGAAACGGGGCAACTGGGCCCGAATCCGCAGAAGGTGGCGGTCGGCAAGCCGGTCGACTTCAAGCTGGTGCCGGTGCAGTAAATGACAAAGGGCGCTGCCGATGCAGCGCCCTTTGCTTTACGGGGCGGCCGGTTTCCCGGTGGCCCGCATCGGTGGACGGCCGCCGCCGCCGCGCTCAGTCGGCCGCGGCCGGCACGAGCACCTCGCGGCTGCCGTTGATGCCCATCGGCGACACCAGCCCGGCCGCCTCCATCTGCTCGACGAGCCGTGCGGCGCGGTTATAGCCGATGCGCAACTGCCGCTGCACCGACGAGATCGACGCGCGCCGCGTGCGCACGACGAAAGCGACGGCTTCGTCGTACAGCGGATCGGCCTCCGCGTCCGGCGCATCGCCGAACAGGTCCTGCGTCGCGCCGTCGGCGGCCGGGCCGTCGAGGATCCCTTCCTCGTACTGCGGTTCGCCGAACTGTTTCAGGTACTCGACGATCCGGTGCACTTCCTCGTCGGCGACGAATGCGCCGTGCACGCGCTGCGGATAACCGGTGCCCGGCGGCAGGAACAGCATGTCGCCCATCCCGAGCAGCGATTCGGCGCCCATCTGGTCGAGAATCGTGCGCGAGTCGATCTTCGACGACACCTGGAACGCGACGCGCGTCGGGATGTTCGCCTTGATCAGGCCCGTGATCACGTCGACGGACGGGCGCTGCGTCGCGAGGATCAGGTGGATGCCGGCCGCGCGCGCCTTCTGCGCGAGACGGGCGATCAGTTCCTCGATCTTCTTGCCGGCCACCATCATCAGGTCGGCCAGCTCGTCGATCACGACGACGATCAGCGGCAGCGTCGACAGCGGCTCGGGGTCCTCGGGCGTCAGCGAGAACGGGTTGCCGATCTTCTTTTCCTTCGCTTCGGCATCGCGGATCTTCTGGTTGAAGCCCGCGAGGTTGCGCACGCCGACGGCCGACATCAGCCGGTAGCGCTTCTCCATCTCGCCGACGCACCAGTTCAGCGCGTTGGCCGCGAGCTTCATGTCGGTGACGACCGGCGCGAGCAGGTGCGGGATGCCTTCGTAGACCGACAGCTCCAGCATCTTCGGGTCGATCATGATGAGCCGCACGTCCTCGGGTGTCGCCTTGTACAGCAGCGACAGGATCATCGCGTTGATCGCGACCGACTTGCCCGAGCCCGTCGTGCCCGCGACGAGCATGTGCGGCGCCTTCGCGAGATCGGTGACGACCGGATGGCCGGTGATGTCCTTGCCCATCGCGATCGTCAGTTGCGAGGCCGAGTGCTGGTACTGGCGCGACTCGAGGATTTCCGACAGGCGGATCATCTGGCGCTTCGCGTTCGGCAGTTCGAGGCCCATGCAGGTCTTGCCGGGAATCGTCTCGACGACGCGGATCGACGTGAGGCCGAGGCCGCGCGACAGGTCCTTCATCAGCCCGACGATCTGGCTGCCCCGCACGCCGAGCGCGGGTTCGATCTCGAAGCGCGTGATCACGGGGCCGGCCGATGCGCCGACCACCGTTACCGGCACCTTGAATTCCTGCAGCCGCTGTTCGATGACCTGCGCGGTTTGCGCGAGGTGTTCGTCGGTGATCGTTTCGATGTCGTCGGACGCGGGTTCGAGCAGGTCGAGGGTCGGCAGTTCGACGTTGAACGTCGCGGGCGCGTGGAATTCGAACGCGTTCGGGCGCGGCGGGCGGGCGGGGGTGTCGGGGGCCGGTGCGGGTTCGATTGTTGTGGCGGCGGTCGCTTCTGCCGGCAGGGCAGCGGGAATCGCCGGTACGGGCGTGACCGCCGCCGGTGCGGACAGGCTCGCGCCGGGGAATGTCGTGACGGGTTGCGGGGCAGCGGCTGCCGGTGTCGCGGCGACGTTCGGCACGTGCCAGCTTGCCGGCGACGAGGCCGGGGCGGGCGGGACTGCGAACGTCGTGGCTTCGATTGCGGCAGGTGCGGAAGCGATCGACGGAGTCGGTGTCGCGGCGGTTGTCCCGAAGGACGGCAGCGAGCCGGTCGGAGCGACGGGCGAGCCGGAGATCGGTTGCGCCGGAGTCGCTGCGGCGGACGTGATCGGTGCGACGGCGCCGGGCGACGGTGCAGTCGTGTCGGAAACGGCCGAAGGCACGGGCAGGCTTGCGGCCGGCTGCGGTGTGACCGCGCCGGAGGTGCCGAACGTGCCGAATGTCGTACCCGTCGATGAGCTTGCCGGGTTGGCCGGCGCCGGCGCCGGCGCGGGCGAGCCGGACGCTGTGTTCACGGGCATCGCAGCGACAGCCGGTGCGGGCGCGGTCGAACCGGATGTCGAAGCCGACGTGCCGGCCGTCGACGGAGTCACGACGGGCGATGTGGGCATCGATGCACGGGGGAACGAACCGTAAGTCGTGCCCGTTTCGCTAACCGGGGCTGTCGACGCAACCGATGCAACGGTCGATGTCGACGCGGCCGGCTGCGAAGGCGAAGCCGACGCAGTACCAGTTACGCCGACCGGGGATGCTGATGGGGCGGATGCAGGTGTCGGTGCCAATGCGGCCGGCTGCGAAAGCGAAGCCGACGCAGTACCGGTTACGCCGACCGGGGATGTCGATGGGGCGGATGTAGCGGTCGATGCCAATGCGGACGGCTGCGGCAGTGAAGCCGACGCAGTACCGGTTACACCGATTGAGGATGCTGTTGCACCCGATGCAGCGGTCGATGCCGATGCGGCCGGCTGCGAAAGCGGAGCCGACGCAGTAACGGTTACGCTGACCGGGGATGTCGATGGGGCGGATGCAGCGTTCGATCCCAATGCGGTCGGCTGCGGCAGTGAAGCTGACGCAGCACCGGTTTCGCCGACCAGGGATGCCGATGGGGCGGACGCAACGTTCGATGCCGATGCGGCCGGCTGCGAAAGCGAAGCCAACGCAGCACCGGTTGCGCCGATTGCGGATGTCGACGCGACTGATGCAGCGGTCGATGCCGACGCAGGCGACTGAGCAGACGAACCGGATGCCGTGCCGGTCACGCGATCCGTTGAAGCGGTCTCGGCGACAGGCGATGTCCCCGAAGCGGATGCAGGTGCTTGCGCGGCAAAGCCTTGAGCGGTGCCGACGAGCGGCGACGCAGCAGCCGAAGCCGTCTGCGTTGCGGCGGCAAACGGTTGAGCGGCGACCGACGATTTCGGCAATTCCACGGCGGCGGTCGTATTCGTCGGGGCAGATCGTGCCGTCGACGGTTTCCAAGTCCATTCCGCTGCCGGCGCGGAGCCCTGAGCGCTTGCCGCCGGCGGTGCCGCAAGTTCTGCCGCGTCTGCCTTGACGGCTTCCGGTGCTGCACCCGACACGGCCGATCCCGACGTTGCCGACACCGCCGCAAACGGCCTGGCTTCGGCACTTGCGCGCGACGTCGTTTCGGTGATCGGCGAAGAGGGGAGGGCCGCGAACGGTGCGATGTTCCCTGTCGCTTTCACGTCGGCGTGCGCATCGTCGATGCCCTGCGGCATGCGGGCCGATGCGATGTGATCGATTGCGGGAGCCGGTTGCACCGTGTACCTGTCGTCGTTATCGACGGGCGCCGGCAGGTTGCTCGCGGCGATGTCGCGAGCCGCCTCGCGCCTGGGTTGCGCGGCGGCGGCATCGGCCGGTTCCGATTCCGTCGCGTCCGTCGACGACTCGGCGGCCGGGTTCCACGCGGATGCGTCGAACGCGGAAACCGGCCGGCTGGCGAGGTCTTCCCACGGTGCGAGGTCGATGGGCGCGTCGAACGAAGGTGAGGGTGCGGACGGGATTCCCGGCGTCGGCGCGGCAGGCGCATCGTCGGCGTACCGGATCTCGTCGTCGGCGTGATGCGAAAACGCGGCATCGTCGCTGCCGGTATTCGGCAGCGCGTGCGGGGCGGCCGCGTCGAGCGCCACGGTGCCCGCATCGGCACCCGGTGCATGAACAGCGGGCGCCGCCGGCATGAACGCGTCGAGCACGATCGGTGCGTTGTCGTCGTACGCCGGCGCCGCATCGTGTGCGAGCGACACAGCGGCGTCATGCGCGGCGAGGCCGTGGGTCGCGGCGGCGATCCCGGCCGGCACGGCCGGCACGGTCGATGCGGCCGCCGATGCCGGCGCCGCAACGCCGGCCGCTGCCGCGGCCACACCGGCCACGGTAGCGGCTGCGGCGGCAGCGTGCCCGGCGTCGGCCGGCTGCGCACCGCCCAGCGTCGCCCATTGCGCGGTGCTGGCCTCGATCGAGCGCAGCGTGTCGTGCACGCTCGGTGCCGGCGCGATCGGCGCGGCGGGTTTTTCCGTCCATGCATAGAGCGGTGCACGCGCCGGCGTTTGCGGCGCCGGACGACGTCGTGCCGTATCCGCAGGCTGGCCGGCCGAACCTGCGCCTGCGACGGGGCGTACCGGCGGGCGCTGCGGCTGCGCGGCGGCCGGCCGCGGCGTGACCGTGGTACGCGGCGTAGTCGGCTTCAATGCGGCCGTGGCCGGTCGCGCGGCTGTCGGCCGCGGGCGGACGGGTTCGAATCCGACGGGAAGCGGGGCTGGATCGGGGCGCGGGACCTGCGAATTCGCTGCTGCGCGCGCCAGGCTGGCGGTGCTGCCGGTCGTCGGCGGCGGCATCGCGCTGGCCGGGGGGATCGGTGCGGGCTGCGTCGGCGCGCGCTGGGGCGTGGTCGGCTTCAACCAGCCCGACGGCGCGACGGGTTCCACGTGGGGGCGCGGGGGCGCGCTGCTGCGCGGCTTCGGCCGCGCCTGCGGATCGGGTTTCCACAGCGTCGGACGCGAATACCGGCCGTTCTGGCGCGGCGCCATCGAATTGACGGTATGCGCGGTGGTCGGCTGTACGACGTCGTCGTCGCGATGCAGCGCGCTGCGCGGCAGGTCGGCAATGCCGCGGGCGTCGTCGTCGCCGCCGTCGCGCGACAGCTTGACGCCGAACGACGTGTCGACCCAGGCGGCGAACTGTCGCCAGCCGATGCCGGTCAACCAGGGCAGCCCGGCGAAGAACAGCACGACCATCGCGACCGGCGTGCCGATCGGGCCGAGCACGTGGGCGAAGCCTGCCGAGAACGCATGGCCGAGCGCGTTCGTGTCGGGGCCCGACAGCGGGCTCGTCAGCGTGCAGCTGGCCACGAACACCGCGGCGAAGCCGAGCCACAGACGGATCGAGCCGCGGCCGGCGAGGCCGCCGCCGCCGGGCAGCATCGCCTGCACGAGACGCCAGAAGAGAAGGAGGAACCAGACGGCGGAGATGCCGAACCAGCCGAAGACAACCGTGTGCATGCTTTGAAACAGGAGTGGGGAGGGGCGCGCGGGGCGCGACCCGCCGAGTTTAACCGGCCGGCGAACAAGACTCTAACGCGGCGTGCATCCGCTTCACGCCGCGCACGTGGGTGCGCGGCACACGCGCGTGGCGCGCCACGCGAAGGCGGTCGGTCGGCCTTCGCGCGCGCCGTGCTGCATCAGGGGCTCCGGTGCGTGAAGGTCAGCGTTGCGCCGGACGCGGTCACGATCTGCAACTGCTGCGGCTCGCGCATCTGCACGCCGGTCTTGTCGATGTGGGCGAGTGCGTCGAGGTACGCGGGTTCGAGCTGGCCGCCGAGCGTATTCGGGCAGGCCATCCGCGTGCCGGCGAGCGGCCCGAAGCTCAACAGGCCGTTTTTGATCGCGTAGGTGCCCATGTAGCGGTTGCAGCCCGAGAACCCGCTCGCGCGCCGGATGCCCGACTCGGTCGACAGCGCGAGCTTGATCGGCTCGCCGTTGTCGCCGTGCGGGATCGCGCGCGGCGTGCCGTCGGCGTTCAGCCAGCTGGTGAGCTCCCAGCTCGTGTCGTCGAGCAGCTGGACGGCGGCCGGGTTGTACGGGTCGGGCGCGGGGGCGGCGGAATCGGGGTGGGTCGGCATCGCGCAGGCGGCGAGAAGCGTGGCAAGCGTCAACGCGCAGAGCGGCGCGCGCAACGGGCGAAGCAGGCCGGTGCGTGCGCGTGCGGCCGCGGACAGGTGGGACATGAGCCTCGTTCCTCATCGGATTCTGATCAAGGCGTAAGAGTAACGCACCCGCCCCGCGGCAGGCGAGCCGACACTTCGCGCGTGAAAACGTTCGCAGCCCGCTCGCGAGCGGCCCGACGCGGGGCGGCGGCACGGCGAAACGCGCCAAACCGGTGTCGTGGCGCGTGTTAACATCGGAGCCGTTTTCGTCCTCCACCAGAAGCGGGTAATCACATGCAGATCGGTCAGCGGCTCGGTACGCCGCTCTCATCCTCGGCCACGCGCGTCATGCTGCTCGGCGCCGGCGAGCTCGGCAAGGAAGTCATCATCGCGTTGCAGCGTCTCGGTGTCGAAGTCATCGCGGTCGACCGCTATCCGGACGCACCCGGCCATCAGGTCGCGCATCGCGCGCACGTGATCGACATGACCGACGCCGCCGCGCTGCGCGCGATCGTCGAGGCCGAACGCCCGCACCTGATCGTGCCCGAGATCGAGGCGATCGCGACCGACGCGCTCGCGACGATCGAGGCGGCCGGTCTCGCCGAGGTGATCCCGACCGCGCGCGCGACGCAGCTCACGATGAACCGCGAAGGGATCCGCCGGCTCGCGGCCGAGGAGCTCGGTCTGCCGACGTCCCCGTATGCGTTCGCGGATTCGTTCGAAGCGTTCAGCGCGGCCGTCGCGAAGATCGGCATGCCGTGCGTCGTGAAACCCGTGATGTCGTCGTCGGGCAAGGGGCAGTCGGTCGTGAAGACCGAAGCCGATGTGAAGCCGGCGTGGGACTACGCGATGGCGGGCGGGCGCGTGAACCACGGCCGCGTGATCGTCGAAGGCTTCATCGATTTCGACTACGAGATCACGCAGCTCACCGTGCGCGCGATCGATCCGGCGACGGACGCCACGCGCACCTATTTCTGCGAGCCGGTCGGCCACGTGCAGGTGGCGGGCGACTACGTCGAGTCGTGGCAGCCGCAGCCGATGAGCGCGGCGGCGCTCGAGAAGTCGCGCGAGATCGCGCACAAGGTCACCGAGGCACTCGGCGGGCGCGGGCTGTTCGGCGTCGAGCTGTTCGTGCGCGGCGACGACGTGTGGTTCTCCGAGGTGAGCCCGCGGCCGCACGATACGGGCCTCGTCACGCTCGCGTCGCAGCGCCAGTCCGAGTTCGAGCTGCACGCGCGTGCGATTCTCGGGCTGCCGGTCGATCCGACGCTCGGTTCGCCGGCCGCGTCGGCCGTGATCTACGGCGGCCTCGACGAGCGCGGCATCGCGTTCGAAGGCGTGCGCGACGCGCTTGCGGTGCCGGGCGCCGACCTGCGCCTGTTCGGTAAGCCGGAAAGTTTTGCGAAGCGGCGCATGGGCGTCGCGCTGGCGACCGGCGCGACCGTCGACGAAGCCCGCGAACGCGCGAAGCGTGCCGCCGCGGCCGTCCGGCCCGTGTCGGCGCGCTGACGTAACCAGGAGAGGACGATGACGCCAAGGTGGCTGCGTATCGGAAAGCTGGGCGCCGCACTGGCGCTGGTCGCGAGTCTCGCGGGTTGCGGCGTCGCGGCCGCGCCGTGCCGGGTGGCCTCGGCCGGGCTCAAGATCGTGCCGCTCGTCGGCCATCTCGCGGCCGCGCCGACCGACGCGTGTGCCGACGTCATCGATCCCTGATCGCGCTATACGACGCGATCGCCAACAATAATTGCGCGCCCCGCGAGGGCGCGTTTCCACCCGTCTCGTGAGAGGACCTGCATGATTCGCCAAACGCTCGCCGCGCTCGCGCTCGCCGGCACCGCCGTTTCCGTCGCGCATGCCGCGCAACTGACCGTCGAAGAGATCGACGCCGATTCGCGCCAGTTCGCCGTCTACCAGTGCGCGAACCAGAAACAGCCCGTGCGCGTGTCGTACTGGCTCGCGGGCAACGGCCAGAGCTTCGCGCTCGTGCCGGTCAACGGGAAGCAGATGCTGTTCGTCGACACCGTGTCGGCGTCCGGCGCGCGCTATCAGGCCGGCCGCTATACGTGGTGGACGAAGGGCAAGGAAGCGACGCTGCGCGACGAGATCGCCGACCAGAATGCGCCGCCGCTGCTGGGCGACTGCGTCCAGGTCGAGAAGAAAAAGAAGAAGGGCTGAGCGACGGGCGGGAACGTGGATCGTGCCTGGCGGTGGCAGCCGGCGGCAGGCTTCCGACGTGACTGCCTGCCACGCGGGCCGGCGGCGGGCGATCCGGCAAGACGATCCGGCAAGACGATCCGGCAAGACGATCCGGCAAGACGATCCGGCAAGACGATCCGGCAAGACGATCCGGCAAGACGATCCGGCAAGACGATCCGGCAAGACGATCCGGAATCTGACCCCTGAAATTATCCGTCGACCGATCGGGATAGCCCGATCGGGGCATTCGTCGACCGCGCGGGCCTGCCCGGGCCCGTCGCGCGTACCGCCGTTGGGGCCGTTCGCGGCGTTGTCACGGACAGATGGCTGCGCAGTGCTACAATACGCCCCTTTCCGCCGGCATTCGCGCCGAACGGAGTCCGCACGGCCTGGCGTCCAGCGTTCGCATTGAACCGGTCCCAAGCGCCAGAGCGGCGCCGCGCGGCGCGCCGCGGCTCCGTCTATTTCCGAATTGTGATGAGCGCAGGCCCGGCTGGCCTGACGCACGATGTCCCCGCCGCGCCTTTTGAGCGAAACGCCACCATGTCCGATTCTGTCGCCAAGCCCGTCGACGCAACCTTCGATCAATTCGGCCTTGCCGCCGATATCCTGAAAGCCATTGCGGAGCAGGGCTATACGACGCCGACGCCGATCCAGGCGCAGGCCATTCCGGTCGTGCTCGCCGGCCGCGACGTCATGGGCGCCGCGCAAACGGGCACCGGCAAGACCGCGAGCTTCTCGCTGCCGATCATCCAGCGGCTGCTGCCGCAGGCCAACACGAGCGCGTCACCGGCGCGCCACCCGGTGCGCGCGCTGATCCTCACGCCGACCCGCGAACTCGCCGACCAGGTCGCCGCGAACGTGCACGCGTATGCGAAGCACACGCCGCTGCGCAGCGCGGTCGTGTTCGGCGGCGTCGACATGAACCCGCAGATGGCCGAACTGCGCCGCGGCGTCGAGATCCTGATCGCGACGCCGGGCCGCCTGCTCGACCACGTGCAGCAAAAGACGGCGAATCTCGGCCAGGTGCAGATCCTCGTGCTCGACGAAGCCGACCGGATGCTCGACATGGGCTTCCTGCCCGATCTGCAGCGCATCCTGAACCTGCTGCCGAAGGAGCGTCAAACGCTGCTGTTCTCGGCCACTTTCTCGCCGGAAATCAAGAAGCTCGCGTCGACCTACCTGCGCAACCCGCAGACGATCGAAGTCGCGCGCAGCAACTCGACGAACGCGAACGTCACGCAGATCGTCTACGACGTCGCCGAAGGCGACAAGCAGGCGGCCGTCGTGCAGCTGTTGCGCGATCGCGGGCTCAAGCAGGTGATCGTGTTCTGCAACAGCAAGATCGGCGCAAGCCGGCTGGCGCGCAATCTCGAGCGCGACGGCGTGGTCGCGTCGGCGATCCACGGTGACAAGACGCAGATCGAGCGGATGCAGGCGCTCGACGCGTTCAAGCGCGGCGAGATCGAGGCGCTGGTTGCGACCGACGTGGCCGCGCGCGGCCTCGACATCGCCGAGTTGCCCGCCGTGATCAACTTCGACCTGCCGTTCAGCGCGGAAGACTACGTGCACCGGATCGGCCGTACCGGCCGTGCGGGTGCGACGGGCGACGCGCTGTCGCTGTGCAGCCCGAACGAGCGCAAGCAGCTCGCCGATATCGAGAAGCTGATCAAGCGTCCGCTCGAAATGCAGACGCTCACGCTCGACAAGCCGGCGCGCCATCGTCACGACGAGCGCGGCAACGACCGCGGCGGCGATCGCAACAGCGAGCGCGGCGGCGAACGGGGCGGGCGTCGCGAACGCGACGAACATCGCGGTGCGTCGGGACGCCGCCCGGGCAGCTCCGAGCGCGGTCATCACCGTCGCCACGAAACGCCGGTCGACGATTTCTTCCTGAAGCCGTACGAGCCGTCGGCGCCCGCGAAGCAGCGGGACGACGCGCAGCCTGCGCAGCAGCCCGAGAAGAAGGGGCCGAAGCGTCAGGTCGCCGCGCTGCTCGGCGGGTTCGGGATGCCGCGCAAGCCGTCGGCGTAAGCCTGGCGGACGCGACGGCGCGGCGCGCGAGCGCTGCGGGAAAAGCGGGTGCATGCGATGAGCATGTGCCCGTTTTTCATTGGGGGCGCGGTTCAATGGTGGAGCGGAAGAGGGCGCTTGGCGCCGGCGGAGAGCGATGCAAGCGGCACCCGGCGGGCGCGCGATCGGCACGAAACCGGCACGAAACCGGCACGAAACCGGCACGAAACCGGCACGAAACCGGCGCGAAACCGGCGCGAAACCGGCCGAAACCGGCCGAAACCAGCCGAAACCAGCGCAAAACCAGCGCAAAACCGCGCGTCAGCCGGCCTGCGGCGCGAAGCGCGTCGCCCACGCGGCCGTTGCGGCTGCGTAGAACGCATCGAGAGTCGTGCCTGCGAGCGCGCCGTCCGGCGCGAGGCCCAGATGCGCGGCCGCAGCCTGCAGTGCCGGCAGCGGATCGTCGCGTTCGAGCGCGGTCGCGCCCGTCTGCTTGCTGAGCTTTTCGCCGTTCGCGTCGACCACCACGGGCACGTGCAGGTATCGCGGGGTCGGCACGCCGAGGCAGTGCTGCAGGTAGATCTGGCGCGCGGTCGAGTCGAGCAGGTCGGCGCCCCGCACGACGTGCGTGATGCCTGCATCGGCATCGTCGACGACGACCGCGAGCTGATACGCCCATTGCCCGTCCGCGCGTTTCAGCACGAAATCGCCGACTTCGGTCGCGAGGTTCTGCGTTTGCGCGTGCTGCCAGCGATCGTCGAACGTGACGATCGCGGCGGCGCCGTCCGGCACGCGCAGCCGCCACGCGCGCGCGGGCTTGCCGTGCAGGCCGGTGCGGCAGGTGCCCGGATAGGCGAGCGTCGTGTGGCGCTCGTGCGCGGCGCGCAGCGAGTCGGCGATTTCCTTGCGCGTGCAGCCGCACGGATAGACGAGCCCGGCCGAGACGAGCCGTTCGAGCGCGGCCGTATAGGCTGCGTCGCGGGTGCTTTGCCAGACGGGCGGCTCGTCGGGCGTCATGCCGAAATGCGCGAGCGTCGCGAGGATGTCGTCGGCCGCGCCGGGGACCGTGCGCGGGCCGTCGAGATCCTCGATGCGCACGAGCCATGCGCCGCCGTGCGCGCGCGCGTCGAGCCAGCTCGCGAGCGCGCCGACCAGCGAGCCGAAGTGCAGCGGGCCGGTGGGCGACGGCGCGAAGCGGCCGCGATAGGCGCTCATCGGGGCGCGGGGCGGCGCGCGGTCAGGCTGCGCTGGCTGCCGGTGCGCAGGCCGGGCACGACTGGCCGGGCACGTAGCTCGGCGACTGTTGTGCTTCCGGCGTGACGACCGCGCGGCACGCGAAGCACGTGACGTTCTCGGTGGGCTGGAGTTGCGGATTCAGCGCGGTGCGGTAGTCGAACACGAAGCAGTCGCCGTGATAGTGCGCGCCGCCGACTTCCTCGAAGTATTTCAGGATCCCGCCTTCGAGCTGGTACACGTTCTCGATGCCGATGTCCTTCATGTGGATCGCGGCCTTCTCGCAGCGGATGCCGCCCGTGCAGAACGACACGACCGTCTTGCCTTCGAGGTCGGCGCGGTTCGCGTCGATCACTTCCGGGAATTCGCTGAACTTGTCGATCCGGTAGTCGAGTGCGTTGTCGAACGTGCCGACGTCGACTTCGAATGCATTGCGCGTGTCGAGCATCACGACCGGGCGGCCCGTGTCGTCGTGGCCGCGGTCGAGCCACGTCTTCAGCGTGCGCGCGTCGACGAACGGCGCGCGGCCGAGTTCCGGCTTGATCGCCGGTTTCTTCATCGTGATGATCTCGCGCTTCAGGCGCACGAGCATCCGGCGGAACGGCTGCGAATCGGACAGGCTTTCCTTGAACTGCAGCGACGCGAACTTGCCCTCGAACAGCGGATCGTGACGGATGTACGCGATGAATGCGTCGGCGGCGTCACGCGTGCCGGCGATGAACAGGTTGATGCCTTCCGGCGCGAGCAGGATCGTGCCGCGCAGGCCGAGTTCGTTGCAGCGGGCGGTGACGAGCGGGCGCCATTGCTCGGTCGCGTCGAGCGACACGAAGTGGTAGGCGGCGAGGTTGACGATGGTCATGATGGTCCGACGGGAAAACGGCCGCACGGCGGCCCGCAAAAAAGGGTGCGAAGCCGGGGCGTTGATTCGAAAAACCGTATTATCCCGCAAACGGCGCGGGCATCGGTACCTGGCCGATCGGCCAACCGCGCGACGCGTCGCCGCGCGCATCGGCCGAACGGCCAAAGCGGGCATTTTTTGGGCAGCCTGCGCGGCGGGGCGGCTACAATAGCGCCCATGTCAGATCCCCGCTTCGTCCATCTTCGCGTTCACTCCGAATTCTCGATTGCCGACGGCATCGTGCGCATTGACGACATCGTCAAGGCGGCGGCCGCGGACGGTCAGGGCGCGCTCGCGCTCACCGATCTCGGCAACGCATTCGGCCTCGTCCGTTTCTACCAGGAAGCCCGCGGCAAGGGCATCAAGCCGATCGCCGGCTGCGACGTCTGGATCGCCAATCCCGACGACCGCGACAAGCCGTCGCGGCTGCTGCTGCTCGTCAAGGACAAGGTCGGCTACCTGAATCTCTGCGAGCTGCTGTCGAAGGCGTGGCTCACGAACCAGTACCGCGGCCGTGCGGAACTCGACGCGAGCTGGCTCGACGGCGAGCTCGCGCAGGGGCTCCTCGCGCTGTCGGGCGCGCAACAGGGCGATATCGGGCTCGCGTTTGCCGCGGGCAACGAAGAAGCCGCGCGCCGTCACGCCGAGCGCTGGGCGAAGGTGTTCCCGGGCGGCTTCTACATCGAGCTGCAGCGTTACGGCCAGCCGGGCGCCGAGGCGTACATCCAGCAGGCCGCGACGCTCGCCGCGGCGCTGAAGCTGCCGGTCGTCGCGACGCACCCGACGCAGTTCATGACCGACGACGATTTCACCGCGCACGAGGCGCGCGTGTGTATCTCGGAAGGCGACATCCTCGCGAATCCGCGGCGCCAGAAGCGTTTCACGACCGACCAGTATTTCCGCACGCAGGACGACATGGCCGCGCTGTTCGCCGACCTGCCGTCGGCGATCGCGAACACGGTCGAGATCGCGAAGCGCTGCAACCTGAAGCTCGAGCTCGGCAAGCCGAAGCTGCCGCTGTTCCCGACGCCGGACGGCATGTCGCTCGACGACTACCTCGTCCAGCTGTCGAAGGAAGGGCTCGAGACGCGTCTCGCGCAGCTGTATCCGGCCGAAGCCGAACGCGACGCGCAGCGCGACACGTACTACAAGCGCCTCGAATTCGAATGCGGGACCATCACGAAGATGGGCTTTCCCGGCTACTTCCTGATCGTCGCGGACTTCATCAACTGGGCGAAGAACAACGGCGTGCCGGTCGGCCCGGGCCGCGGCTCGGGCGCCGGTTCGCTGGTCGCGTACGCGCTCGGCATTACCGATCTCGACCCGCTGCGCTACAACCTGCTGTTCGAGCGTTTCCTGAACCCGGAACGCGTGTCGATGCCCGACTTCGACATCGACTTCTGCCAGCACGGCCGCGATCGCGTGATCCAGTACGTGAAGGAAAAATACGGCGCGGACGCCGTGTCGCAGATCGCCACCTTCGGCACGATGGCCGCGAAGGCGGCCGTGCGCGACATCGGCCGCGTGCTCGACCTCGGCTACATGTTCACCGACGGCATCGCGAAGCTGATCCCGTTCAAGCCGGGCAAGCACGTGACGATCGCCGACGCGATGAAGGAGGAGCCGCAGCTTCAGGAGCGCTACGACCACGAGGACGAAGTGCACCAGTTGCTCGACCTCGCGCAGCGCGTCGAGGGCCTCACGCGTAACGTCGGGATGCACGCGGGCGGCGTGCTGATCGCGCCCGGCAAGCTGACCGATTTCTGCCCGCTGTACACGCAGGGCGACGACGGCGGCGTGGTCAGCCAGTACGACAAGGACGACGTCGAAGCCGTCGGCCTCGTGAAGTTCGACTTTCTGGGTCTCACGACGCTGACGATCCTCGACTGGGCCGAGCGCTACATCCGCCGCCTCGATCCGTCGAAGTCCGACTGGTCGCTCGCGCAGGTGCCGCTCGACGATCCCGCCTCGTTCCAGATCCTGAAGAAGGCCAACACGGTCGCCGTGTTCCAGCTGGAAAGCCGCGGGATGCAGGGCATGCTGAAGGATGCGCAGCCCGACCGCTTCGAGGACATCATCGCGCTCGTGTCGTTGTACCGTCCGGGCCCGATGGACCTGATCCCGAGCTTCTGCGCACGGAAGCACGGCCGCGAGAAGGTCGACTATCCGGATCCGCGCGTCGAACCCGTCCTGAAAGAGACCTACGGCATCATGGTCTATCAGGAGCAGGTGATGCAGATGGCGCAGATCATCGGCGGCTACTCGCTCGGCGGCGCGGACTTGCTGCGTCGCGCGATGGGCAAGAAGAAGCCCGAGGAGATGGCCAAGCATCGCGAGATCTTCGCCGAGGGTGCGGCGAAGAACGGCCTCACGCGCGAGAAGTCCGACGAGATCTTCGACTTGATGGAGAAGTTCGCGGGCTACGGCTTCAACAAGTCGCACGCGGCTGCCTACGCACTGCTCGCGTATCACACCGCGTGGCTGAAGGCGCACCATCCGGCCGAATTCATGGCGGCCAACATGACGCTCGCGATGGACGACACCGACAAGGTGAAGATCCTGTTCGACGATTGCATCGTGAACAACCTCGCCGTGCTGCCGCCCGACATCAACCAGTCGCATTACCGCTTCGAGCCGGTCGCGGAAGCCGACGGCAAGCGCTCGCGCACGATCCGCTACGGCCTCGGCGCCGTGAAGGGCAGCGGCCAGAACGCGATCGAGGAAATCCTGCGCGCCCGCGAGGAAAAGCCATTCACCGACCTGTTCGACTTCTGCGAGCGGATCGACCGGCGCGTCGTCAACCGCCGCACGGTCGAGGCGCTGATCCGCGCCGGTGCATTCGATTCGCTGAATACGAACCGTGCCCAGCTGATCGCGTCGGTGCCGCTGGCGATGGAAGCGGCCGACCAGGCCGAGGCGAACGCGATGCAGGCCGGCCTGTTCGACATGGGCGCCGAATCGCCGCACGCGCATGCGCTCGTCGACGAGCCCGCGTGGGACGACAAGCGCCGCCTGCAGGAAGAAAAGGGTGCGCTCGGCTTCTACCTGTCCGGCCACCTGTTCGACGCGTATCGCGACGAGGTGCGCCGTTTCGTGCGGCAGAAGGTCGGCGACCTGAAGGAAGGGCGCGACAAGCTCGTGGCCGGCATCATCGCTTCGCTGCGCACGCAGATGACCCAGCGCGGCAAGATGCTGATCGCGCTGCTCGACGACGGCTCGGGCCAGTGCGAGATCACGATCTTCAACGAGCAGTTCGAGGCAAACAAGGCGCTGTTCAAGGAAGACGAACTGCTGATCGTGCAGGGGCAGGCGCGCAACGATGCGTTCACGGGCGGCATCCGCTTCACGGCCGACACGGTGATGGATCTCGAACGCGCGCGCAGCCGTTATGCGCAGGCCGTGCGGCTGACGATGAACGGCAACGCCGACGCGGCCGCGCTGCGCCGCGTGCTCGAGCCGCACGTGTCGAAGGACGATCCCGCGGCCACGGCTGCGGTCGAGGCGCCTGCACCGCGCGGCGGCGGGCGCGACGGCGGCCGCCGTCCGCAGGCGCCGCTGCCGAACGGGCTCGCGGTGCAGGTTCACTACAGCAACGCGCGGGCGCAAGGCGAAATGCGCCTCGGCGACGCATGGCGCGTGAAGCCGAGCGACGTGCTGCTCGCGGAGCTGCGTGCGGCGTTCGACGGCAGCGTCGTCGAAATCACGTACTGACCGCGCTTCAGCCGAAGGCTGTTGCGCCACGCGGCCCGCCGCATCGCCATCGTGCGGTGCGGCGGGCCGTTTTGCATGTTCACGCAAGCGGGTCTTGGGCTGGCCATCCGGACGCTATACAATCCGGCGCTGGCCGCACGAACGCGGCGCCGATCGCCGCTCGTCCGGCGGGTGGCGCCGGTATCGCGCGCATGAACGGGGGCGGATCCGTGCGGCGAGCGGCGATATGCGACAAGGCCGTCCCGGAACCGGATGCGGGGAAATGGCCCGTCGCGACAACAATGAACTGACAGTCACCACATGACCATGGCCAATGGGAACCCGCCGCAGCGGATCCTCGTGATCCGGATCGATTTTTTGGGCGACATGCTGTGCACGACGGCGTTTCTCGGTGCGCTGAAGGAGCGCTGGCCCGGCGCGGAACTGCATGTGGTCGCGAACCGCTACAACGCGGCCGCGCTGGCCGGAAACCCGGACGTGGACATGATCCACACCTACGTGTACAGCCGCCAATGCGAACGCAACGACCGTCCCGGGCGGATGCGTGCGTTCTTCGACCGGCTGCGGCTCGTGCGCCGTCTGCGCCGCTTGCGGTTCGACCTCGTGGTCGTGCCGAACGGCGGCATGCATCGCAGCAGCATGCAGTTCGCGCGCCAGATCGGCGCGAAGGATTGCCGCTGGCACGATGCCGAGACCGAATTCGACGATCGCAAGCCCGAGCATGTCGCGCAGCGGCCGATGTGCCACGAGGCACTGTCGGGTTTCCGGCTCGTGCCCGAGCTCGGCCGCGCCGATCTCGACCGTCTCGAGTTGTCGGTCCATCCCGACCGCGCGCTGCAGGACGCGTGGCATCGGCTGCTCGGTGCGCGCACGAAGCCGCGGGTCGGGCTGTTCGTGACGAACAAGGCGGCCGAGCGCCGCTGGCCCGCGGATCGCTGGCACGACCTTGCCGAGCGGCTTGCGCCGAGCGTCGACGTGATCGTGTTTCGCGACCCGGCCGTGGGCCATGCGCCCGAGGACGACTCGTGGCGCGACGTGAGCGCCCGCCATGTCGCGCCTTCGTCGGTCGCCGAGCTCGTGGCGGCCGCGAGCCTGCTCGATGCGGTCGTCTCGGCCGACAGCGCCCCCGTGCACCTCGCGTCGGCGCTCGGCGTGCCCGTCGCCGCGCTGTTCGAGGATCGTCCCGAGAAATACCTGCGCTGGCATCCGCTCGGTGTGCCGCACGTGATCCTGCGCGCCGGCGCGACCGTCGACGCGATCGGTGTCGACGCGGTCGAGCGCGCGGTGCGTCATCTGCTGCCGCAGGCCACCCATCGCGACGAACCGCTGGCCGACGCAGCCCACCCGCGGCCGGCTGCCGTTGTTGCGACGCCGGTGATCCTGGCGGCCTCGTAGCGTCACGGGCGTCACAAGCCTCCGCGTGCGGCGCCGGCCCGGCACCGGCGCGCGGTGCGCGATGCGCCTGCCGGGCATCCCTCCATGAGCAGGGCCGTATCAGGGCCGCCGCGCGGCCGATTCGCCAGGCCGCGCCGGCTGCTGCAAAATCCTGTACATTGCCAGCCTTGTTCAGCCAGCCGGATACCTCAATCGCCGTGGCCCTGTTTTCTTCCGCCCGCCCGCCCAGAACCATCCTCGTGGCCGCGCCGCGCCGTATCGGCGACGTGCTGCTGACGACGCCGCTCGTCCGTTCGCTGAAGGCCCGCTGGCCGGATGCGCAGATCGACATGCTGGTGTTTCGCGGCACCGAAGGCGTGCTCGAGCACAATCCGGACGTACGGCACGTGATCGTCGTCGCGCAGCGCGCGGGTTTCCGCGAGCGGTTGCGCGACGCGTTGTCGATGTGGCGCCGCTACGATCTTGCGTGCGCGGCGCTGAGCTCCGACCGGCCGCGCTTCTACAGCTGGTTCGCGGGCCGCAAGCGGGTGGGCCTCGTCGATCCGAACCGCGTGACGTGGCTCACGCGGATGATGCTGAACGGGATCGCGATCAATCATCACGAATCCGCGCATACGGTCGTCAGCACGCTGGCACTCGCGCCGGTGATCGGCATCGAGCCGGTGTCCGAGGTCGTCGCGCCCGGCATCGGCGACGATCCGGCACGGCGTGCGCGTTTCGACGCGTGGCTCGCCGAGTCGCCGGCGATCCGCGCCGGCAAGCCGCTGGTCGTGCTGCATCCGTATCCGATGTTCCGTTACAAGCAGTGGCGGCTCGACGGCTGGGTCGAGATGATCGGCTGGCTGCGCGAGCACGGCTATGCGGTCGCGCTGTCGGGCGGCCCGGCCGACAGCGAGCGCGAGTATGCGCAGCAGGTCGCGGCCGAAGCGGGCGGCGACGTGCTGAACCTGGTCGGACGCCTGACGTTCGGCGAAAGCGCCGAACTCGTACGGCGCGCACGGCTCTTCATCGGGCCCGACACCGGCGCGACGCACGTCGCGGCCGCGACCGGCACCGACACGATCGCGCTGTTCGGTCCGTCCGACCCGGTGCGCTGGGGGCCGTGGCCGCAGCACTGGCCGGCGACCGAGAATCCGTGGCCGCTGCACGGCTCGGGGCGGCACGGGAACGTGTGGCTGCTGCAGGGGGAGGGCGATTGCGTGCCGTGCCGGCACGAGGGCTGCGAGCGCAAGGTCGACAGCCGCAGCGACTGCCTCGTCAATCTCGGTGCGCAGCGCGTGAAGGCCGCAGCGGCCGAGATGCTCGGGCTGAATCCGCCGGGCCCGGCCGCGGTCGCCGTCGATACGTCACGGCTGCATCGCGCCGGCTCCGACTGACGCGCGGGCGGCGCACGCCGTTCTCTTTTGTCGTTCTGGATGGCCTGTTTCGCGACGGGCCGCGCCGAACGCGCGCAGCCCGGTCGCTTCGACGGCGGGTGCCGCCGCCGCCGAAGTCGGTCGGCAGCACGGCGCAGGCCGCCGCGCGTTACGCGCTGCGCCGGATCGCCGACGTCTCGCGCGGCAGCGCCTCGCCGCGCTCGCCGCAGCCGAGCAGGATACCTGCCAGCAGCACGATCAGGTGCCCTTCGGCGAAATCGAGCAGCAACGAATTCGCGAGACTGCCGATCGCGAAGATCGCGAGCCAGGCGAGCAGCAGATGCCGCGAGCGCGGATCGAGCGCGCGGCTGCCGCGTGCGATCTGCACGATCAGGTTGATGAACAGCAGCAGGCCGAGCGTCCCGAGCTGCACGGCCATCAGCAGGTATTCGTTGTGCGGGTTCGACGTCAGCTGGCCTTCGGCGGCCGTCTTGCCGGCCGTGAGTTTCTCGAATTCGAATTCGAGGCCGCCCGCGCCATAGCCGATCAGCGGGCGCTGGCGATACAGTTCGAACCCCTTCTTGTACCACTCGAGGCGCAGCCCGGTCGACGTCGCCGCATCGCTCTGCCGATACTGCTGCACTTCCGACACGACCTTGACGAGCCGGCCGTTGTGAACCGTGCAAGCCGCGACCACCAGCGCGATGCCGGCCAGGACGAACACCCCGGCGACGAGCCCCGCGCGCAGCGCCGACCGGCGGCGCAGCAACAGCACGAACCGCACCGCGACGACGAGGATCAGCAGCAGCGCGATGACTTGCCCGGTGCGCCCCTGCAGCATCACGAAGACGTTCACCAGCGACCATGCGGCGATGGCGGCGCAAGCGACGCGCGACAGCGTCGTGCGCGCCGACAGCGCGAAATCGGCGGCCTGGTAGAACAGCAGCGCGCCGAACATGCCGGCGGCGATGTGGTTCTTGAACACCCATGCGCGCGACAGCGGCAGCTGGGTCGCATGCGCGGGCCCGATCGCGGTCAGCCCGAGATAGTTGGTCGTCGACAGCAGCAGGATGACGCACAGCGTGGCGAACCAGCAGCGCTGCACGATCGGCGCCCAGTTCGAATGACGGAACGCGACCACGGCAAAAGGCAGCAGCAGCAGCTTGTCGTATTTGGCGACCCAGTTCCACGCCTTGGCGTGCGGCGCAACCGTATAAGTGACGCTGACGGCCAGCGCGGCGAGGATCAGCAGTGCCGCGAGCGAAGCCTGGTCGGTGACCAACGAGCGCAGGTCACGCCAGAATTCGGGGGAGATGACGAGCGCGGCGGCGAACAGCCCGCAGAAGACGTTGGTCAGCGCGGTCGAGACCGGCACCATGCAGAGCGCGGCAACGGCGAAGGCGCGGGCGGCGGTCAGGCGCCGCGTGGCGGGAGCGGAAAACGAAAGCATCGGAACCTGTCGAATGGACGAATGCGGCTTGCGGGCATCGTGCTGCGCGCCGCGCGCCCCGGCGGGAGAGCCGGGACGAACGGCGCAGAGTATACGCGAAGCAGGGGGCGTTTCCGTGCTGTTTTCGGGGCCCGATCAGCTGAACGCGCGCTTGATCCGCGAGCGCAGCAGCGCGCGCTTCAGGCGTCCTTCGATGGCCGGCGTGTCGAGCGCGACGCGCGTGCCGGCCGGTTCGCCGCGATGCAGGTAGTAGCGGTCGAACGTCGCCTGGGTCATGCCCCATTTGTTGAGGAACTGGCGGCGGCCGTCGTTCTTGACGATCTTGCCCGTGCTTTTCTGCTGGAAGTGGTAGACGAGGCTGTCGCCGGCGCCGATGAAGATCCGGCAGCCAGCGTCCCAGAATTTCATCGAGAAATCGTTGTCGCTGCTCATGCCGGGCGACAGTTCGCTGCTGTAGCCGCCGATCCGGTTCCACCAGTCGCGGTGCACGAGCGTCGGCGGCCAGGTCGAGCCGAGCCAGTCCGCGCGCGCGAGCTTCGGGGCCGCCGCGACGAGGCCCGCCGCATCGAAATGCTCGGCGTCGCGGCCGAAATTGCTGACCACGACGCACGGGTTGCGCGTGTCGACCGGCTCGATCATCGTGCCCGACAGCATGAACAGGTCGGTCGGCATCTGTTCGATGCGGCGCACGAGCGCCGTGTCCCAGCCGGGGCAGCAGAACATGTCGTCGTTCATGTAGACGACGTAGTCGCGGGTCGCGCGCGCGGCGGCCCAGTTCACCGCGTGGCAGATGCCGATGTTGGTCGGCGACGCGGTATGTTCGATGCCTTCGCTGCGCACCCAGTCGAGCGTGCCGTCGGAGCCGTCGTTCACGTGGACGATGATCTGGTGGTCGTACGCGGAGTGGCGGCGCAGGCTGTCGACGACGAGCTTGAGGTACGGCAGATTGTTCCAGGTCGGAATGATGATAGAGAACATGGCGGTCGGATTCGGTGGTCGTCGTGGCGGGCGGCGCGCGGCGCCGCCTGTCGGGCGAGCGGGCACGCGCGGCGCGGGCAACCCGGCATTGTAACGCCGCGCCGGTCGCGTGCCGGGCGGGCGCTCAGCGCGCCCGTTCGTGGCCGAGCTTCAGGAACCGGTAATACACGGTTTCCGCGTTGAACACGGCGATCATGAAGCCGGCGCGGCCGTCGAGGAAGCCGCGCCGCAGCACGTAGGTGCGCACGAACGCCCAGGCGCCGCGCGCGAGCGCCTTGCCGAAGCCGCCGCGCTGGCCGGCCGCGCGGCGCTGGCGCGCGCCGGCTGTCGAATACGCGTCGAGCTTGCGCACGACGGTTTCGAAATCCTCGTACGAGTAGTGCATCAGCTTGCCGGACAGGCGCTGCGCCGCGCCATCGAACACGAGGCGTTCGTGCACGAGGTCGTCCGAGAAGCGCGCGCAGCCGCGCCGGAACAGGCGCGGCACCCAGTCCGGATACCAGCCGCTGTGATGGATCCACTGGCCGCAGAAGCTCGACAGCCGGTCGACCGCATAGACCTGCGCGTTCGGTGCGCGGATCGTGTCGCGGATCGACTGCGCGAGTTCAGGCGTGACGACTTCGTCGGTATCGAGGGACAGGATCCAGTCGGTGTCGAGCGCCTCGAGCGCGCGGTTCTTCTGCGGGCCGAAGCCCGGCCAGTCGCGCTCGACGATCACGCGCGCGCCGTGCGCCTGCGCGATCACGACGGTATCGTCGGTGCTGCCGCCGTCGATGACGACGACGTCGTCGGCGAACGACAGCGCGGCAAGGCACTGCGCAAGCCGCGCGGACGCGTTGAGGGCGATGAGGGCGACGCCGAGGGAGGGTTCAGCCATGAAATCGTCGGAAAGGCGGAGAAAACGGTGAGCGGCAGTATACCCGCGGGCCGGCCGCCGGCCGCGTCGGCCCTGCGTCGGCCCCGTGTCGGCCATGACCGTGCCCGCCGGGGCGGTGCGGCTATAATGTTGAGCCCTTTTCGGCACCCGCCCGACAGGGGCGACCTCCCGGGCGGCCATGCCCGGGCGCCGCTTCGCGGCTCAAGAAGGATTGCCTTGGAAACCCAGAACACTCTTCGCAAACCGATGGACGGCACGGGCACCTCGCCCGTGACGGTCCTCAAGCGCCTGTGGCCGTACATCCGGCCGCTGATCGGCATCGTGGTGCTCGCCGTGATGACGATGGGCGTCGTCGCGGCCACCGAGGCCGGTATCCCGGCGCTGCTCAAGCCGCTCCTCGACCACGGCTTCGGCGCGCACGGCAGCGACCGTGCGAAATGGTACGTGCCTATCGCGGTGATCGGCCTCGCGCTCGTGCGCGGCGTGTCCCAGTACACGTCGAATTACCTGCTCAACTACGTATCGAACCGCATCCTGCTGCAACTGCGGCTCGAGATGTTCCAGCGGATGATCCATACCGGCGCGTCGTTCTTCCAGCGCGAAACCGCGAGCACGGTGATCAACGCGATCGTGTTCGAGGTCAACCAGATCCTGTCGGTGCTGACGGGCGTGATGGTCACGCTGGTGCGCGATTCGCTGACGGTGATCTTCCTGCTCGGCTACCTGTTCTACCTGAACTGGCGGCTCACGCTGATCGTCGCGGTGATCCTGCCGGGCATCGGCTGGCTCGTCAGCAAGATCAACCGCCGCCTGCGCCGCCTGAACCGCGAGCACCAGACGCTGACCAACGAGCTGTCGTACATCGTCGAGGAGACGGTCGGCGGCTACAAGGTCGTCAAGGTGCACAACGGCGAAGCGTACGAGATCGACCGCTTCACGCAGATGAGCAAGCGCCTGCGCGGCTACGCGATGCGCATGACGGTTTCCGGCGGCCTCGCTCAGCCGCTCACGCAGTTCCTCGCGTCGATCGCGCTTGCGGTCGTGATCACGATCGCGGTCGTGCAGTCGTCGAACGACCAGACGACGGTCGGCGGCTTCGTCGCGTTCGTCACATCGATGCTGCTGGTGATCTCGCCGCTCAAGCACCTGATCGACGTCAACCAGCCGCTGCAGCGCGGGATGACGGCCGCCGAGCTGATCTTCGGGCTGATCGACGAGCCGGCCGAGCCGCAGGGCGGCGGCCGGCTGTTGCCGCATGCGCGCGGCGAGATCGAATTCCGCAACGTGTCGTTCGACTACGGCGCGACCGAGCGGCCGACGCTCGACCGCATCTCGTTCAAGGTCGCGCCGGGCGAAATGATTGCGCTCGCGGGGCCGTCCGGCAGCGGCAAGACGACGCTCGTGAACCTGCTGCCGCGCTTCTTCGACCCGACCGACGGCGCAATCCTGGTCGACGGCGTGCCGGTGGCCGACTACGACCTCCACGCGCTGCGCGGCCAGATGGCGATGGTCAGCCAGGACGTCGTACTGTTCAACGACACGATCGCCGCGAACGTCGCGTACGGGCAGACGCCCGACCGCGCGCGCGTGCAGGCCGCGCTCGAGGCCGCGAACCTTGCCGATGCGGTCGCCGCGATGCCCGACGGGCTCGACACGCTCGTCGGCGGCAACGGGATGCGGCTGTCCGGCGGCCAGCGCCAGCGGCTCGCGATCGCGCGTGCGATCTACAAGGACGCACCGATCCTGATTCTCGACGAAGCGACCTCGGCGCTCGACTCGGAATCGGAGCGCCACGTGCAGGCCGCGCTCGAACGGCTGATGGAAGGCCGCACGACGCTCGTGATCGCGCACCGGCTGTCGACGATCGAGCGCGCGGACCGCATCCTCGTGCTCGAGGCCGGCAAGATCGTCGAAGAGGGCAGCCACGACGAATTGCTGCGCCACGGCGGCCTCTACGCGCACCTGCACCGGATCCAGTACCAGCAGCAGGCGGCGTAACGCGCGGTTACGTAGCCGCGCGATACCGTGTGCTAGTCTTCATCGGGCAGTTCGAGTGGTTTCGTTCGACGTGACGACACGGAGGGAACGCACGATGAAGAAGATGCACGGGATGATGCTGGCCGCGGTGATCGCGGCGGGTTTCGCCGCACCGGCCGCGATGGCGCAGGACCACGACAACCACAACGACCACGGCGGCCACGGCATGCAGCGCGGCCACGGCCCGAAACATATGCCGCCCGGCCAGATGCGTCATGAGGACGACGTGCCGCCGCGCTGGGCCGACCAGCCGCGCCGCGAGTGGCACAAGGGTGACCGGCTTCCCCCCGAGTTCCGCGATCGCCAGTACGTGATCGACGACTGGCGCGGCTATCACCTGAGCCCGCCGCCGCGCGGTTATCAATGGGTCGGCGTCGGCGGGGATCACCTGCTGGTGCAGATCGGTTCCGGCATCGTGCTGCGGATCGGCGGCTGACCTTGCCGCTCGCCCGGCGCGTATCGCGATGCCGCGATGCACGCCGGGCAGCCGCGTCACTTTGCCGCTGCGTGGCGGAACCAGCGGCGCTCGATTCTCGACATCACCCAGCACACGCCCAGCGCACACACGGTGCCGAGCGTCACTTCACCGAGCCGCATCAGCGGAACATCCCACAGCGGGCCGTTACCCGGAAACAGCAGCACGATCGTCGCGGTTACGCCGCCGAGCCGTGCCGCGCTGCCGACGTTCAGGCACCAGCAGCAGACGATCACGACCGCGACGGTAATCGCATACGCGACGAGGCGGTCGCCGCCGAGTGCCGCGCCGGCGAAGCCGAGCACGCCGCCGACCATCGCGCCGATGAACTGGTCGCGCGACAGCGACATCGTGTCCGAGTAGTTGTGCTGCGTGACGGCGATCGCGGTGATCGCCGCCCACACGGCCTGCTCGGTATGCATCGCGCGGCCGATCACGTAGGCGAGGCACGCGCTGCACACGGCCTGCAGCGCCATCAGTCCGCCTTGCGCGAGCCGTTCGCTGAATGACAGCCCCTTGAACAGATCGAAGATCGACTGCTGGATCTGCTGGCGGGCTTCGTTGAGTGTCCTGATCGTATCCATCATGCGTTGACCTGGAAGCGGGTAGCGGCGGCGCGCGGGCGTCAGTGCGCCTGTTCGGGCGACGCGGCGGCCGGTTCGTCGGCCGCCGCGTCGCCGTTCTCGACGCGCGTTTCGGGCATCACGAGCCAGACCAGCAGCACGGCCAGCGCGCCGGCGCCCGCGAGCCCGAAGAAGCTGACGGCATTCCCGAAATGATCGGCGACGTAGCCGGCAGCCGCGGTGCTGAGCGTCGCGCCGATCCCGGCCGCGAGCCCGAACAGCCCGATGCACAGGTTGTAGCGTCCCTTGCCGCCCGCGACGTCGGCCGCGATCAGCGGCAGCATCACGCCGAACACGGCGGCGCTGATGCCGTCGAGCATCTGCACCGGCACCAGCAGGTACGGGCTGCTCACGCCGGCGAACAACAGCGCGCGCACCGGCAGCGCGGAGAAGCCGAGCAGCAGGATCGGCCGGCGCCCCCAGCGCTGCGCGGAGCGGCCGACCCACGGCGACAGCATCGCGACGATCGCCTGCGGCACGATGATGCACGCGGCGATCACGAGCTGCACGTTCTCGCCCATCCCGGCCGTGACCTCACCGGCCGCGAGGTTCAGCATCGCCGCGTTCGACAGGTGGAACAGCACGACGCACGCCGCGAAGATCAGCATCCGGCGGTCGCGCAGCAGTTCGAGCAGTGTCTCGCGTTCGCCGGCTTCGTCGTGGTCGTCGGGCTTCGACGATTGCGGGATCACTTCGTGGGTCGGCTGGATCATCGCGAGTGCGAACAGCGCGGGCAACGCCAGCACGGCGGTCAGCCAGAACACCGCACGCGCGGAGAAGTATTCGCCGGTGAGCCCCATCAGGCCCGCCGCGACCGCGCTGCCGATCGATGCCCAGCGCGCGTTGCGGCCGAGCCGGTCACCGAGGTCGGCGCGGCCGACGAGCGAGAACGAGATCGCGGCCATCGCCGGCACGAGCATGCAGCTCGCGAAACCGTGGAACACCTCGGCGGCGATCACCGGCACGATCGTCGGGCTCGACGCGAGCAGCACCGCGGACAGGATGATGGCCGCGATCGCCCACGCGGCCGCGCCTTTCTTGTTCTTCAGCGCATCGACGGCCGCGCCGCCCGGCACCTGGCTGACCATCGCGCTGATCGTGCCGATCGACAGCACCATACCGATCTCGCCCTGCGTCCACTTGTGCGACGCGAGGTAGGACGCGATGAACGGACCGAACCCTGTTTGAACGTTTGCAACGAAGAAGTTGAGCCAGTCGAGGGACCGGAGACTGCGTACGCTGACGGAATGCTTGATCGTCATCGGGTCGCACTCGCAGACGAAGCCGGTGCCGGGGCAACGGGCGGGTAGACCGCGACGATCGGCTTGTCGGCCGCGTAGGGCGGCGACGCCTTGATCTGTGCGTCGTTCAGGTCGAGCTGCGGACGCAGCGCCTTGTCGCGCGTGACGAAGCGCAGCGCGCCCCAGCTCGCGGCGATCGAACGGCGGTCGGTATTGACGAGCCCGCCGAGGTCGAGCACGACAGCCTGCGGCTGCGACGCGCGGTCGATCAGCACGTCGACGATGCGGCCGATCTTCGTGCCGTTCGGGCGCTCGACGTCGCTGTCGAGCAATGGCAGGCGCGTCGCGGGCGAGGCCGCGGCCGAACCCGACAGCGGCACGGCCTTGGGCCGCGCTGCCGGCGGCAGGTCGCCCGACGGCACGTCGAGCACGATCGGCTCCTGTTTGCCGCCCGGCGTGAAGCGGAACACGTTCCACGGGAAGATGACCTTGCGGTCGCCGACGCCCATGAAGCCCTGCAGGTTGACGACCATCTCGCGCGGCTTGCCGCTCGCGTCGGTCACCATGTCGACCGCGCGGCCGATCACCTTGCCGTTGCGGCGCGCGACTTCGCTGTCGAGCAGCGCATGGATCTGCGTGCGGTCGAGCGGGCGCGTCGCGACGATCGGCGCGGGCGGAGGCGGCGGTGGAGTCGGCGATTCGGGGCGCTGCACGGGCTTCGGCCGCGTGACTTCGCGGTGCGGCTTTTTCGGCGCTTCCGGCCCTTCCGGCTGCGTCGGCGCCGGCACGGGCGGCATCGTCAGCGGTTCGCCGGCGGTTTCCTGGATGGGCTCGACGAGCGCCTCGCTGATCGGCGCGGGCGGATTCTGGACCGGCAGCAGCCCGCAGCCGGACAGCAGCGCGGCGGCGGCGAGAATCAGGAAGACCGTCGAGGACGGCAACGACTTGCGGGATGCGGGAAACGGAAGTCCGCCGCTCATTGACACTCACTCCATGGGTCGGGGGGCGGCCCGAGGGCACGCGGCTGGCGATGGATGGCGGGTGCGGGCGGCGCACCACGCGAGGGGAGATTTTAACGTGTCTTCCTTTCAGGGCCGATTTCGACGGCTTGCTGGAGGCGGACTGTCGGGAAAAGGTAGGGATCGGCGGCGGTCGCGTCGCGGTGGGGCGACGGGGAAGCGACCGGGCGAGGGGCCGTGCGCATGGGTGCCGGCCCGGCCTGCCGCCGTCATGGCGGGCAGGCGCGGGCGCTGCATGAATGCAGGGGGAAACCGGGCGTCAGGCTTCCGGGTACCACGCGTCGGAGAATTCGCTGACCTGCACGTCGGTCAGTTCCGGACGGGCGGCGAGCCAACCGCGCACGAGTTCGCGATCGGCGTCGGTCGTCGTGCCGCGCGGTGCGCCGGAGATCACGTACGCGCCGATGCCTTCGTCGGCCGACGCGACGGTCAGCAGACCGTTCGCTTCGACGAAGTCGATGAACGCGTCGATCAGCTGGCCGCGTTCGAGGTCGGTCAGTTCGTTGCGGTAGTGCGCGGTTGCGTTGAACGCGAGTTCCTGGAATTCGCCGATGTGGAGTTTCTTGCGCTGGCGGCGGTTGTGGCCTTGGCTCATGGTGTGTGGTGAGTGAATGAGAGGGGAATGGATCGTGCGGCCGGCGGCGGCAGCGAAAGGATGACGCATGGCGCCGTCTCGATCGCGTGTCATCGCGGAGGCGATCGTGAAACCATTCGTGAACATTGACGCGATGGGCGTTTCGTGATGCGGCTTGGCCCGGCGGCTCATCGCGCGCATGACCGAATGATACAGGGACGGCGGGCTGCCTCGGCTTTGCGATGGTCGCGGCTACTCGAACGACAACGAGGGTCGCATGTCGGACGATCGCAATGCGTTCATTGGACGTATCGATCTCGAGGCGGCGACCTGTTTTTCCGGTGTTCTGAAATGCCGACCGATACGTGGGAAAAGCCGGCCGCATTCACGCGCGAAGAACTGGGTCGCCCGTTGTTCGGCGGCGAACTGAAGATCGCTCCGTCGTCACGCCTCGAAGAGGATCTGTATGTGACCGGAATCGACGCAATCGAATTCATCGACAAGTGGGCCGAAACGTTTGGTGTGCCGGCCGGCGATTTTCCCTGCGGCCGCTATTTCGGCCCGGAGGAACAGGATAGGGTGACGACGTTTCTCGCGATGTTTTCCGAGCGTTATCGCAAACCACCGCGCGTGTCGTTGACGCTCGGCATGCTGGAAGAAGCGATGCGGCTCGGCCGTTGGGACAGCAATGCGATCGAGCCGGCCGCAACGCTAACCGCTCACACGAAATAACCGGACTCGAACGGCCGTTACATCAGCACGATGTCGTATTGCTCCTGGCTCAAATTCGACTCCACCTGCAGCGACACCGGCTTGCCGATGAAGTCGATCAGCATCGCGAGATGTTGCGATTCCTCATCGAGGAACAGGTCGATCACCTGCTGCGCGGCGATCACGCGGAATTCGCGCGGGTTGAATTGCCGTGACTCACGCAGGATTTCGCGCAGGATGTCGTAGCACACGGTACGTGACGTTTTCACCTGGCCCTTGCCCTGGCAGGTCGGGCACGGTTCGCACAGCACGTGCGCGAGCGATTCGCGCGTGCGCTTGCGCGTCATCTCGACGAGCCCGAGCTGCGAGAAGCCGTTGACCGTCACGCGCGTACGATCTCGCGACAGCGCCTTCTTCAGCTCGGACAGCACCGCGTCGCGATGCTCGGCGTTCTCCATGTCGATGAAGTCGATGATGATGATCCCGCCGAGGTTGCGCAGCCGCAGCTGCCGCGCGATCGTGTGCGCGGCCTCGAGGTTGGTCTTGAAGATCGTGTCGTCGAAGTTGCGCGCACCGACGTAACCGCCCGTGTTCACGTCGATCGTCGTCATCGCCTCGGTCTGGTCGATCATCAGGTAGCCGCCCGACTTCAGGTCGACACGGCGCGACAGTGCGCGCTGGATCTCCGTCTCGATGTTGTACAGGTCGAACAGCGGCCGTTCACCCGTGTAGTGGTGCAGCTTCGGGCTCACGGCCGGCGTGAACTCGGCCGCGAATTCGGACAGGCGCTGGTAGGTCTCGCGCGAATCGACCTGGATGCGCGTCGTGTCGTCGTTCGCGAAATCGCGCAGCACGCGCTGCGCGAGGTCGAGATCCTGGTACAGCAGGCTCGTCGCCGGCAGCCGCTGCGCCTGCCCGACGATCGTCGCCCACGTCTTGCGCAGGTACGTGACGTCGCCGGCGAGTTCGTCGGAGGTCGCATCCTCGGCGATCGTGCGCACGATGTAGCCGCCTTTCTCGTCCGGCGGGATCACGGCGGTCAGCCGCGCACGCACGGCTTCGCGCTCGGCCTCGCTCTCGATCTTCTGCGAGATGCCGATATGCGGCTCCTGCGGCAGGTAGACGAGCGTGCGGCCCGCGATGCTGACCTGCGTCGACAGCCGGGCGCCTTTCGTGCCGATCGGATCCTTGATCACCTGGACCATCAGCGTCTGGCCCTCGAACACGGTCTTTTCGATCGGCTGGTGCGGCGTGCCCGACTGCGGCTCGCCCGCGAGGCGCGGATGCCAGATGTCGGCGACGTGCAGGAACGCCGCGCGCTCGAGGCCGATGTCGATGAATGCCGACTGCATGCCGGGCAGCACGCGCACGACCTTGCCGAGATAGATGTTGCCGACCCGCCCGCGCGACAGCGTGCGCTCGACGTGAAGCTCCTGCACCGCGCCTTGCTGGACGAGTGCGACCCGCGTTTCCTGCGGCGTGAGGTTGATCAGGATTTCTTCGTTCATGGTGGGATTCAGAAGGCGACACGCGCGGCGCGCAACAGCGCCGCGGTCTCAAAAAGGGGCAGACCCATGATACCTGAATGGGAACCGTCGATTCGCTCGATGAACTCGGCGGCGCGCCCCTGGATCGCGTACGCGCCGGCCTTGCCGAACGGCTCGCCCGATTCGACGTAGCGTGCATACGCATCGCGCGACGCGGCCGCGAAGCGCACCGACGAGCGCGACAGCGCGGGCGGCAGCAGTTGGCCGTCGGCATCGATCACGGCGACGGCCGTCAGCACTTCGTGTTCGCGGCCCGCGAGGCGGGTGAGCATCGCGAGCGCGTCGTCGGCGTCGGCCGGCTTGCCGAGGATCGCGCCGTCGATCGTGACGGTCGTATCGGCGACCAGCACCGGCGAAGCCGGCTTGCCGCTCGCGACGAGGCGCGCACGCGCGGCCTCGGCCTTGGCGACGGTCACGCGCCGCACGTAGGCATCGGCGGCTTCGCCGGGCAGTTCGGCCTCGAGCGCTTCGGCGTCCTCGTCGGGGCGCGGCAGCAGCAGCTCGAAGCGTACGCCGATCTGCTGCAGCAGCTCCTGGCGGCGCGGGCTTTGTGAAGCGAGGTAAAGGGTCGGGAAAAGTGCGGGGGACGTGCTGGACGGCATGGTGTCGTTATCTCGGTGAGCGCGCGAGGCGCGCGTCTCGAGGACGACACGTCATGCGCGGTGGTAGGGGTGATTCTGCGTGATGCTCCACGCCCGGTAAAGCTGTTCGGCGAGCAGCACGCGCACCATCCCGTGCGGCAGCGTCATGCTCGAGATGCGCAGCAGCACGTCGGCACGCGCTTTCAGTTCCGGATCGAGCCCGTCGGCACCGCCGATCACGAACGCGACGTCGCGGCCGTCCTGCTGCCAGCCGGGCAGCGCCTGCGCGAGCTGCATCGTGGTCCAGTCGCGGCCGCGCTCGTCGAGCGCGACGAGGCGCGCGCCCTTCGGCAACGCGGCCTCGATCTTCTGCCGCTCGGCCGCCATCACGCTCTCGGCGCTGCGGCCGCCCGAACGCAGTTCGGGCTTGATCTCGCGCAACTCGATGCGCAGTTCCGGCGGCATCCGCTTCGTGTATTCGTCGAAGCCGGACGCGATCCAGCCCGGCATCTTGTGGCCGACCGCAAGAATGAAAAGCTTCATCGGGAGACGCGTAACGACTCGGGGCTCAACGGCGGCGGGCGGCCGTCTTGCGCGCCGGGCGTGCGGGCGCGGCTTCTTCCTCGTCCTCGTCGCCTTCGCTGGCCGTGGCGAAGCCGTTCCCCTTGCCGCCGCCGAGCTTCATCCGCACGGGCTTGTCGCCCCAGATTTCCTCGAGGTTGTAGTACTGGCGCAGGGCCGGCTGCAGGATGTGCACGACCGCGTCGCCGCAGTCGACGAGCACCCATTCGCCGGTGTCTTCGCCTTCGGAGCTGACGATGTCGCCGCCGGCTTCCTTGACCTTGTCACGCACGCTCGACGCGAGGGCCTTGGTCTGGCGGTTGGAGGTGCCCGAAGCGACGACCACGCGGTCGAACAGTTCGGTCAGGTGGCTGGTGTTGAACACCTTGATGTCTTGCGCCTTGACGTCTTCGAGGGCGTCGACGATCACGCGCTGCAGTTTGCGAATATCCATGGATTCAGGAATGGTAGAGGCGATGTTGAAGAATATAGGCCCATACGGCGGCCGGCACATGCTCGGCCGATGCGTCGGGCATTTGCGCATGGCGCGCGATGCATTCGCGCAGGTGTGCGCGGATGTCGGTCGCGGCGATGTCGAACGAAAGGGTCGTATCGATCAGCAGGTGCCCGCCCGGCGTGGCCTTCAGCACGTCGGCGCCGGCCTGCCGCGCTGCGATTTCCCGCGCGACGTCCGGCGGCGCCGCGCCGAGATCGAAGCCCGGGCGCGTCGACACGCAGATGTGCGCGTAGTCGAACAGCGTGCGCCAGTCGCGCCACGTGTCGAGGCGCACGAGCTGGTCGGCGCCGATCAGCAGCGACAGCGACGCGTCCGGGCCGATCCGCGCGCGCCAGCGCGCGAGCGTCTCGACCGTGTAGGTCGGGCCGGCGTGCTCGATCTCGTCGGTGGCGACGGTCACGGTCACGCCCGGCAGGGACAGCGAGCCGGCGGCCGCGCGGGTCATCGCGAGCCGATGCTCGGCGGCCGACACGTCGCGTTTCTGGTACGGCTGCCCGGCGGGCAGCAGCACGAGTTCGGTCAGGCCGAGCAGCCCGGCGAACCGGCGCGCGAGCGCGAGATGGCCGTCGTGGATCGGGTCGAAAGTGCCGCCCAGCAGGCCGATACGACGCGGCAGCGGGGCGGGGCGGGCGATGGTGTCCAGAAAAACGTGTCCTGTTCTTGGGGCGGCGGGGCGCGGCGGGCTCAGACCCAGTCGCGCGGCACGAGGAACTCGCTCAGGCGCGCTTCCGGCGAGCCCGGCTCGGGCTGCCAGTTGTAGCGCCAGTTCGCGACCGGCGGCATCGACATCAGGATCGATTCGGTCCGGCCGCCGCTTTGCAGGCCGAACAGCGTGCCGCGGTCGAACACGAGGTTGAATTCGACGTAGCGGCCGCGCCGGTAAGCCTGGAAGTCGCGTTCGCGCTCGCCGTATGGCAGCGTGGCACGACGCTCGACGATCGGCAGGTAGGCGTTCAGGAACGCGTCGCCGACGCCTTGCATCATCTCAAACGAGCGTTCGAATCCGGGCTCGGAGAAATCGTCGAAGAAGATCCCGCCGACACCGCGCGTCTCGTTGCGGTGCTTCAGGAAGAAATACTCGTCGCACCACGCCTTGAAACGCGGATAAAGCTCGGCGCCGAACGGATCGAGCGCGTCCTTGCAGGTCTGGTGGAAATGCCGCGCGTCGTCCTCGAACGGATAAACCGGTGTCAGATCCATCCCGCCGCCGAACCAGAAGACCGGCGCCTCGCCGGGTTTCGTCGCGATCAGCATCCGCACGTTCATGTGCACGGTCGGGCAGTACGGATTGCGCGGGTGCAGCACCAGCGACACGCCGAGCGCCTCGAAGCCGCGGCCGGCCAGCTGCGGACGCGCGGCGCTCGCCGACGGCGGCAGCGCGTCGCCCGCGACGTCGGAAAAACCGATCCCCGCGCGCTCGAACACGCGGCCGCCTTCGAGAATCCGCGTGCAGCCGCCGCCGCGCAGGCGCTCTTGCGGCCCGCGCTGCCACGCATCGGTCGCGAGCGGCGTGCCGTCGAGCGCGCCGAGCGCGTCGGCGATGCGTGTCTGCAGGCCCTGGAGGTACGTGCGCACGCGCGTCACGTCGTAGGTCGAATCGGTCATGTCTGGACTGGGTGCCCCCGTGCGAAGCGGGGGCCGTAAAAAAGGCATCTGCCGGGCATTCTATCGAACCCCGGCAGAGGACCCGCCGCCGCGCGAGGGCGGGGCGGCGGTTGCAACGTTACGCGCTCTTGCGGTTGAGCGCGCGGAAGCCGATGTCGCGGCGGTACTGCATGCCTTCGAAATTGATCTGGTTGATCGTGTCGTACGCATGCTGCTGCGCTTCGCGCACCGAATCGGCGAGGCCGACCACGCACAGCACGCGGCCGCCGGACGTCGTCAGCTTGTCGCCGTCGAGCGTCGTGCCCGCATGGAACGTGACCGCCTGTTCGGTCTCGGCCGGGATCCCGTTGATGCGGTCGCCCTTGCGCGGCGCGTCCGGATAACCGTGCGCGGCCAGCACGACGCCGAGCGCGGTGCGGCGGTCCCAGTCGAGCTCGACCGTGTCGAGCGTACCCGCGATCGCCTGCTCGACGACCTTCGAGAAATCGCTCTTCAGGCGCGCCATGATCGGCTGCGTTTCCGGGTCGCCCATCCGGCAGTTGAACTCGAGCGTGCGCGGATTGCCTTCCTTGTCGATCATCAGGCCCGCATACAGGAAGCCCGTGAAGCGGATGCCGTCCTTCTCCATCCCGCGCACGGTCGGCATGATGATCTCGCGCATCACGCGTGCGTGCATCTGCGGCGTGACGATCGGCGCGGGCGAATACGCGCCCATGCCGCCGGTGTTCGGGCCGCGATCCTCGTCGAGCAGGCGCTTGTGGTCCTGGCTGGAAGCCAGCGCCAGCGCGTGCTTGCCGTCGACCATCACGATGAAGCTGGCTTCCTCGCCGTCGAGGAATTCCTCGATCACGACGCGCGCGCCGGCGTCGCCCAGCTTGTTGCCCGACAGCATCATGTCGACGGCCTGATGCGCTTCTTCCAGCGTCATCGCGACGACGACACCCTTGCCGGCCGCGAGGCCGTCGGCCTTCACGACGATCGGGGCACCCTTCGCGTCGATGTACGCGTGCGCGGCGGCCACGTCGGAGAACGTTTCGTACTCGGCGGTCGGGATGCCGTGGCGCTTCATGAACGCCTTCGCGAAATCCTTCGAGCTTTCGAGCTGCGCGGCTTCGCGGGTCGGGCCGAAGACCTTCAGGCCGCGTGCGCGGAACAGGTTGACGATACCGGCCGCGAGCGGCGCTTCCGGCCCGACGAGCGTGAACGCGACGCCTTCGCTTTCCGCGAAATCGGCGAGTTCGTCGAGCGCCGTGATGTCGACGTTCTTCAGACGCTCGTCCTGTGCCGTGCCGCCATTGCCGGGCGCGACGTAGACCATCTGGACGCGCGGCGACTGCGCGAGCTTCCACGCCAGCGCATGTTCGCGGCCGCCGGAACCGACGACGAGTAGTTTCATGGGATTCCCCGCAGACTAGAAAACAGGGCGGCCGGCACGCTCAGGCGCGCCGGCCGCGGATTCGATCGGGCCGCCGCCGCAACGCGTGCGCGGCGGCCGGCATCTCATTCCTCGACGATGACGGCGTTCGTATACACGTCCTGCACGTCGTCGAGGTTCTCGAGCGCGTCCAGGAGCTTCTGCATCTTCGCTGCGTCGTCGCCGGTGAATTCGACTTCGTTCTGCGGCTTCATCGTCACTTCGGCGAGTTCGGCCTTGAAGCCGCCGGCTTCGAGCGCGTCCTTCACCGCCGAGAATGCCTGCCAGTCGCACAGCACTTCGATCGAGCCGTCGTCGTTCGTGTTCACGTCGTTCGCGCCGGCTTCGAGCGCGGCTTCCATCAGCGCGTCTTCCGACGTGCCGGGGGCGAACAGGAACTGGCCGACGTGATCGAACATGAACGCGACCGAGCCGTCGGTGCCCATGTTGCCGCCGAACTTCGAGAACGCGTGGCGGACTTCCGCGACCGTGCGGGTGCGGTTGTCGGTCAGCGTGTCGACGATGATCGCCGCGCCGCTGATGCCGTAGCCTTCGTAACGGATTTCCTCGTAGTTCGCGCCGTCCGCGCCGCCGACGCCGCGATCGATCGCGCGCTTGACGTTGTCCTTCGGCATGTTCGCGTCGGCCGCCTTGTCGACCGCCAGACGCAGGCGCGGGTTCGAGTTGACGTCGCCGCCGCCGAGGCGCGCCGCGACCTGGATTTCCTTGATCAGGCGGGTCCAGATCTTGCCGCGCTTCGCGTCGGCCGCTGCCTTCTTATGCTTGATGTTGGCCCATTTCGAATGACCAGCCATACCTTTCTCCGTGCCCGGGCGCGCAGCGCGGGCGATTGTTTCAATGTGTCGTTGAGTCGGCGGCCGTGTCGGCGGGCATGAAGCCGCGGGGCCGCGCGTGTCGAGTGGATCGGGATTTTATCACGCGGCGACCGCCGGATCGGGGCCGCCGCGCATGGCCGAACGGCCGGGTGGGCCGCCGCGAGCCGGGCCGCGCGCCGCGCGGCCGTGCCGGGGCTCAGTTCTTGGTGCCGAACAGGCGGTCGCCCGCGTCGCCCAGGCCGGGCACGATGTACGCGTGCTCGTTCAGGTGCGAATCGAGCGACGCGACGAACAGCTTCACGTCGGGGTGCGCGTCCTGGAACACCTGCACGCCTTCGGGCGCGGCCACCAGTGCGACGAACATGATGTTCGCGGCCGGCACGTTGCGGCGTTTCAGCACGTCGACCGCGTGCACGGCCGAGTAGCCGGTCGCGACCATCGGGTCGCACAGGATGAAGATGCGGTCTTCCAGATCCGGCAGGCGTACCAGGTATTCGACCGGGCGATGGTCGTCGGCGCGGTACACGCCGATATGGCCGACGCGCGCGGAGGGCACCAGGTCGAGCAGGCCGTCCGACATCCCGATGCCCGCGCGCAGCACCGGCACGATCGCCAGTTTCTTGCCCGCGATCACCGGCGCGTCGACCTCGACGAGCGGGGTTTCGACCCGCTTGGTGGTAATCGGCAGGTTGCGGGTGATCTCGTAACCCATCAGCAGCGTGATTTCGCGCAGCAGCTCGCGGAACGTGCGGGTGGACGTGTCCTTGTCGCGCATGTGCGTGAGCTTGTGCTGGATCAGCGGGTGATCGGTGATGAAGAGATTCGGGAAACGGCTGTCCTGTTTCATGACGGGGGGTGCCTTGGCGGCAAAAGAGGATCGGGGGCGGGGGCGGGCGCAAGCCGGCCGCGCGCTTATGTCCGCAATTTTACCAAGGCGCGCCGCATGATCCGGATAATATCGACGTCTCACGACAATCCGCGCGCCTGCGCCCGCCCGTTCGCCCGCCTGGCCCGCCCGTGGTCCGGGCGCCGAAGCGGCCGGGGCCGCGCCGGCGCGTGTCGCCACCAAGGAATCGACGATGGATCTCGGCATCGAAGGAAAGACCGCGCTCGTGTGCGCGGCAAGCAAGGGGCTCGGTCGCGGCTGCGCGGAAGCGCTGGCCGCGGAGGGCGTGAACCTCGTGATCGTCGCGCGCACGCGCGACACGCTGGAGGAAACCGCGGAGGAGATCCGCGCCGGCGCGAACGTGTCGGTGACCGCGGTCGCCTGCGACATCACGACGCCGGACGGGCGTGCGGCCGCGCTCGCCGCGTGCCCGCAGCCGGACATTCTCGTGACGAATGCGGGCGGCCCACCGCCCGGCGACTTCCGCGACTTCTCGCACGACGACTGGATCCGTGCGCTCGAATCGAACATGCTGACGCCGATCGAGCTGATCCGCGCGACCCTCGACGGGATGATCGCGCGCCGCTTCGGCCGGATCGTCAACATCACCAGTTCGGCCGTGAAGGCGCCGATCGACGTACTCGCGCTGTCGAACGGCGCGCGCTCGGGGCTGACCGGCTTCGTCGCGGGGCTGTCGCGCAAGGTCGCGGGGCAGGGCGTGACGATCAACAACCTGCTGCCGGGCCTGTTCGACACCGACCGGATCGCGACCACGCTCACCGCGTCGGCGAAGGCGCAGGGCGTGACGGTCGACGAGATGCGCGCGCGGCGCACGAAGGAGATCCCGGCCGGCCGCCTCGGCACGCGCGCAGAGTTCGGCGCGGCGTGCGCGTTCCTGTGCAGCGTGCATGCCGGCTACATCACCGGGCAGAACTGGCTGCTCGACGGCGGCGCGTATCCGGGCACGTTCTGACGCGCGTGTCCCGAATCACGATCACGACAACAACCGAACGACGAAGGAACCGGAGATGAGCAAAACCCGCATCGCCTTGATTGCGCACGACGCGAAGAAGGACGAGATCGTCGCGCTCGCGGGCGAATACCGCGCGACGCTCGCGCAATGCCGGCTGGTCGCGACCGGCACGACGGGCGGCCGCATCGCGGACGCGCACGGGCTGGAGGTCGAGCGCAAGCTGTCGGGGCCGCTCGGCGGCGACCTGCAGATCGGCGCGGAACTGGCGGACGGCCGCGTGGACATCGTCGTGTTCCTGCGCGACCCGATGACCGCGCAGCCGCACGATCCCGACATCACCGCGCTCGTGCGCGCGTGCGACGTGCACGACGTGCCGGTCGCGACCAACGTCGCGACGGCGCGGATGCTGCTCGACGATCTGGCGCGGAACATGCAGGACGTTTGCTAGGGCGCGTCCGCACTCGTCTGGTTTGAATTGGGCTTTAGAGAGAGCTAACCGAAGCGCAATGCAAGCGGGTTGAACATCTCCTGCCGATTAAGCTAGGCAATGTGAGCCTGACGAGCGCCGGAAGCTCAACGCGATCCTTTATGGGACTGAGCACGGCTGCATGGTGCGCGGTTTGCCTTCGCGTTTTTGGCCGGTAGCACACGGTCTCCATGCGCGTGAATCACTGATTGAGGAGTGGCAAGTTGAACCGGGTGTTCACCAAATTGCCACGCGCACAACGACGACATAACTGGCTGGCCATCCCCGATGGACTCCCATCGGGCATATTCATTCCGGTTGCTGACACAGCGTAGGTCGTTCGCCAATCCAACGAGGGTATTTGCCTTCTGTTTCGTATCCCAGCTCATTTTCGAATTCATCCCATAGACACGAATATCGCGGTGGTCAACCATCGCGACTGGATGCCAATCGCGTGTTGCTAGGCGCCACCGATGACATCTGACGGATGGCGGCTGCATTCCTTGCCGGTGTGAGTTATTGGCACGAGGAGGGACGCTCTGTTGAACGTTTCCGTGTAGGAGCTACATGCCAAATGGCGCATAAGAGGGCGGGGGAGGCGTCCAGTACCGCATGGCGAGAAAGCGCTCGTTATTGGCATCGACGGCAATCCGCTGCCGGGCTAGCTCACCGATCCGATCGACTTGCCGCTCTCCGAGTAACCTCCAGGAACCCACCGATGCTCGTCAGCTTTCCTTTCTTGCGCGTGCCCAAACCGCGGACCGACGATGACCAGAACGACGGGACATTCGGCCTTGGGGAAAAGAGCGGCAAAGGCGCTTTCCCCGTCAGTCACCAGTTCGGTTGGCACGGTGGCGTGCATCTGGTGGCGCCCGGTGGGGACGCGAATCCGGAGCCGGTGCGTGCTATCGCCGATGGCGAAATCGTGTACGCGCGCCCCAGCGCCCCTAAACCGAAGACCACGCCCACCGGCGAAGAACGCGACGCCAACCCGCTGTACTACTACGCCGGCTGGACCAGCAACGGTGTTGTCATCCTCAAGCACCGGACCGAAATCGGCGAGGGTGTCGAGGTTGTGTTCTATTCGATCTACCAGCACCTGAGCACTGTGGCGAAGGCCGACTGGAAGAGTGGTGACAAGGTGTATCGCAAGGACCCCATCGGCAAGGCCGGCGACATCTATGGCAAGTCCAATCGGATCCACTTCGAAATCGTCGCGGACAAAGCGAACGTGGAGCGGTTAATGGGGCGTAGCGAAGGCAAACTGGAGGTCGCAGAAGGGCGGCGCAGCTGTGTCTGGGGCGACATGCACATCGTGATTCCCGCCGGCGTGCCCCTGTACGCGGTCAATCCACGGACTGAAACCCGGAAATATGTTGTGCGGGCCTTCAATTCCACGGTGGGTGCGGCCAACGACACGCTCGAAAGCGTCGCGCAGCGCTTTCGCACAACGCCGGCGCGCATTCTCGCGCTCAATGGCAAGACAGAGGCACAGGCGGGCGATTGGTGGCCGAAGGTCACCGGCGCATACCAAATTGCGATGGCGTCAGCCACGAAGCGGCCCCCACTACCCACGGACGCGCAACGCACTATCCGCGTACCCGCGGTCTATGGGGCGGCGGCCGCGACGCCACCCGATGATCTGACCGCCGAGGTGTGGGCGCAGTGGACGGTACAGCCCATAGGCCGAACAAGGGAAGTGCTGATCGTCACCCTGAGCGAGGCGCGCGGCGACATTACCCTGATTACGCGCGACGTCACCGGCGAGCGCCGAGGTAACGTGTCCGAGCCCCAAGGGGGCTACAACCTGTACAAGACCGCGGTAGACACCTACCCCGGCTGCCCCAGCGCCGGCTACGAGATGCTGCGCTTCGGACGCATCCTCGGGCCCGACGCGCCTGCCGCGACGGACCTGCACGAAGGCCGCTTGCCGCATTTTCGCAAGATCGCGCTCGACGGGAGCACGACCGCCTTCGTCGACCTCAATTGTGCCGGCACGAAGGCTTACAGCGACGCCGACTTTCCCCATTGGCAAGGCTGGACCTTTATCGACGACGATACCGACGGCAACAGCCGTTGCGACTCGATGCAGTTACTCGATCTGATCGAGCCCCGCCCCCGAACGCAGCATCCCGTCCCGGAGCCCGGCTCCGGCGAAGCGTCGCAAGGTGTCGCCACGGTCATCGACGCCGCTACCCAGCATCGTGGTCGGCTGATTCGCGCCTACGCTAAAGCGCAGACGGGCGAAATGCGCGAGCGCTTGAGCTACTGCGTGGTCAAGATGCCCAGCGAATGGGCAGGGGACGATTTCGACACGCGCTGGGACTGGCTGAAAGGTGTCGAAGGGCAGAACCCGGTCGCCAATATTCTGTTCCCGATGTGTCTGGGCGACCCGGCGTATGAAAGGCTCAAACGTCATCACCAGGCCTTGGCGTTTTGGGAGGACGCGGTGGCGAAAGGACTGACACTGGATAAAGAGCATTATCACTTTCATCCGATGAAGTTTATTCGGTCATTCTGCAAATGTAGATGGCTGAGTGACAGTGAGATGCGTCAGTTGCTGCCGATGGACATCATCCGGCAGCAGGGCGCATCCTATTTTTTCGAGTCTCCCAGCATGACCGTGCGCAACCGACAGAGTGGACTTAGTGCTGAGATAAACATCGCCACCTATCGCACGTGCTTGAATCTGATGCATAGAAAATATGCGATAGATACGCCAGAAAGAATGGCCGCGTTCTATGCAAACGCAACTCAAGAAACTTGGTGGTTGCAGAAGCTGCATGAGATGAATCGGTCGGAGCGGTATTCTCCTTGGGATGGCAGAGGATTCCTGCAACTCACCTGGCCAGAAAATTACATTGAATATTGGGCGTTCAGAGGCAGACGGATTGATGATGGACTCAAATCTCGCCTGCGAACGGCGGTCGGTGAAGTGCAGAGAACACGCAACAACGTGCATTTGACCGACGCCATTATTCAAATGCCGGAAAACATGATCGTGTTGCGAGATGCTGTCGCAACGAATCCTGACGACGCGACCCAGAGTGCCGGGGTGTATTGGTCTTGGATGGGGGCGTCACGATATGCAGATGCGACGCTTCCTTTGCAGAGAGGGGTTGCGCGAACGAATGCTGGAGAAAAGGCCTACTACTTCAATGAGAGCTTCCGTAAAGTAGGAGCCTCCATCAACTATCCCAGATTTGTCGACATTCCGGGTAGAACGTATAACGGATACGTTGATCGATGCACTTCGTATGCGAATGCACTTGTAGTACTGGCGGATGATGTCCAGTTTCCACAGCCGGATGGCACAAACGACCCGTATCCGCAGGACTTTCGGAGGAGGTGTCCATGAAAATGCTTCTTGCGGTCTTTGTTGCCATGATCGTGTCGGCACCGGTCTACTCGAATGGAGTGTTGTCGACGGATGCGCAGATATTGCCGCTGGGCTCTGATGGACAGGGTGAGAGCCATAGCGTAGGAAACTGCCACTTTACCGTCGACAACGAGCCAGATACGGCAGAGTATTATCTTCGCTATGCTAGAGATGAGTATGCAACATATGTGACTCGGCTATCTGATATTCAACCGCCAGTCACTGTAGCACTTACGCTCGGCTGCGAAAATGACGATAATGATGATTTGGATGGTGTAATGGGGGGTAATGAAAATATCGTTAAATATTCGCGAGAAGGAACTTGGTCGTTATCAAAGGAGGCTTCGCGACGGAAGGATCCAAAGTTGGTTGTCTGGAATATAAAGAACGGGGCCACGAGGGGGTACGTCTTGATGGCAATTTCAGAGAAAAATCCGTCGCAGAGCAGCGCGGGTTTCTGCGTGACCAATCAACAAGCGGTCTTGTGTGGAAGTACTTCCCTATCCGCTGCTTTGTTGCAGGAGGGAATTACGACATCACTTGTGAACTTGATCCGGGGAATCAAGCTCATTCCTCGTCAGTTGCCAGACATCAAGCGATAGATGAAAAGAGATAGTCCCGATAACAGGGGCAGACTCACTTCTTCCCTGACTGTCCGTCAGGAAATAAGCCTGATCCCCGTTCTTGCATCACAAGTCCTGTTGCTTGACCAACCCGCTTTCCCGGACGACGGTAGGCGCCACCATCGATCCGCTAGAAGGCGTCGCGCAATACTTCGTTGATTCCCACGTGACGATGTGGCGACCGGTACGATTTTGCTTGGCGATGCCGCCCGATTGCCCATGCTGTCGGCAGGGCCATGCACGGACCGCGGCGACGCGCGAGAATCGTGCGTCGCGACGCGCACCCGCCGGCCGGTTCCCGCATGAACCGACCGGCCCGGGCATCGGCGACCCGGATTTTTCCCTGACCGACAGACAGAAGAGGAGCGAAACGATGCCGAAAGCAATCCGATACGACCAGCCGGGCGGCCCGGACGTGATGAAGTGGGTCGATGTCGAGGTCGGCGAGCCGAAGGCGGGTGAAGTCCGCATTCGGCAGCACGCGGTCGGGCTCAACTACATCGACGTGTATTTCCGCACCGGCCTTTATTCGCAGCCGCTGCCCGGCGGTCTCGGGATGGAGGCGGCGGGCGAGGTGACGGCCGTCGGCGAAGGCGTGACCGCGCTCAAGGCGGGCGACCGCGTCGCGTACGTCGGGCAGCCGCCGGGCGCGTATGCGCAGGAGCGCGTGATGCCGGCCGAGCGGCTCGTGAAGCTGCCGGACGGCATCAGCTACGACGACGCGGCGTCGGTGATGCTGCAGGGCCTGACCGCGCACTACCTGCTGCGCCGCACGTACCCGGTGAAGGCCGGCGACACGATCCTGATCCACGCGGCGGCCGGCGGCGTCGGCCTGCTGGTGTGCCAATGGGCGAAGGCGCTCGGCGCGACCGTGATCGGCACGGTCGGCTCCGACGAGAAAGCCGCGCTCGCGAAGGCGCACGGTTGCGACCATCCGATCGTCTACACGCGCGAGAACTTCACACAGCGCGTGAAGGAGATCACGAACGGCGCGGGCGTGCCCGTCGTCTACGACTCGATCGGCAAGGACACCTACATCGGCTCGCTCGACTGCCTCGCGCCGCTCGGCTACTTCGTCAGCTTCGGCAACGCGTCGGGCCCGCTGCCGGCGATCGATTCGAAGGAGTTCTCGTCGCGCGGCTCGCTGTTCTTCACGCGGCCGACGCTGTTCTCGTACATCGCGAAGCGCGCCGATCTCGAATCCGCGGCCGCCGAGCTGTTCGACGTGATCCTGTCGGGCAAGGTGAAAACCAGCATCAACCAGCGCTATCCGCTCGCGGAAGTCGGCCGCGCGCATGCCGACCTCGAGTCGCGCAACACCACCGGCTCGACGATCCTCGTTCCCTGATACATCCCTTCGTGCCGGCATCATGTCGGCACGCCCTCCCGGCGGGCGGCACCGGCGTGTCGCCCGTCCTGCCCGTCGTTCCGCCCGCCGTTCCGCCGCCCGCGTTTACACGTTTTTTATACCCGCCCCGATACCTTTGACCCGTCCTTTACGTGCGTTCCCATAAGGTTCTAGTCGTCTGATTTCGACGATGGAGAACAGAAAAATGGATGGGGTTTTCATCGGCGCACTGGTGCTCTTCACCACGCTGATCCTCGGTTTGGTTGCCGGTTGCGACAAGCTCGTGCAATACGGTCGCGGGGGGCGAGCATGACCTGGATGCTCTGGCTGGCGGGCGCCTCGACGGCACTGCTGTTCGCGTATCTCGTCTTTGCGCTGCTGCGCGCGGAGGACATCGAATGAACGCGAACAACCTGTTTCAGACGCTGCTCTTCGTCGTCGTGCTGCTGGCGGCGGCCGTGCCGGTCGCGCGCTACCTGTCCGCCGTGATGGACGGCAGTTCGCGCGTCGTGCGCGTGTTCGGGCCGCTCGAGCGCGCGCTGTACCGCATTGCCGGCGTCGACGCCGGCAGCGAGATGAACTGGAAGCAGTACGCGATCGCGACGATCGCGTTCAACGCGCTCGGCGCGCTGTTCCTCTACGGCCTGCTGCGCCTGCAGGGCTTCCTGCCCGGCAACCCGCAGCAATTCGGCGCGATGACGGTCGACGGCGCGTTCAACACGGCCGTCAGCTTCGTCACCAACACGAACTGGCAGGATTACACGCCCGAGCAGACCGTCAGCTACCTGACGCAGATGCTCGGCCTGACCGTGCAGAACTTCCTGTCGGCGGCGACCGGCATCGTCGTCGTGATCGCGCTGATCCGCGGCTTCGCGCGTCATACCGCGCAGACCATCGGCAACTTCTGGGTCGACCTCACGCGCGTGACGATGTACGTGCTCGTGCCGATGTCGATGATCGTCGCCGCGCTGCTGATGAGCCAGGGCGTGATCCAGAACATGAAGGCGTACCAGGACGTGCCGGTGCTGCAGGCGAGCACCTATGCGGCGCCGAAGCTCGACGCGCAGGGCAATCCGGTGAAGGACGACAAGGGCAACGCGGTCACGGTGCCGACCCCGCTCACGAAGCAGACGCTCGCGATGGGCCCGGTCGCGTCGCAGGAAGCGATCAAGATGCTCGGCACCAACGGCGGCGGCTTCTTCAACGCGAACTCCGCGCACCCGTACGAGAACCCGACGCCGTTCGCGAACTTCCTGCAGATCTTCTCGATCCTGATCATCCCGGCCGCGCTGTGTCTCGTGTTCGGCCGGATGATCGGCGACCGCCGGCAGGGCATCGCGGTGCTCGCGGCGATGACCGTCGCGTTCGTGCTCGCGATCGGCGTCGAGGTGAGCGCCGAGCAGGGCGGCAACCCGACGCTCGCCGCGCTTCACGTCGACCAGTCGACGGGCGCGCTGCAGCCGGGCGGCAACATGGAAGGCAAGGAAACGCGCTTCGGGATCGCGCAGACCGGCATCTTCACGGTCGCGACGACGGCCGCGTCGTGCGGCGCGGTCGACACGATGCACGATTCGCTGACGCCGCTCGGCGGCCTCGTGCCGATGCTGCTGATGCAGCTCGGCGAGGTGATCTACGGCGGAGTCGGCTCGGGTCTCTACGGGATGCTCGTGTTCGCGCTGCTCGCGGTGTTCGTCGCCGGCCTGATGATCGGCCGCACGCCGGAATACGTCGGCAAGAAGATCGAAGCGTACGAGATGAAGATGGTGTCGATCGTCGTGCTGCTCACGCCGCTGCTCGTACTGGTCGGCACGTCGATCGCCGTGCTCGCCGATGCGGGCAAGGCCGGCATCTCGAATCCCGGCCCGCACGGCTTCTCGGAAATCCTGTACGCGTTCAGCTCGGCCGCGAACAACAACGGCAGCGCGTTCGCGGGCCTGACGGTCGGCACGCCGTTCTACAACTGGATGACCGCGATCGCGATGTGGTTCGGCCGCTTCGGCACGATCGTGCCGGTGCTGGCGATCGCCGGCTCGCTGGCCGCGAAGAAGCGCATCGCGGTGACGAGCGGCACGCTGCCGACGCACGGTCCGCTGTTCGTCGTGCTGCTGCTCGGCACGGTGCTGCTGGTGGGCGCGCTGACCTACGTGCCGGCGCTCGCGCTCGGCCCGGGCGTCGAGCACCTGATGATGTGGCTGGGCGCATGACGCGCGGCGACACGTTGAAAAGACTCGAGAGATTGAAGAGATCGCAATGACTCAACATTCCGCAACACGGTCCATGTTCGATCCGGCGCTGCTGCGCCCGGCGATCGTGGACTCGTTCAAGAAACTCACGCCGCGCACGCAGTTCCGCAACCCGGTGATGTTCTGCGTGTACGTCGGCAGCATCCTGACCACGATCCTGTGGATCGCGGCGCTCGCCGGCCAGGCCGAGGCGCCCGCGGGCTTCATCCTCGCGATCGCGCTGTGGCTGTGGTTCACCGTGCTGTTCGCGAACTTCGCCGAGGCGCTCGCCGAAGGGCGCTCGAAGGCGCAGGCCGCGTCGCTGCGCAGTGCGAAGAAGGACGTGATGGCGAAGAAGCTCAACGAGCCGCATCCGAAGTCGCCGATCCGCATCACGACCGCGACCGAGCTGCGCCGTGGCGACGTCGTGCTGGTCGAGGCCGGCGACGTGATCCCGGCCGACGGCGAGGTGGTCGACGGTGTCGCGTCGGTCGACGAATCGGCGATCACCGGCGAATCCGCGCCGGTGATCCGCGAATCGGGCGGCGACTTCTCGTCGGTGACGGGCGGCACGCGCGTGCTGTCCGACTGGATCGTCGTCAAGGTCACCGCGAACCCCGGCGAGGCGTTTCTCGACCGGATGATCGCGATGGTCGAAGGCGCGAAGCGCAAGAAGACGCCGAACGAAATCGCGCTGACGATCCTGCTCGTCGCGCTGACGATCGTGATGCTGCTGGCAACGGCAACGCTGCTGCCGTTCTCGATGTTCTCGGTCGAGGCGATGAAGGCCGGCCACGTCGTGACGATCACCGCGCTCGTCGCGCTGCTCGTGTGCCTGATCCCGACGACGATCGGCGGGCTGCTTTCCGCGATCGGCGTGGCCGGGATGAGCCGGATGATGCAGGCGAACGTGATCGCGACGTCGGGCCGTGCGGTGGAAGCGGCCGGCGACGTCGACGTGCTGCTGCTCGACAAGACCGGCACGATCACGCTCGGTAACCGCCAGGCATCGACGTTCGTGCCGGCGCCGGGCGTGACCGAGGAAGCGCTGGCCGATGCCGCGCAGCTGTCGTCGCTCGCCGACGAAACGCCGGAAGGCCGCAGCATCGTGGTACTGGCCAAGGAACGTTTCAACATTCGCCAGCGCGACATGGCGCAGCTGCACGCGACGTTCATCGGCTTCTCGGCGCAGACGCGGATGTCCGGCGTCGACCTCCCCGGCCGCGAGATCCGCAAGGGCGCGGCCGATGCGATCCGCCAATACGTCGAGACGCACGGCAGCCGCTTCCCGGAGGAAGTGCGCCGCGCGGTCGACGAAGTCGCGCGCCGCGGCAGCACGCCGCTCGTCGTGGCCGACCTGCATGACGGTGCGGCGCGCGTGCTCGGCGTGATCGAGTTGAAGGACATCGTGAAGGGCGGCATCAAGGAGCGCTTCGCGGAGCTGCGCAAGATGGGGATCAAGACCGTGATGGTGACGGGCGACAACCGGCTGACGGCCGCGGCGATCGCGGCGGAGGCGGGCGTCGACGATTTCCTCGCGGAAGCGACGCCGGAAACCAAGCTCGCGACGATCCGCGAGCACCAGGCGGCCGGCCGGCTCGTCGCGATGACGGGCGACGGCACCAACGACGCGCCGGCGCTCGCGCAGGCCGACGTCGCCGTGGCGATGAACACCGGTACGCAGGCCGCGAAGGAAGCGGGCAACATGGTCGACCTCGACTCGAACCCGACGAAGCTGATCGAGATCGTCGAGATCGGCAAGCAGATGCTGATGACGCGCGGCTCGCTGACGACGTTCTCGATCGCGAACGACATCGCGAAATACTTCGCGATCATCCCGGCCGCGTTCGTGACCACGTACCCGCAACTGCGCGTGCTCGACATCATGCACCTGACGTCGCCGGCCTCCGCGATCCTGTCGGCGGTGATCTTCAACGCGCTGATCATCGTCGCGCTGATCCCGCTCGCGCTGAAGGGCGTCACGTACCGGCCGCTCGGCGCCGCGTCGCTCCTGCGCCGCAACCTGCTGGTGTACGGCCTCGGCGGCGTGCTGCTGCCGTTCCCGTTCATCAAGCTGATCGACATGACGCTCGCTGCACTCGGCTGGGCCTGAACCGGCCGCCATTGAAGGAAACATCATGAAAACGTTGATTCGCCCGCTCGTCGTGCTCTTCGTCGTCCTGACCGCCGTGACGGGCCTGGCTTACCCGGCCGTGATGACCGTGTTCGGCCAGGCCGTGTTCCCGTCGCAGGCGAACGGCAGCCTGATCGAGAAGGACGGCAAGCCGGTCGGCTCCGCGCTGATCGGCCAGCCGTTCGATGCGCCGAAGTACTTCTGGGGCCGGCTGTCGGCCACGGCCCCGATGCCGTACAACGCGACCGGCTCCGGCGGCTCGAACCTCGGCCCGCTGAACCCGTCGCTCGCCGACCAGGTGAAGGGGCGCATCGCCGCGCTGCGCGACGCGGGCACCGACATGTCGAAGCCCGTGCCGGTCGACCTCGTGACGGCGTCGGCGAGCGGCCTCGATCCGGAGATCACGCCGGCCGCCGCCGCGTACCAGGTCGAGCGCGTCGCGAAGGCGCGCAACCTGACGCCCGACGCGGTCGCGCAGCTCGTCGCCGCGAACACGACGGGCCGCCAGTTCGGCGTGCTCGGCGAGGCGCGCGTGAACGTGCTGAAGCTGAACCTCGCGCTCGACGCGGCGCAGGCCGCGCACTGAGCGCGTCCGGCAACCGGCGCCCGGCGCGGTCAGCCCGCGCCGGGCGCGCCTTTTCCCGACGGCGCTTGCGCCGTCTTTGCCTTTTGCGGCGATTTGGAACAACAATGCTCGTACTCGCGCGCATCCGGGCGCTCCGCCTTTCTGACGCATGAATCGTCCCGATCCAGACCAACTCCTCGACAAGCTGCAACGTGACGAAGAAAAGCAGCGGCGCGGCCAGCTCAAGATCTTCTTCGGCGCATCGGCCGGTGTCGGCAAGACCTACGCGATGCTGCAGGCCGCGCGCCAGCGCCTGCAGGAAGGCGTCGACGTCGTCGTCGGCATCGTCGAGACCCACGGGCGCAGCGAAACCGCCGCACTGCTCGACGGTCTCGACGTGCTGCCGCTCGCGCGCATCGACTATCGCGGCCGCACGCTCGCCGAATTCGATCTCGACGGCGCACTCGCGCGCCAGCCGCAACTGATCCTCGTCGACGAGCTCGCGCATTCGAACGTGCAGGGCGCACGTCACATGAAGCGCTGGCAGGATGTGTACGAACTGCTCGACGCGGGCATCGACGTCTATACGACCGTCAACGTCCAGCACCTCGAAAGCCTGAACGACGTGGTCGGCGCGATCACCGGCATCCGCGTGTGGGAGACGGTGCCCGACCGCGTATTCGACGCGGCCGACGAAGTCACGCTCGTCGACCTGCCGGCCGAGGAACTGCTCGAGCGGATGCGCGACGGCAAGGTCTATCTCGCGCAGCAGGCCGAGCGCGCGGTGCGCAACTTCTTCCGCAAGGGCAACCTGATCGCGCTGCGCGAGCTGGCGTTGCGGCGCACGGCCGATCGCGTCGACGCGCAGATGCGCGAATACCGCGCCGACCGTTCGATCCAGCGCATCTGGCAGGCGCGCGAACGGCTGCTCGTATGCGTCGGGCCGGGCCCCGAGGCGCCGACGCTCGTGCGCGCGGCCGCGCGGCTCGCCGCGAGCCTGAAGGCCGACTGGATCGCCGTCTATGTGGAGACGCCGCGGCTGCAGCGGCTGCCCGACGCGCGGCGGCAGCGTACGCTCGATGCGCTGAAGCTCGCCGCCGAACTCGGCGCGGAGACGGCCACGCTCGCCGGCGCCGACGCGGTCGCCGCGCTGATCGGCTATGCGAAGGTGCGCAACGTGTCGAAGATCGTCGCGGGCGGCTCGCCGAAGGTCGGGCTCGTGCGCCGCTTGGCGCGACCGTTCGGCGAGCAGCTCGCCGAACGCGCGGGCGACGTCGACCTGATGCTGATCCGTGCGTCCGCGAGCGACGAGGCGCGCGCCGCGCCGCTCGACGCGCGTGCGCGCGACTGGCGCGACGCGTTCGCGCAGTTCGGCACGCATCGCTCGCCGCCGCGGCACTACGCGTATGCGGCCGCGATCTGCACGGCGATCACGGTCGTCGCGAGCCTCGTGTCCGAGCGGCTCGACCTCACGAACCTCGTGATGCTGTACCTGCTCGGCGTCGTGTTCTCGGCCGTGCGGCTCGGGCGCGGCCCGGGCGTGCTGCAGTCGTTCCTGTCGGTGGCCGCGTTCGATTACTTCTTCGTGCCGCCGCGCATGTCGTTCTCGGTCAGCGACACGCAATACCTGCTGACCTTCTTCGGGATGCTGCTGACGTCGCTCGTGATCAGCCACCTGACGTCGACGCTGACGCGCCAGGCGAGCGTCGCGCAGCGCCGCGAGCGCCGCACCGGCGCGATCTACGCGATGGCGCGCGAGCTGGGCGCGGCGCTCACGACCGAGCAGATCGTCGAGATCGGCAGCCGCCACGTGGGCGAGGTGTTCCGCGCGCGCGTCGCGTTCCTGCTGCCCGACAGCGCGGACAAGGTGCGGCAGAAGATCGAGGAGCCCGACGCGGCCGTCACGCTGACGGGCGCCGACCTCGACAGCGACGTCGGCCAGTGGGTATACGACCAGCAGAAGCCGGCCGGCCGCGGCACGGATACGTTGCCCGCGACGGTCGCGCTGTACCTGCCGCTGAAGGCGCCGATGCGCACGCGCGGCGTGCTCGCGGTCGCGTCACGCGAACCGCGCGAACTCGAGGTACCCGAGCAGCAGCGGATGCTCGACGCATTCGCCGCGCAGATCGCACTCGCGCTCGAACGCGTGCACTACGTCGAGATCGCGCGCGACGCGCTCGTCAACATGGAATCCGAACGGTTGCGCAACTCGCTGCTGTCGGCGATCTCGCACGACCTGCGTACGCCGCTCACGACGATCGTCGGTTTCTCGTCGATGCTCGCGAACGGACGCGCGGCCGCACAGGGCGGCGACGCCGCGGCGGCCGAGCGCTTCGCGCAGCGCGAGGGCGAACTCGTCGATGCGATTCACGACGAGGCGCTGCGGATGACGGGCATCGTCACGAACCTGCTCGACATGGCGCGGCTGCAGGCCGGCAGCCTGCAGCTCAAGCGCCAGTGGTCGCTGCTCGAGGAAACCGTCGGCGCGGCGCTCGCCGCATGCAAGCGCGTGCTGTCGCGCCATCCCGCACGCGTCGTGCTGCCGGCCGACCTGCCGCTCCTGCAGATGGACGCGGTGCTGATGGAGCGCCTGTTCACCAACCTGTTCGAGAACGCGGCGAAGTACACGCCGCCCGATACGCCGCTCGAGATCGGCGCGGAGCGCGTGACCGACGACGGGCTGCCGTTCGTGCGCGTGCATGTCGACGATCACGGCCCGGGCCTGCCGGCCGGCATGGAAACGCGGATCTTCGACAAGTTCACGCGCGGCGAGAAGGAGTCGGCGACGCCGGGCATCGGGCTCGGCCTCGCGATCTGCCGCGCGATCGTCGAGGCGCACGGCGGTAAAATCGGCGCGCTCAACCGCACCGCGCCCGACGGCCACGTGACGGGCGCGCGCTTCTGGTTCACGCTGCCGGTCGAGACGCCGCCGGCCGCGCCTGCCGTATCCGACGACGAACCCGAGGTGCCGGGTGCGTCGTCCCCATCCGAGTCATTGCCAGACCATGAGTGAACCCAGCCTGACCGTCGTCCTGATCGAGGACGAAAAGCAGATCCGCCGTTTCGTGCGCGCCGCGCTCGAGGAGGAGGACATCGCGGTGTTCGAGGCCGAGACGGGCAAGCAGGGGCTGATCGACGCGGCGACGCGCAAGCCCGATCTCGTGATCGTCGACCTCGGCCTGCCCGATACCGACGGCCTCGACGTGATCCGCGAACTGCGCGGCTGGTCCGAGGTGCCGGTGATCGTGCTGTCGGCGCGCACGCAGGAAGAAGAGAAGGTCGCGGCGCTCGATGCGGGTGCCGACGATTACCTGACCAAGCCGTTCGGCGTGTCCGAACTGCGCGCGCGGATCCGCGCGCAACTGCGCCGGCGCAACCAGGGCGGCGCGAACGAGTCGCCGAAGGTGAGCTTCGGCACCGTGACGGTCGATCTCGCGCTGCGCCAGGTGTGGCGCGACGGGGAGATCGTGCACCTGACGCCGCTCGAGTACCGGTTGCTCGCCACGCTCGTGCGCCACGCGGGGCGCGTGCTCACGCACCGGCAGCTGCTGCGCGACGTGTGGGGGCCGTCGCACGTCGAAAGCCACCACTACCTGCGCATCTACATGGCGCACCTGCGCCAGAAGCTCGAGCGCGACCCGGCGCAGCCCGAGTACATCGTCACCGAGACGGGCGTCGGATACCGGCTCGTCGGCGCCGCATGACGGGCCGGGCCGGGCCGCGGCGGCGCACGTGCGCGTGACGTCGCGCGCCGGCAGGGTTGCGTCGGCGCGACAGTCCCGCGGCCGACGCGCGCGTTGCACACCCGGCGCTCATTCCCCGTTATCCTGACCGCTCCGCGAACGAAAACGAGGAGCGTGCAATGTCCGTCCGTCTGGTCGTCATCTGTGCGCTGGCGCTTGCCGCGTCTGGCGCGTTCGCCCAACCGCTGCCGCCCGGGCAGCAACCGCCGTCGTCCCAGCAGGCGACGGCCAATCCCGCATCGGTCAATTGCACCAAGCTCGGCGGCCACCACACGGTACGCAACCTGTCGAGCGGGCAGGTCGGCATGTGCGTGTTCAAGGACGGCCGCGTGTGCGAGGAGTGGGCGCTGTACCGCGACGACCGCTGCGTCGGCGGCGCGACGCCGAAGCGCGTCTCGAACTGACCGGGCCCGGCCGGTCGCGCCCCCGGCCGGCCGCCGGCGTGTCCGTAAGCATCTTGTTATACTCGGCGCCGCCCGGGGACGACCCCGGGACATTCGCTTCAACGGGGACGGCCCCATCCGATACGGAGTACGTCGGGATGGCGTGGGTATGGTTGTTGATTGCCGGTTTGCTGGAAGTGGCCTGGGCGGCCGGCCTGAAATCGTCGGACGGCTTCACGAAGCTCGGTCCGTCGGTGTTTACGATCGTGACGGCGCTGGCCAGCTTCGGGCTGCTCGCGGTCGCGATGCGCCAGTTGCCGCTCGGCACCGCGTACGCGGTGTGGACGGGCATCGGCGCGGTCGGTGCGTTCGTGTTCGGCATCGTGATGATGGGCGAGGCGCTGACCGCCGCGCGCGTCGCGAGTGCCGCGCTGATCGTCGCGGGGCTGATCGGCCTCAAGCTGTCGTCGGCGGCCTGACGACCGCATCCGGGTGCGCCCGCGCCCGGGTGCCGCGCCGCGGAATTGCGCCGGCCGCCCGTCCGGCCTGTCTATAATGGAACGCATTCGGGCCTGAATACCGTCGTGCTTCTCGCGGCACGCGGTGCCGGTCGCCACGCGCCACGCGGCCGGTCTGTCCGACCCGATCCGATCAATCGGCAAAGCGCACGGAAAGTGCAAGGAGAGGGCCATGATCGAAGCCATTTCGCTCGGCGCGGGGCTCGCGTGGGCGAGCGGCCTGCGCCTGTACCTGACGGTGCTGATCGCCGGCCTGCTGGCGCGGTTCGGCTGGCTGCACCTGCCCGACACGCTGGCCGTCCTGACGTCGCCGTGGGTCATCGGCGCCGCGGCCGTGCTCACCGTCACCGAATTCCTTGCCGACAAGATCCCCGCGTTCGACTCGCTGTGGGATGCCGTGCACACCTTCATCCGCATTCCGGCCGGCGCCGTGCTCGCGGCCGGCGCGCTCGGCCATGCCGATCCGACCGTGCTTGCGGTCGCGGGGCTCGCCGGCGGTTCGCTCGCCGGTGCCGCGCACGTGGCGAAGGCCGGCACACGCGCGCTGATCAACCTGTCTCCCGAACCGATTTCGAACTGGGTCGCATCGTCGACCGAGGACGGCCTCGTGGTCGGCGGGCTCGTGCTCGCGTTCTTCGTTCCGCTCGCCTTCCTGGTGCTGCTCGCCGCCTTCATCGCGGCTTCCGCGTGGGCGCTCCCGCGTCTGTGGCGGGGTGTCTCGGGCGGCTTTCGCGGCATGGCGAACCACATGGTGTCGCGGCTGAACTCGATCGGGGGGAAGCGCGATTGAAGGGGCGGCAACACGCGGCGCAGCCGCCCGCCGGGCAACCCGGCCATGAGATGCGTGCGCATGCCGGCCGCTTCGGCCTGCGCGACCTGATCCGCCAGGCTGCCCGCATGACCGCGCGCGACTGGCGCGCGGGCGAACTGACGCTGCTCGTCCTTGCACTGGTACTCGCGGTCGCGGCGCTGACGAGCGTCGGCTTCCTCGCCGACCGGCTGCGCCAGGGGCTCGAGCGCGACGCGCGCCAGATGCTCGGTGCCGATTTCGTCGTGCGGGCCGACCGCCCCGTCGATCCGTCGTTCGACCGGCAGGCTCGCGCGCTCGGCCTGCGTACCGCGACGACCGCGATCTTCCCGAGCATGATCGCGTCCGCCACGGGCGGGCAGGCGTCCGACGCGGCGCCGTCGCGCCTCGCGGCCGTGAAGGCCGTGTCTCCCGGCTATCCGTTGCGCGGCGCGGTCGAGATCCTGCCGGCCGGTGCCTCCGCCTCGCAGAAGGCGGCCGGGATTCCCGCGCCGGGCACCGTGTGGGCCGATCCGGCGCTGCTCGATGCGCTGCACCTGAAGGCGGGCGATACGGTGCGCGTCGGGTTGCGCACGTTCAAGGTCGCCGCATCGATCTCCCGCGAACTCGATCGCGGGTTTTCGTTCGTCAATTTTTCGCCGCGGCTGATGATGCGCGCGGACGAACTCGCCGCGACCGGGCTCACGGGCTACGGCAGCCGGGTCACGTACCGGCTGCTGGTCGCCGGCGACCAGCAGGCCGTCGCGCGCTTCGAAGCGTATGCGCACGCACGCGTCGACGGCGGGAAGCTGCGCGGTGCCGGTCTCGAGTCGCTGCAGGAAGGCCAGCCGCAGGTGCGGCAGACGCTGGATCGCGCGCGCCACTTCCTGACGCTCGTCGCGCTGCTCACCGCGCTGCTCGCGGCGGTCGCGATCGCGATGGCCGCGCAGCGCTACATGCGGCGCCATCTCGACGGCTGCGCGACGATGCGCTGTCTCGGCGTGAGCCGCCGCACGCTCGGCGCGTTGTTCGCGCTCGAATTCGCCGGCATCGGCATCGTATCCGGCGCCGCAGGCGCGGTGCTTGGCTACGGCGGTCACTGGGCGTTGCTGGCCGCGCTCGGCGGACTGATCGACGTGGTGCTGCCGCCGCCCACGCCGTGGCCGGCGCTGATCGGCGTGGGCGCCGCGCTCGTGCTGCTGCTCGGCTTCGCGCTGCCGCCGCTCGTGCCGCTCACGCGCGTGCCGCCGGTGCGCGTGCTGCGGCGCGAGTGGGGCGACGCGTCGCGCACCGCGTGGGCCGCGTATGCGATCGGCGTCGTGCTGTTCGCGGGGCTGCTGATCGTGGCCGCCGGCAACCTGAAGCTCGGGCTGATCGTCGCGGGCGGTTTCGCCGGCGCGCTGGTCGGTTTCGCGCTGATCGCGCGGCTCGTGCTGTTCGCCGCCGCGCGGGCGGTGCGCAACGCGCGTGTGGCCGCGGGCGTCGGCTGGCGTTACGCGCTCGCGTCGCTGCACCGGCGCGGCACGGCCAGCGCGCTGCAGATCACGGCGCTGGCGCTCGGCCTGATGTGCCTGCTGTTGATCGCGATCACGCGCAACGACCTCGTTGCGGGCTGGCGGCAGTCGACGCCGCCCGATGCGCCGAACCAGTTCCTGATCGACATCCAGCCCGACCAGCGTGCCGACGTCGCGGCGTATCTGGCCGCGCACGGCGTGCGCGACGCGGTGCCCGCGCCGATGGTGCGCGGCCGCCTCGTCGCGATCAACGGCAAGCCGGTGAATCCGGATGCCTACCCGTCCGACGAGGCCCGCCGGCTCGTCGACCGCGAGTTCAACCTGTCTTATACGACCGAGTTGCCGTCCGACAACCGGATCGTCGAAGGCGACTGGTTCGGCACCGCGGCCACGCCGCAGATCTCGATCGAGGCCGGCCTCGCGAAGACGCTGAACGTGAAGCCGGGCGACGTGCTGCGCTTCGACGTGACGGGGCTGACGGTCGACGCGCCGATCACGAGCGTGCGCAAGCTCGACTGGGGCTCGTTCCGCGTCAATTTCTTCGTGCTGATGCCGCCGCCGGTGCTGAAGGATTTCCCGGCCGTATACCTGACGAGCTTCCATCTGCCGGCCTCGGACGCCGCGTTGCTCGATCCGCTGATCGCGCGCTACCCGAACCTGACCGCGATCGACGTCGCGCCGATCCTCGCGCAGTTGCAGCGGATGATGCTGCAGGTGGTCGGTGCGGTGCAGTTCCTGTTCGCGTTCACGCTGGCGGCCGGTGTGCTCGTGCTCTACACGGCGCTGGCCGGCACGCGCGACGAGCGGGTGCGCGAGGCTGCGCTGCTGCGCGCGCTCGGCGCATCGCGGGCGCAGGTCAATGCGGTGCAGCGCGCGGAATTCATCGTGGTCGGCGCGCTGGCCGGCGCGCTGGCGTCGGCGGGTGCGATCGCGGTCGGCTGGGTGCTCGCGTCGCGCGTGTTCGACTTCCAGCTTGCCGTCGATCCGTGGCTCGTGCCGGCCGGCATCGCGGCCGGCATCGTGTGCGCCGGTGCGGCCGGCTGGCTGAGCCTGCATAATGTGCTGCGGCGCCCCGCGCTGCAGTCGCTGCGCGACGCATGAGCGTCGCCGGCGGCCCCGAAGATCCCGTTTTCCGACTATCCGTATGACCGATGTGAATGACGATGCGCCGTCGCAGCCGACGGCGTTCGAGCTCGTGGGCGGTGAAGCCCGCGTGCGCGAAATGGTGGACCGCTTTTACGACCTGATGGACCTCGAGCCCGAGTTCGCGCAGATTCGCGCGCTGCACCCGGCGTCGCTCGACGGTTCGCGCGACAAGCTGTTCTGGTTCCTGTGCGGGTGGCTCGGCGGCCCCGACCACTACATCAGCCGGTTCGGCCATCCGCGGCTGCGCGCGCGGCACCTGCCGTTCCCGATCGCGTCGGTCGAGCGCGATCAGTGGCTGCGCTGCATGGCGTGGGCGATGGAGGATGTCGGATTGCCCGAACCGCTGCGCGAGCGGCTCATGCATTCGTTCTACGATACGGCCGACTGGATGCGCAACCGGCCCGGTTGACCGACCGGTACGCCGCTGCACGCGCGCGGGGCGATCTGCGTCTGGGCGCGCGCACCGCGTGGCGCGACACTGGCCGCTTCCCCAATCGATACGAGGTTTGCCCGATGACGACACAAGCGCTGTTTCGCGAAGACGCGTACCTCACGCAATGCGACGCGGTCGTTCTGGCCGTCGGTGAAGACGGCATCCGGCTCGACCGCACCGTGTTCTATCCGCTCGGCGGCGGCCAGGCCGGCGACACCGGCACGCTGACGCTGCCCGACGGCAGCACGATCGCGATCGCCGATACGCGCAAGGCGAAGTTCGACGGCGCGACCCCCGACGATGCCGTGCACGTGCCCGCACCGGGGCAGGAGGCGCGTGTCGCGGCGCTCGTGCCCGGCTCGCGCGTCGCCGCGGAGATCGACTGGCTGCGCCGCTATCGCCACATGCGCCTGCATACGGCCGCGCACCTGATGTGCGCGGTGCTGCCGTACGCGGTCGACGGCTGCAGCGTGACGGCCGACTATGTCCGTCTCGATTTCGCGACGTCCGACCCGATCGACCGCGACGATGTCGAGCGGCGCCTCGCCGGCCTGGTGGTCGGCGCGCACCCGGTCACGACCGAGTGGATCACCGACGACGAGATGGCCGGGCGGCCGGACCTCGTGCGCACGATGAGCGTGAAGCCGCCGATGGGCCTCGGCCGGGTGCGGCTGCTGCGCATCGAGCATGTCGACCTGCAGCCGTGCGGCGGCACGCATGTGCGCAACACGGCCGAAATCGGCGAGCTGCGAATCGCGAAACTGGAAAAGAAGAGCGCGCGCACCCGGCGCCTCGTCCTGGAGTTTGCATGACGATCGACACCACCCACGCAGGCGCGGCGCTTGATCCGCATGCGCGGGAGATCCTGGATTTCTGGTTCGGCGAGCCGGGCTCGGCCGAATTCGGGCAGGCGCGCAAGGTCTGGTTCAACGGCGGGGCGGCGTTCGACGACGTGCTGCGCACACGCTATAGCGCTTTGCTCGACGCTGCGTGCGACGGCGGATGCGATCACTGGGCAGGTTCGCCGTCGGGTGCACTTGCGTTGATCGTCGTGCTCGACCAGTTCTCGCGCAACATCCATCGCGGTACGCCGCGCGCGTTTGCCGCCGACCCGAAGGCGCTCGCGCTTGCACGTCGCGTGGTCGCGGCCGGCTGGGACGCGCAGTTGCCGAGCGGACATCACCGCGCGTTTGCGTATCTGCCGTTCGAGCACGACGAGTCGGTCGAAAGCCAGCGCGAGGCCGTGCGCCTGTGCGCGGGCATCCGCGACGAGGCAGGCTGCGAAAGCTATCACCGCTTCGCGTTGCTGCATGCGGCCGTCGTCGAGCGCTTCGGCCGCTTTCCGCACCGGAACGCGATTCTCGGACGCGAGTCGAGCGACGAGGAAACGGCGTTTCTTCGCGAGCCCGGTTCGTCGTTCTGAAGATCCGCGCAGTCGCGCGATAAGGGGAGGGGGGCAGCCCCGCAGCCCCTCGGCGTCGCGCGGCCACCGCGTCAGCCGGGCGCGCCGGTCGGCGGCGCGCGTTTCCCGGCGGCTGTTCGCGTGTCAGGCGGCGGTGTTCGCCGTTCCCCGCATGGCATGAGGGGCCGCACGACGGTGCGCCGTGCCGCCATTCGTCACTGCAGGTGCTGCTCGGGCGTGCGCACGTACACGCGCAGCAGTTCGTCGTTGTCGCCCGGGCGCGCGCCCGACCAGAACAATTTCCATTCGCTGCCCGGTGCCGGATCGACGGCCCGCACCCCCTGGACGATCATCCAGGTGCAGCGCGTCGTTTTCGCGTCGTCGATCGGCGTGTGCTGGATGCCGGAGAAGTAGTACAGCATCGGCGCTTCCGATTCGCCGAGCCCGTGCAGGCTCGCCATGCAGTCGCCGTCGTTCCATTCGAGCGCGAGATGCGCGTTCAGGTCGTCGAACACCGAGCGGTAGCTCTTCGCGACGTCGAGCCACGGCAGGAGCAGCGTGTAGATGAGCCCCCATGCGACGAGTGCGCCGGCGCCCCACGACAGGGCGCCGCGCCAGAGGCCCGTCGCGCGCAGCTTCGGCAGCAGCGTGAGCCAGCCGACCGTCAGCACGAGCGCGCCGGTCACGAGCGCGGGTTCGATCGGCATCGTCCAGTCGAGCGGCAGCCAGCGGCCGAGCGGCGCCAGATCCGCGCGCGACGCGGCCGGATCGGCCATCACCGCCCAGATTGCCCAGGCGAGCGCCGCGGCCGTGCCGAACAGGATGCGGCTCAGGTAATCCCACGCGAGATGCAGCCGACGCGGCAGGCGCTCGATGGCCTGCGCGGCGACCAGCGCGAGCGGCGCGAAGAACGGCAGGATGTAGAGCTGGCGCGACGTCGCGGACACTTGCAGCACGGCGAGACCGATGCCGGTGAACAAGACGGGCAGCGCGACGCGCGGCGTCCGCCAGTCGCGCCACACGCCGCGCGCGAGCGCGACGATCGCGAGCGGCGCGACCGGGAAGCCGACGAGCAGGAACGCGCGGAGGATGAAGAACGGCTTGTCGTTTTCCGCGCCCAGTTCGGGGACGGAGAAGCCGAAGAAGCGGCCGACGTTGTTATCCCAGAACCACGTCATGAACAGCGTCTCGGAGCGCATGAACAGCGCGGTCGGCCAGATGAGCGCGAACGGCGCGAACACGAGCGCGGCGATGCCGAGCGCGCGCGCGAACGAGCGGGTGCGGCAGGCCGGATAGAGCACCAGCGCGCCGACGAGCGAGGCCGCGAACACGAGCGGCACGAACAGCCCCTTCGCCATCAGTGCAATGCCGACGCCCGCGCCGAAGATCGGTGCGGCCCAGCGGCCCGACGGCCGGACCGGCAGCCCGTGGCGCATCTGCTGCGCGCGCGCGACGTGCTGCATCACGAGTTCGAGCAGCCCGCTAAAACCGATTGCCGTGCCGGCGAACAGCGCGACGTCGGTCATCATGTCGTGCACGTGCTTGATGACGACGAGCGTGCCCGCGCTCAACACGACGGGACCGATCACGCGCAGGTCGAACCAGGTGTCCGCGCGGCTGGCGACGCGCGCCGTGCGCGCGATGAAGCCGAACGCGAGCGCGGCGAACAGCGCGCTCGCGAGTCGCGCCGCGTCGTGCAGCGGCATCACGCGTTGCAGCAGCCATGCGAGGCTGGTCGCGACCCACGCGTAAAGCGGCGGCTTTTCCATGAACGGCAGGCCGGCATTGGTCGGCACGACGAAGTCGCCCGTCTCGAGCATGTGCTGGATGATGCCGAACGTGTAGGTTTCGTCCTGTTTCCAGGGATCGTGACCGAGGACGCCCGGCAGCACGTACGCGCAGATCAGCGCGGCGACGAACAGCCATGCGCGCCAGCCGAGCAGGAACGAGCGCTCGTGCGTGGTGCTGGTTGCGACGGTCGAGGCGGCGTCGGGCGTGCCGGCGACGTCGAGCGTTGCAGTGAGGTCGGTGTCGGCGGTCGAGCGGGTGTGCTGAGCCGGGGCGGGCACAGACGTGCGTCGCCGGCCGGGCGCTGCGGTTCCGGGCATGGAAAAGATCTCGGGTCGAGTCGAGCCGGTCCTGCGACATGGGCAGGACCGATTAGGGCCACATCAAGGGATAACGGACAGGTGTTGATGACGCCTGTCTGAATGCCCGCTAGTAGACCATGGAATTGTTACGAGAGTTTACTGATAGTGTCACGGAATTGTGGAGATTTGTGGTGTCGTGACGACTGATCCTCTCGGGCGGCGGTTTTTGCTGCGCCGCAGTACGGTATTACCGGCCGCCGCCGACGTCGAGCAGGGCACCCGTCGTGTAGGACGCCGCGTCGCCAAGCAGCCAGACGATCGCTTCGGCGATCTCCTGCGCTTCGCCCGCGCGGCCGAGCGGCGTCGTTGCGCCGAGGCGGGCCGCACGGCCCGGCTGGCCGCCGCTCGCGTGAATTTCGGTCTCGATCAGGCCGGGGCGTACCGCGTTGACGCGCACGCCGTGCGGGCCGAGTTCCTTCGCAAGACCGATCGTCAGCGAATCGACCGCGCCCTTCGAGCCCGCGTAGTCGACGTATTCGTTCGGCGAGCCGAGCCGGGAGGCGATCGATGATACGTTGACGATCGCGCCGCCGCGACCGCCACGGTCGGTGGACAGCCGGCGCGCCGCTTCGCGCGCGCACAGGTACGCGCCGAGCACGTTGGTGTCGAACATCCGCCGCAGCCGGTCGGCCGGCATGTCGGCGAGCGGCATCGACGGCGCGACGATGCCCGCGTTGTTGACGAGCGCGTCGAAGCGACCGAATGCGGCCGTGACGGTGTCGAACATCGCGACGACGTCGGCTTCGTTCGCGACGTCGCCCGCGACGACGCATGCACGGCCGCCCGCGTCGCGGACGGCCTGCGCGGTGAGTTCGGCCGCCGCCGCGTCGCGCGCGTAGTTGATGCCGACGTCCCAGCCGCGCCCGGCCGCGAGCACGGCGGTCGCGCGGCCGATGCCACGGCTCGCGCCGGTGATGAGGACGGCCTTGCGGTCGGACGGTGCGGTCATCGCGTGCGGGTTCCGGTGGCGCTTACTTGGCTGCGTCGGGCGCCCACTTGTCGCGGGCGGGCGGCTGGTAGCGACGCAGTCGCTCGATCAGTTCGACGGGTTCGGATTCGATGCACAGCGCGTCGAAATAAGCCGGACGCATGAAGCCTTCGTCGACCGTATGGCGCAGCAGCGCGATCAACGGATCGTAGAACGAATCGATGTTGTAGACCGCGACGGGCTTGCGGTGATAGCCGAGCTGCGCCCACGTGTAGACCTCGAAGAGCTCTTCGAGCGTGCCGGCGCCGCCGGGCATCGCGACGAACGCGTCGGAGAGGTCGGCCATCATTTTCTTGCGGTGGTGCATGTCGGGCACGACGTGCAGTTCCGACAGCCCCGTATGGCCGACTTCCTTGTCGACGAGCAATTCGGGGATCACGCCGACCGCACGGCCGCCGGCCGCCATCACTTCGTCGGCGATCACGCCCATCAGGCCGACGCGGCCGCCGCCGTAGACGAGCGTGAGGCCCGCATCGACGAGCGCGCGGCCGAATGCGCGCGCGGCGTCGGCATAGATGGGCCGGACGCCGGACGACGAGCCGCAGTAAACACAGACTGCCTTCATTGCTTGGAATCCTTGGCGGGGGCCTGCCCGGTGACGACGGGGCTGTCTGCCGGTCGCGGCGAGCCGTCGCGCGGCGGCAGGTAGTCGGTGAACTGGCGCTTCGGCAGCTTGCCGGAGACCAGGTCGTCGAACAGCTGGCGCGAACGGCCGCGCAGGTACGGCGCCATCACGGAGATCACGTGCATGCTGACCTGATGCAGTTCCTCGCGGATCGCGTCCTGGTCGTTGTACTTGCGCGGATGCATCACGTACTGATACGACAGCCAGTACGTCGAAATGACGGCCATGTTGGTGGCGATGACCTCGATCTCGGCGGGTGTCGCGACCATCTCGGCGTCGGATACGAGCAGCTCGCACATGTCGCGCGCGAAGCGCACCTTGTGGCTGATGATCTGCTTGAAGTGCGTCTCGAGCGTGCGGTTGCGCGCGAGCAGGTCGTTGAGGTCGCGATACAGGAACCGGTAGGTCCACATGAAATCGGCCATGTACTGCAGGTACGACCAGGTTTCGTCGATCGTCGGACGGTGATCTTCGGGAAAGCGCAGCCGCCGTTCGATCTGCTGCTCGAACTGCGCGAAGATGCTGTTGATGATGTCGTCCTTGTTGCGGAAATGGTAGTACAGGTTGCCTGGACTGATTTCCATTTCCTCGGCGATCGTCGTGGTCGTGACGTTCGGCTCGCCGATCTCGTTGAAGAGTTTCAACGACAACTCGAGAATCCGTTCGCGGGTGCGGCGGGGAGGTTTCGCTTCCATGTCGTCCGGCCCTGTGTGTGCCGGACTGGCGGGCGCTGCAATCGATGCTGCGTGATTCGTCCGGCGCGGGTTGCTGTTCTATGTCTAGCGGACGATTATAAACCGGGGTTTCGCCACATCGGGCGCATTTCGTGTGCGCGGCCCCGCACGGCGCATGGTGCAGCGCCGCACGCGGGCGGTGCGCGGCGCGTGCGCCCGGCGCTTGTCTAGAAGCCCAGCCAGTGTGCGACGACCGGGCCGAGCACGAAGGCCCACGTCGTCACGCATGCGAACAGCGCGACCGTCACGGCCGCGCTGCCGAGGTCCTTCGCACGTTTGGAGAGTTCGTGGCGTTCGAGCGAGATGCGGTCGATCGCGGCCTCGACGCTCGAGTTCAGCAACTCGACGATCAGCACGAGCAGCACCGACGCGATCAGCAGCGCGCGCGAGGCGGCCGGCACCGGCGCAAACGCGCCGATCGGGAGCATCAGCGCGGCGAGCGTGAGTTCCTGGCGAAACGCGCTCTCCTCGCGGATCGCGACGCGAAAGCCGTTCAGCGAATGCTTGAGCGCGTACCAGGCGCGCGTGATGCCGCGGTGGCGCTTGTACGGGTTCGGCGGCAGCGGCGTTAGCCGATCGTCGGGGCCGAGCGGCTCGTGCGCATGCACGTCCGCATCGGCATGCGGCTCTTCCTCGTCGAACGGACGGTGCCGTTGCGGCGTGGCGTCGGGGGGCGGGGACTTGTCGTTCAGGTCTCGTTTCAAACGGCGGCACCTTCTGCTGGCGAGTACGCGGTCTTCGGCAGCGGCTTCAGATGCGACGCGAACTGCTCGGACGCCGCGCGCCACGAAAAGCGTTCGGCCCATGCGCGCGCAGTCGCGCGTTCGATCTTCAGCGCTTCGAGGCAGGCTTCCTGCAGGTCCTCGTGCATCGCGCCGGCGTCGCCTTCGCCGAGCACGTCGATCGGGCCCGTCACGGGATACGCGGCAACCGGCGTGCCGCAGGCGAGCGCCTCGAGCAGCACGAGGCCGAACGTGTCGGTGCGACTCGGGAACACGAACACGTCGGCCGCAGCATACACCTTCGCGAGCTCGGCCTGTGACAGCACGCCGAGATAGTTTGCTTCCGGATAGCGCGACTTCAGTTCCGCGAGCGCGGGGCCTTCGCCGGCGACCCATTTCGAGCCGGGCAGGTCGAGGCGCAGGAACGCCTCGACGTTCTTCTCGATCGCGACGCGGCCGACATAGAGGAAGATCGGCCGCGCGGTATTGAGCACCTTCGATTCCATCGGCCGGAACACGTCGAGGTCGACGCCGCGGGTCCACAGCACGACGTTCGTGAAGCCGAATTTCTCGAGATCCTGCTTGACCACCGGCGTCGGCGCCATCACCGCGAGCGACGGGCCATGGAACCAGTGCAGGAAGCGGTAGGTCGCCGCGAGCGGGATGCCGAAGCGCGCCTGCACGTACTCCGGAAAGCGCGTGTGATACGCGGTCGTGTACGGCAGCTTGCGCGAACGTGCATAGCGCCGCGCGGCGAGGCCGAGCGGGCCTTCGGTCGCGATGTGCAGCGCGTCGGGGGCGAACGCGTCGATCCGCGCGCGCAGCTTGCGGTACGGCAGGATCGACAGGCGGATCTCGGGGTAGGTCGGGCAGGGCACCGTGCGGAATTCCAGCGGCGTCAGCAGTTCGACGCGGTGGCCGAGCGCGGTGAGTTCGCGCGACGTGCTCTTCAGCGTGCGCACGACGCCGTTGACCTGCGGTTCCCACGCGTCGGTGACGATCATGATCTTCATCGCGGCAATGTCCTGTAGGTGCGGGGTTGTGTCAGGCAGTGGCCTTGGCCTTGCGCGACGTGGTTTCCGACGGTGCGGTGCGCATCACCGTCCAGTAGACGATCTTCAGTTCGCCTTCCATCGTTTCGACGAGTGCGGACAGGCTCTCGACCCAGTCGCCGTCGTTGCAGTACAGCACGCCGTCGATGTCGCGGATCTCCGCCTTGTGGATGTGCCCGCACACGACGCCGTCGCAGCCGCGGCGGCGCGCCTCGTCGGTCATCACGGTCTCGAACTGCGAGATGAAGTTGACGGCGTTCTTGACCTGGTGCTTCAGGTACTGCGACAGCGACCAGTACTGGAAGCCGAGCCGGCTGCGGATCCGGTTGAACCAGCGGTTCAGCACGAGGATCAGCGTGTAGAGCGTGTCGCCGAGGTACGCGAGCCATTTCGCGTGCTGGATCACGCCGTCGAACAGGTCGCCGTGCACGATCCACAAACGTTTGCCTGCGAGCGTCGTGTGGAACGCCTCGCCGCGCACCTGGATGTCGCCGAACGCGAGGTCGCAGAACTGCCGCGCGCCTTCGTCGTGATTGCCCGGGATGTAGACGACCTGCGTCCCCTTGCGCGCCTTGCGCAGGATCTTCTGCACGACGTCGTTGTGCGCCTGCGGCCAGTACCAGCCCTTTTTCAGTTGCCAGCCGTCGATGATGTCGCCGACGAGGTACAGGTACTCCGAATCGTTGTGGCGCAGGAAGTCGAGCAGGTACGGCGCCTGGCAGCCGCTCGAACCGAGGTGGATGTCGGACAGCCAGATGGTGCGGTAGCGATGCGCGGACGAGTCGGGGTCGTCATGCCGCGTGGCGTGACCGGCAGGCGGTTCTTGCGACACCCGCCCGTCGGTTGCGGCGGAACCGGACAGGAAGGCGGTGGCGGCGCGGGCGCCGAGAGGGTGACGGAACAGGGAGGTCGCAGACGTTTTCTGGCCCATGCATGACTCGCGCCGGTTGACATTACCGGCATTCCGCCATGCGGGCGTGACTGTGCCGTGACAGTCACGAGACGTTCTTATTACGACCGCTGCAAGGTGTTTAGCAGTGAATGTCGGGACGTTGTGTGACCTGCCGTACGGAACGTCCGGCGCTTGTCCGGCAAGGCTGCCGGGCCGGGCGGGTGGGCGCCTCGGCGACGTGCTTTCGTCTGGTGAATGCGGTGCGTCAGCGCTTCAACGCGTCAACGCGGGATGGCGACGACGCGCGTGCGTGCGATCCGGTCGTGCGGAAACTGGCGGCCGGTATGCAGCCGGGCCGCGCCGGCCCACACGACGATCCACGCGGCGGTGAGCGCGAGCGTGACGGGTACCGACAGGCCGAGGAGCGGATGCAGCGCGAGCGGCGGCAGGAACCACAGCCAGCCGAGCGCATAGCGGACGAGCGCGTGGCCCGCGCTCAGCGGTCGGCCGTTCGACGATTCGAGCCGCAGCCGCCATGTCTTCATCGGCAGCGTCTGGCCGCCGTGGGTCCAGAACCAGACGAAGTACGCGCCGACCACGAGCGCGATCCAGGCGGCGAGCAGGTTGTGATGGACGAGGCCGTTGCGTTGCTGCGTCGCGAGGCTGAACGCGAGTCCGGCGAAGAACACCACACCGAACAGCAGCACGCCTTCGTAGAGCAGCGCGGCGAGACGCCGCCGCACGGACGGCGCGGCGGCCGGGGTTTCGGGGGCGCGGGCGTTCGCCACGGCCGCTCAGGAGCCCTTGAACAGCGAGGGGGCGTCCGCGGGCGACACGGGCGCCACGGCGGCCGGCGCGGACGCGGTGCCGGCCGTCGACGACGCGGGCACCGGCTGCGCGGCGGCGGCCGAGACGGGTGCCGGCGCGGTGGCTGCGCCGCTTGCGGCGTGATCGTGCGAATTGACGAGGCGACGGACGTCACGGTCGGCGACGGTCGGCGGCGCGCTGACGACGCTCGGCCGGCGGCGGCGCTCGGCGGCCGCGAGACGTTCCTTCTGCTCCTCGGGGAGTTGCTGGTACGCCTTCCAGGCCCGCTCGCGCGCCTGCGCGGACAGCTCCTTCGCACTCTGGTAGTTCTCGCGCGCGACGCGGCGCTGCTCGGGCGTCATCCGCGCCCATTCGGTCATCCGGTCCTGCAGGCGCTTTTGATCATCGGGCGTCAACTTCGCGAAACGCGACGCGATCTTCAGCCATTTGCGCTTGCGTGCGTCGCTGAAGCCATCCCACTGGTCGGCGAACGGCGCGAGTGCCGCGTGTTGCGCCGGCGTGAGGCGCGCCCAGGACAGCGGGCCGGACGCGGCCGGCAGCGGCAGGGGCAGCGGGGGGAGTTCGGTGGTCAGCCCGGTCGCGGCCGATGCGGGCGCGGCAGGGCTGTTGGCCGCGGCGGTGGGCGTCGCGGGGGCCGGGTGGAATCGTGGGTACGTGGCGACGTAGGAAACGGCGATCGCGATTACGCATCCGAAAAATACGGCCAGGCCGCGCTTCTGACTCACCCGTGCGATCCCCTCGTTATTGTCTGTTAGTGCGCACGCGACAGATACGCGTTGAACCCGTGATCGAGATACGCGTTGAGCGGCAGGTCGTCGCTGAGCATCGCCGCGTCGATGTCGGCGAGTTCGGCGGTGCGCTGCATGTCTTCCCAGTAGGCGATGCCGACGAGCCCCGCGAGCAGCAGCGCCAGCGGCCACGCGCGCAGCAGGCGGCGCGCGAACGACGGGCGGCCGGCCTGCGGGCGGCCCGCGGGCGCCGTGCCGTACGCACCGGCCGCGCCGGCGAAGGCCGGCACGAACACCGGCACGGTCGCGGCTTCGGGCTTCTTGCGCGCGAGCGCAGCCCGGCGGGCGGCGGCCAGACGGTCGGTGGTCGCGGCAGGCAGGTCGGCCGCGCGCTCGTCCAGCGCGCGGCGCACCTTCAGCGCGAATTCGTGTTCTCGATTTGCGGGAGCGGAGCTCATAGCGTGATTCCTTTGGCCTTGAGCGCTTGCGCCAGGGTGTGGGTGGCTCGCGAGCAGTGCGTCTTGACGCTGCCCTCGGAGCACCCCATTGCGGCGGCAGTCTCGGCGACATCCATATCTTCCCAATAACGCATCAGGAACGCTTCCCGTTGACGCGTCGGAAGTTTCTGGATTTCTTCGTCGATCAGGGCCAGAACCTGCTCTCGTTCGAGGCGGTGCTCGCTGCTTTCGACGCCCGCGTTGTCGTCCGCGGATTCGAGGGTTTCGAGCGGGTCGAAGTCGTCGTCGTCGGTGTTGTTCAGCGACGAGAACAGCGTGACCCACGTGTTGCGGACCTTCTGCCGGCGGAACCAGTCGTGGATCGCGTTCTGCAGGATCCGCTGAAAAAGCAGCGGCAGCTCGGCCGCCGGCCGGTCGCCGTACTTCTCCGCAAGCTTGATCATCGCGTCCTGCACGATGTCGAGCGACGCATCGTCGTCACGCACGGCGTACGCGGCCTGCTTGAACGCGCGCCTTTCGACGCCCGCCAGAAAGTCGGCGAGTTCCTTGTCTGATGCCATTCCGTGAAGGTATGCGCTGCGGGCCGCTGCGTGGTGAAAAAGGTCGAAAAATTTCGTAAAACCCGCGGATGCTATCAAATTTTCGTGCCGCTTGGCACCGGGGCGGGCGTCGCACGTTGCGCGCGAGCCGCGGCGGCGGGGTGCCGGGCGGGGCCCATGATGCGCTGCGGGATATTTTGCTTGACGACCCATTCGCGACCCGCTATCGTCAGCGATTCGCAACATGAAGTGATGGTCTCATTTGAGGCTGGCCCAAGAAGCCTGCCCTTCAAACTGGACGCGCCGCTTGAACCCGAGCCACAAGCCCGGCAGAGAGCACCCGATCAATTTTTTGCCGAAAATTCGAAAGGTCAAAATGAACATGCCCAGCGCGGAATTCTCCACGTCGGAACCCCTTTCCCCTCCCGATAGCGACTCCATCGGCGGCACCGTGCTCATGAAGGCACTGGCCGATGAAAACGTCGAATTCATCTGGGGCTACCCCGGCGGCTCGGTACTCTACATCTACGACGAGCTTTACAAGCAGGACAAGATTCAGCACGTGCTGGTGCGCCACGAACAGGCGGCCGTGCACGCAGCCGATGCGTATGCGCGTTCCACCGGCAATGTCGGCGTCTGCCTCGTGACGTCGGGCCCCGGTGTCACCAACGCGGTGACCGGCATCGCAACGGCGTACATGGATTCGATCCCGATGGTCGTGATCAGCGGCCAGGTGCCCACGGCAGCGATCGGTCAGGACGCTTTCCAGGAGTGCGACACCGTCGGCATCACGCGTCCGTGCGTGAAGCACAACTTCCTCGTGAAGGACGTGCGCGACCTCGCGGAAACCGTCAAGAAGGCGTTCTACATTGCCCGCACCGGCCGTCCGGGCCCCGTGCTGATCGACATCCCGAAGGACATCTCGAAGACGCCGTGCCAGTACGAGCCGGTCAAGAGCGTGTCGCTGCGTTCGTACAACCCCGTCACGAAGGGCCATTCGGGCCAGATCCGCAAGGCCGTGTCGCTGCTGCTGACGGCGAAGCGTCCGTACATCTACACGGGCGGCGGCATCATCCTCGCCGACGCGTCGCGCGAACTGAACCAGTTCGCGGACCTGCTCGGCTACCCGGTCACGAACACGCTGATGGGCCTCGGCGGCTATCGCGCGTCGGACAAGAAATTCCTCGGCATGCTCGGCATGCACGGCACCTACGAAGCGAACATGGCGATGCAGCACTGCGACGTGCTGATCGCGATCGGTGCCCGCTTCGACGACCGCGTGATCGGCGATCCGGCGCACTTCGCGTCGCGTCCGCGCAAGATCATCCACATCGACATCGACCCGTCGTCGATCTCGAAGCGCGTGAAGGTCGACATCCCGATCGTCGGCGACGTGAAGGAGGTGCTGAAGGAGCTGATCGAGCAGTTGCAGACGGCCGAGCATGGCCCCGACACCGAAGCCCTCGCGCAATGGTGGAAGGACATCGAGGGCTGGCGCGCGAAGGACTGCCTGAAGTACGACCGCGAAAGCGAGATCATCAAGCCGCAGTACGTGGTCGAGAAGGCGTGGGAGCTGACGGACGGCAATGCGTTCGTGTGCTCGGACGTCGGCCAGCACCAGATGTGGGCGGCGCAGTTCTACCGTTTCAACAAGCCGCGTCGCTGGATCAACTCCGGCGGCCTCGGCACGATGGGCTTCGGCCTGCCGGCAGCGATGGGCGTCAAGATGGCGCACCCGGACGACGACGTGCTGTGCATCACGGGCGAAGGCTCGATCCAGATGTGCATTCAGGAGTTGTCGACCTGCCTGCAGTACGACACGCCCGTGAAGATCATTTCGCTGAACAACCGCTATCTCGGCATGGTTCGCCAGTGGCAGCAGATCGAATACAGCAAGCGCTATTCGCATTCGTACATGGATGCGCTGCCTGACTTCGTGAAGCTCGCCGAAGCGTACGGCCATGTCGGCATGCGGATCGAAAAGACCTCGGATGTGGAGCCGGCGCTGAAGGAAGCGCTGCGCCTGAAGGACCGCACCGTGTTTCTCGACTTCCAGACCGATCCGACCGAAAACGTCTGGCCGATGGTACAGGCCGGCAAGGGCATCACCGAGATGCTGCTCGGATCGGAAGACCTGTAACGGCGCGACGCGCGCCTGGACCGAAGCGGCCGCCTTCACGAAGGGCGGTGCGGCACGCGGCGGCGCGCGGCGCGAGTGAATCGACACGGACACATTCTGGAAGAAGCGAACATGAGACACATCATTTCCGTCCTGCTGGAGAACGAACCGGGCGCGCTGTCGCGCGTGGTCGGTCTGTTTTCCGCACGCGGCTACAACATCGAAACCTTGACGGTGGCGCCGACCGAAGACCAATCGCTGTCGCGGCTCACCATCGTTTCCATTGGCTCCGACGACGTGATCGAACAGATCACGAAGCATCTGAACCGCCTGATCGAGGTGGTGAAAGTGGTGGACCTGACCGACGGTGCACACATCGAACGCGAGCTGATGCTGATCAAGGTACGTGCAGTGGGCAAGGAGCGCGAAGAAATGAAGCGGATGGCGGACATTTTCCGCGGCCGTATCATCGACGTGACCGAAAAGACCTACACGATCGAATTGACGGGCGCGAGCGACAAGCTCGACGCATTCATCCAGGGGCTGGACGCGGGCGCGATCCTCGAGACCGTGCGCACCGGCAGCTCCGGCATCGGACGCGGCGAGCGCATCCTGAAGGTGTGATGCCGACATTGCCAAAGTGGCACGCCGGGTGCGCCGTCATGTCCCGGCCCGCAGTACTCCATCCGAACGAATTGTTGAATTTTTGAATTAGCGAAGGAACCATCATGAACGTTTTCTACGACAAAGACGCTGACCTCTCCCTCATCAAGGGCAAGCAAGTCACGATCATCGGCTACGGCTCGCAAGGCCATGCACACGCGCTGAACCTGAAGGACAGCGGTGTCAACGTGACGGTCGGCCTGCGCAAGGGCGGCGCGTCGTGGAGCAAGGCCGAGAACGCCGGCCTGTCGGTCAAGGAAGTCGCGGAAGCGGTGAAGGGCGCCGACGTCGTGATGATGCTGCTGCCGGACGAGCAGATCGCCGACGTGTACGCGAAGGAAGTGCACGAGAACATCAAGCAGGGCTCGGCGCTGGCATTCGCGCACGGCTTCAACGTCCACTACGGCGCGGTGATCCCGCGCGCCGACCTCGACGTGATCATGATCGCGCCGAAGGCACCGGGCCACACCGTGCGCGGCACGTACTCGCAAGGTGGCGGCGTGCCGCACCTGATCGCGGTTGCGCAGAACAAGTCGGGCGCGGCACGCGACATCGCGCTGTCGTACGCCGCGGCGAACGGCGGCGGCCGCGCCGGCATCATCGAGACGAACTTCCGTGAAGAAACCGAAACCGACCTGTTCGGCGAGCAGGCCGTGCTGTGCGGCGGTACCGTCGAGCTGATCAAGGCTGGTTTCGAAACGCTGGTCGAGGCAGGTTACGCGCCGGAAATGGCGTACTTCGAGTGCCTGCACGAACTGAAGCTGATCGTCGACCTGATCTACGAAGGCGGCATCGCGAACATGAACTACTCGATCTCGAACAACGCCGAGTACGGCGAGTACGTGACGGGCCCGCGCATCGTGACGGAAGAGACGAAGAAGGCGATGAAGCAGTGCCTGACCGACATCCAGACGGGCGAGTACGCGAAGAGCTTCATCCTCGAGAACAAGGCAGGCGCACCGACGCTGCAGTCGCGCCGTCGCCTGACGGCCGAGCACCAGATCGAGCAGGTCGGTGCGAAGCTGCGCGCGATGATGCCGTGGATCGCGAAGAACAAGCTCGTCGACCAGACGAAGAACTAAGCACCGCGTGCTGTTCCGGCCCCTCGAATAGAGGGCCGGTACCAAAAAGCCGCCCGAAGGCAGCAGTGCCCCGGGCGGCTTTTGTTATGCTACGGGCTTTGCAATTCACCGAACACAGAACGAATCCATGAACTATCCTCATCCGATCATCGCGCGCGAAGGCTGGCCGTTCATCGCGATTGCTGCCGTCATCGCGCTGTTGATCCACGCCGTCGGGGGCTTCGGCTTCGCGTGGCCGTTCTGGCTGCTGCTCGTCTTCGTCGTCCAGTTCTTCCGTGATCCGCAGCGCCCGATCCCGGCGCAGCCGAACGCGGTGCTGTGCCCGGCGGACGGCCGCATCGTCGCGGTCGAGACCGCGCAGGACCCGTACGCGAACCGCGAAGCGCTGAAGATCAGCGTGTTCATGAATGTCTTCAACGTCCATTCGCAGCGTTCGCCGGTCGATGGCGCGATCTCCAAGGTCGAGTACTTCCCGGGTGCGTTCCTGAACGCGGCGATCGACAAGGCGTCCACCGAGAACGAGCGTAACGCGGTCGTGATCCAGACGGCGAGCGGCAAGACCGTGACCGCCGTGCAGATCGCCGGCCTCGTCGCACGCCGGATTCTCTGCTACGTGCGCGCCGGCGAGCCGCTGTCGCGCGGCCAGCGCTACGGTTTCATCCGCTTCGGTTCGCGCGTCGACGTGTACCTGCCGCTCGGCAGCCGCGCGAAGGTGTCGATCGGCGAGAAGGTCTACGCGTCGTCGACGATCCTCGCCGAGCTCGAACAGTAAGCGGCGGGGCGCACGATGGCCGCATTCAAACCGCGTCGGCCGCGCAACGGCGCCGGCCAGACGCCACGCCCGTTCCGCCGCAACAAGGGGATGGCCGCCGATCCGGTGCCGATCGAGAGCCGCCGCGCCGCGCGCCAGCGGTTCCTGAAGACGCGCGGCATCTACCTGCTGCCGAACGCGTTCACGACCGCCGCGCTGTTCTGCGGCTTCTTCGCGGTCGTGCAGGCGATGAACGTGCGCTTCGAGATCGCCGCAATCGCGATTTTCGTGGCGATGGTGCTCGACGGGATGGACGGGCGCGTCGCGCGCATGACGCATACGCAGAGCGCGTTCGGCGAGCAGTTCGACAGCCTGTCGGACATGGTGTCGTTCGGTGTCGCGCCCGCGCTCGTGATGTACGAGTGGGTGCTGAAGGATCTCGGCCGCTGGGGCTGGCTTGCCGCGTTCGTCTACTGCTCGGGCGCCGCGCTGCGCCTCGCTCGCTTCAACACGAACATCGGCGTCGTCGACAAGCGTTTCTTCCAGGGGCTGCCGAGCCCGGCCGCCGCCGCGCTGATCGCAGGCTTCGTGTGGCTCGCCACCGACAACCGCGTGCCGATGAAGCTCGGCTGGCTGCCGTGGGTCGCATTCGTGCTGACGATCTATGCGGGCGTGACGATGGTGTCGAACGCGCCGTTCTACAGCGGCAAGGCGCTCGACGTGCGGCACCGCGTGCCGTTCGCGGCGATCCTGCTGGTCGTCGTCGCGTTCGTGCTCGTGTCGTCCGACCCGCCGCTGATGCTGTTCTGCCTGTTCGTGCTATACGGGCTGTCCGGCTACGTGTTCTGGGCCTACATGGCCGTGCGCGGGCGGGCAAACCCCGCGCGCTCGTCGCAGCGCGATCACTGACGCGCGTTCTTTGCCCGGAAACGGCGGCCTCGGGGCCGCCGTTTTCATTTGTCCCCTGTTCGGCCCGGGCTGCCGGAAACCCCGGGTGCCGTCCGATTGCGCACCCAACGGAATGCCGCTATAGTCTTCGGCATGACTGCATTTTCCCGCCTCTCCCTCCTTCTAGCCGGTGCGCCGCTACGCGCGCTAGCTTCGGCGCGCCTGCCGCGCTGACCGTTCCCGCCCTCCGTCAAGCTTCGTCTGTTGTTGAGCGTCGCCAACGGTGGCGCGATCTCGTTACGTTTGACTTCCGTATAAAGAGCCCTGGAGCCCCCCCATGACAGACAAGCTGATCATTTTCGATACGACGTTGCGTGACGGCGAGCAATCGCCCGGCGCGTCGATGACGAAGGAAGAGAAAATCCGCATCGCGAAGCATCTCGAGCGGATGAAGGTCGACGTGATCGAGGCCGGCTTCGCGGCCAGCTCGAACGGCGATTTCGACGCGATCCACACGATCGCCGGTCTCGTGAAGGACAGCACGATCTGCTCGCTGGCGCGGGCCAACGACAAGGACATCCAGCGTGCGGCCGACGCGCTGAAGCCGGCCAACAGCTCGCGGATCCACACGTTCATCGCGACGTCGCCGCTGCACATGGAGAAGAAACTGCGCATGACGCCGGACCAGGTGTTCGAGCAGGCGCGTCTCGCGGTGCGTTTCGCACGCAAGTTCACCGATAACGTCGAATTCTCGCCGGAAGACGGCAGCCGTTCGGACCTCGACTTCCTGTGCCGCGTGCTGGAAGCCGTGATCGCCGAAGGGGCGACGACCATCAACATCGCCGACACGGTCGGCTACGGCGTGCCCGAGCTCTACGGCAACCTCGTGAAGACGCTGCGCGAACGCATTCCGAACTCGGACAAGGCGATCTTCTCCGTGCATTGCCACAACGACCTCGGGATGGCGGTGGCGAACTCGCTCGCCGGCGTGAAAATCGGCGGCGCGCGCCAGATCGAGTGCACGATCAACGGTCTCGGCGAGCGCGCGGGCAACACGTCGCTCGAGGAAATCGTGATGGCCGTGAAGACCCGCAAGGACTACTTCGGCCTCGACGTCGGCATCGACACGACTCAGATCGTGCCGACGTCGAAGCTCGTGTCGCAGATCACCGGCTTCGTCGTGCAGCCGAACAAGGCGGTGGTCGGCGCGAATGCGTTCGCGCACGCATCGGGCATCCACCAGGATGGCGTGCTGAAGGCGCGCGACACCTACGAGATCATGCGCGCGGAAGACGTGGGCTGGACTGCGAACAAGATCGTGCTCGGCAAGCTGTCGGGCCGTAACGCGTTCAAGCAGCGCCTGCAGGAGCTCGGCGTGTCGCTCGACAGCGAAAGCGAACTGAACGCGGCGTTCATGCGCTTCAAGGATCTGGCCGATCGCAAGGCCGAGATCTTCGACGAGGACATCATCGCGATCGTGTCCGAGGAATCGGCGCTCGCACACGAGCAGGAACACTTCAAGTTCGTGTCGCTGTCGCAGCACTCGGAAACGGGCGAGCAGCCGCACGCGAAGGTCGTGTTCGGGGTCGACGGCAAGGAAGTGACCGGCGAGGCGCGCGGCAACGGCCCGGTCGACGCGACGTTCAATGCGATCGAGAGCGAAGTCGGCAGTGGTTCCGAGCTGCTGTTGTATTCGGTGAACGCGATTACGACCGGTACGCAGGCGCAGGGTGAAGTGACTGTCCGGCTGTCGAAGAGCGGGCGGATCGTCAACGGCGTCGGCACCGATCCAGACATCGTCGCCGCATCCGCGAAGGCGTACATCTCCGCGCTGAACAAGCTGCATTCGAAGGACGACAAGGTCAATCCGCAGCGCTCGTAAGCGCCGCGCGTCGCGCATCACCGAAACGCCCCGTGCGGCCCTGCGCCGCCGGGGCGTTTTTCATGCGCCGCTCATTCGGCGGCCGGCGCACGGAACAGCCAGCGGCGCGCGGCCGTGCGCGGTACCGGGCTGCGGCGCCGGAACTCGACGGCGATGCCACGTCGCGGCGCATCGGCGACGAACGCGTCGAGCAGTTCGAGCACGTCGTGATCGATGTAATCGGCGCGTGTCGCGTCGATGATCACCGCGGCCCGGTCGGGGATGTGCCGCAGGTGATGCTTGACCTGCACCTTGCCGAGAAACGACACGTCCTTGCGGAACGACAGCAGGAAGTGGTCGTCGTGCTGCGCGAGCGTCACGGGGCTCTTCAGGTTCGCGACGGCGACGGCCAGCACGCTGCACGCGAGGCCGAGCGCGATGCCGAACAGCAGGTCGACCGCGAGCACGCCGGCGATCGTCGCGGCGAACGGCACGAAGGCGGCCGGCCCCTGTTTCATCACCGAGCGGAACAGCGCCGGTTTCGCCAGCTTGAAGCCGGTATGGATCAGGATCGCGGCTAGGCTCGCGAGCGGGATCAGGTTGATCAGGCCGGTGAGCGCGAACACGCTCGCGAGCAGCAGCATCCCGTGCACGATGGCCGACATCCGGCTTTGCGCGCCCGCGTTGACGTTCACCGAACTGCGCACGATCACCGACGTGATCGGCAGCCCGCCGACCGCGCCCGCGACGAGATTGCCGACGCCCTGGGCCTTGAGTTCGCGATCGGGCTGGGTCGGCCGGCGCTTCGGGTCGATCTGCTCGACGGCTTCGAGGCTCAGCAGCGTCTCGAGGCTCGCGACGACCGCGAGCGTGATCGCGACGCGCCACACGTCCGGATTGACGAGCTGAGCGAAGTTCGGGCCGAGCTCCGCATGCTTGAGCGACGCCGCAAAGGCCGCGAACGAGCCGAGTTCGGGCAGCGTCACGCGATGGGCGGCGCCCGGCGCGACCGACGGTGCGACGATGCTCAGCACGAGCGTGGCGCCGATACCCAGCACGACGACCGCAAGCGGAGCCGGCACCGAGCGCACCAGCGCGAAGCGGCGCAGCGCGGACGTGTCCCACGCGATCAGCAGCGCGAGCGACGCAAGCGCGATGGCCGTGGCGGCCCACGCGACCGGCAGGCCGGGCCAGTTCGCAAACGATTGCGCAGCCGAGCCGCCGATACCGAACGCGAACGGAATCTGTTTCACGATCAGCAGCAGGCCGATCGCGGCGAGCATGCCCTTGATGACGGGTGACGGTACGTAGGCGGCGAAGCGGCCGGCGCGCAGCATGCCGAACCCGAACTGCAGGACGCCGGACAGCAGCACCGCGAGCAGGAATGCGGAGAAGCTGCCGAGTTGTGCGATGCCTTCGACGACGATCACGACGAGGCCGGCGGCCGGCCCGCTGACGGACAGCGACGAGCCGCTCAGCAGCGCGACGACGATGCCGCCGACGATGCCGGATACGAGCCCGGCAAACGGTTCGACACCGGATGCATTGGCGATGCCGAGACACAGCGGCAGCGCGACGAGGAACACGACGACGCCGGCGACGATGTCGCGCGGCAGGGTGGACAGGCGCTGGTTCAGTTTCATGGTCGGGATGATTTCATTGGCTTTGGGGCAGGTCAGCCGAGCGCGCAGGCCGCGACGGCCTGCACGGGTTCGACGTCGGCGGGCGGGGTGGTGTAGCCGGAATCGAGTTCCTTCAGGCGGCCGTCCGCGAGCGAAAAGATCCAGCCGTGCACGAGCGGTGGCCGTTCGCGGCCCCGCACGATCGGGGACGCGCGCAGCAGCCGCACCTGCTCGAGCACGTTGAGTTCGGCGAGGCGGTCGGCGGCGGCCGTGTCGTCGAGCCCGTCCAGCGTGTCACGATGCCGTCGCGCGAGCGCGCACAGCGGCGCGATGCGGCGTGCGACGTGCGGCAGGTCGGACGGCGGCGGCAGCAGCGATGCGCGTACGCCGCCGCACCCGTAGTGCCCGCACACGATCACGTGGTCGACCTGCAGCACGCGCACCGCGTACTCGAGCACGCTGGCGGAATTGTCGTCGTCGGGATGGAACAGGTTCGCGATGTTGCGATGGACGAACAGCTCGCCGGGCGCGCAGTGCGTGATGGTTTCGGCCGGCACGCGGCTGTCGGCGCAGCCGATCCACAGCACGCGCGGGTTCTGGCCGCGCGCGAGTGCGTCGAAGAAACCGGGCGTGTGTTCACGCGTTTCGCGGGCCCAGGCGATGTTGGCAACCAGCATGCTCTTGGGGCGATTCATGAGGACTCCTTTGAGATAAAGGCAATCGAATATCGGCAAAAATGACGAAATGGCATTCTTTCTAAATTGAAAGGTTGAGTTTCGACTGATATTAGGGGTATGCCCTAGCGCTTCGGGGGTGTTGAAACAAATTGTTTCAAATTGGTTTGGCGTAGTGCATTGCATGCACCAACTCACCGCATGATATGCACTGCGTGTGCCTGTTTTCAGGCAAAGGCCCGTATGACGGGGATGTCAGCGAATTGCCATCGGCATGTCATCGATCGGAAAAGATTTCCGTCGCATTTGCCGAATTAATAAGCCGGCGGAAAAAAGGAAATGGCCATTCACGCAATGATTCGTGAATGGCCATCGAGATAATTGCGCGTAAATGCGTAATCGGTCAGAACAGGTTGCGGCGGTCGGGGTCGTGCAACGGGTCGGGTGTTTTCTGCGTGATGCGCAGGATGCCCTGCGGGTCGAAGTAGAAGCTGTACATCATGTACCAGACGTTGTCCTCGAGATACCGGTACGTCCATACCTCGCGCTTCATCAGCGGGAAGTAGGACGTCTCGACGGGGCGTCCGAAGTTGACGAGGACGTCGGTCTTCGTCCACTTGCCGATCTCCGCACGATAGAACTCGCTCGGCTGCAGGACCTGGCGCACGTTGACGATCTTGTGGGCCGCATCGACGTCGGCCGCGACGGTGATCTCGCCCATCGGCTGGGTTGGCCACATCAGGCGCTTGCCGCCGCCGGGCAGGTCGTAGATCTCGCGCGGCGGGCCCATGCGTGCGACGATCGCCGACTCGTCCTGGCCGGCCTGGTATTGCTGCCACGGTTGCGCGCAACCGGTCAGCAGCGCGGCGGCGCTGGCGAGCAGCACCGGCAGGCGCGCGGAAATGCGAATGCGCATGGGGATTCTCCAGAACACGGAAACAAGTCCCGTTTTATCACGGACGGCGAGCGATCGCGCATCGCTTGGAAAAAATCGGTGAGGATCGCCGGCACGGTCACGCTTGCGGGCGGCGGGGGCGCCGGCCTATGATCCGCGCTTCTCGGGCTGATTGAAGGGCAGGTGGCCGATGCAGGGGTGGAAGCGGTGCGCGCTCGCGTTGAGCGCGGGGTGGATGCTGGTGTCGTCCGCATTTGCCGGCGGCGAGCCGGTGCGGATCGCGCTGATCGAAGGGATGTCGGGCCCGTTCGCGAACGCGGGCGCGGCGGTCGAGCGCAACCTGCGCTTCGGCGTCGAGCAGGTGAACGCGGCGGGCGGCGTGAAGCTGCGCGACGGCGCGCACCCGCTCGAACTCGTCGTGCTCGACAGCAAGGGCAGCCCCGAGGAGGCGCTCGTGCAGCTGCGTGCGGCCGCGGATCGCCACATCGGTTTCGTCACGCAGGGCAACAGCTCGGCCGTCGCGGCCGCGCTCGTCGCGGCGCTCGACAAGCTGAACGCGCGCGATCCGGACAACCGGATGCTGTTCCTCAACTATTCGGCCGACGATCCGGCGCTGACCGGCGCGCGCTGCAGTTTCTGGCATTTCCGCTTCGATGCGCACGCCGGCATGCGGATGGCCGCACTCGCGGACGTGATGGCACGCGACCGCGCGCTGCGCAAGGTCTACCTGCTGAACCAGGACTACAGTTTCGGCCACGACGTCAGCACGCTCGCACGGCAGGCGCTGGCCGCGCGGCGCCCGGACGTGACGATCGCCGGCGACGAGTTCCACCCGATCGGCCGGATCAAGGATTTCTCGCCGTATATCGCGAAGATTCGCGCGAGCGGCGCCGACGCCGTCGTGACCGGCAACTGGGGCAACGACCTCACGCTGCTCGTGAAGGCGGCGCGGGAGCAGGGGCTGAATGCGAAGTTCTACACGTTCTACGGCAACAGCCTCGGCGCGCCGGCAGCCCTCGGCGACGCCGGTGTCGGGCGGGTCGTCGCCGTGGCGGACTGGCACCCGAACGCAGGCGGTGCGAAATCGGATGCGTTCTACCGGGCGTTCCGGAACCGTTTTCCGGCCGCCCAGGACGACTATCCGGTGCGGCGGATGAGCCTGATGATCGAGATGCTGGCCGCCGCGATGAACCGTGCGGGTTCGGCCGACCCTGTCGCGGTCGCGCGTGCGCTCGAGGGGCTGTCGTTCGACGACGGCTTCCACGCGTCGCGGATGCGCGCGCAGGATCATCAGTTGATCCAGCCCCTTTACGTGATGGAGATGGACAAGGCCGGCACGCCGGGCGTGCGCTTCGACAACGAGGGGGCGGGCTATGGCTTCCGGACGGTGCTCGCGGTGCCGGCGCAGCGTACCGAGATGCCGTCCGCCTGCTCGATGACACGCCCGTGACAGGGGGCGGTAAGAACGGCGTGGAGTTGTGCTACAATGCCCGCCGGTTGTAAGTCACGGCACGGCCATTCTTCCGTGTCCGCCTGTTCAGTTAGAAAGTAGAAACCAAGGAAATCTCATGTCTGTTGCAGATATCAAGAAGTCGGAAGTCGTTGCTCAGTTCGCCCGCGGTACGAACGACACGGGGTCGCCCGAAGTCCAGGTCGCACTGCTGACCGCACGTATCGTCGAACTGACGGGTCACTTCAAGACCCACGCGAAGGATCACCACAGCCGCCGCGGCCTGCTGCGCATGGTGAGCCGCCGCCGCAAGCTGCTCGACTACCTCAAGGGCAAGGATGCCGACCGTTACCGCGCACTGATCGAGAAGCTGGGTCTGCGTAAGTAATCGAGGCGATTGCCGCCAGCAAGATGCCTGTGTCAGTCCGCTGATACAGGCATTTTGTTTTTGCGCGTTGCGTAGCGTCACACGCATCGCAGGCTGTCCGGCACGACCGTGCGGGGCCGCCGCAACGACTGATACCGGGGCAGGATTTGTGTCATTCCAGCGCGTCGCTGCACGAGTGCCGCGCTGGAATGGCATAAAAAACACACCTTGCTCCGGGTGATTCGGTCGGGACGCCGCCGCGCGGGATGGCCGGCGCGGCGAATGAAATGCATGAATTCAAAGGAGCAACCATGTCCATGTTCAACAAGGTCGTGAAGGAATTCCAGTGGGGCCAGCACAAGGTGCGCCTCGAAACCGGTGAAGTCGCTCGCCAGGCAAGCGGTGCCGTGATCGTCGACGTCGAAGACACCGTCGTGCTGGCAACCGTCGTCGGCGCGAAGTCGGCGAAGCCGGGCCAGGACTTCTTCCCGCTGACCGTCGACTACCTCGAGAAGACCTACTCGGCCGGCAAGATCCCGGGTGGCTTCTTCCGTCGCGAAGGCCGTCCGTCGGAGCACGAGACGCTGACGTCGCGCCTGATCGACCGTCCGCTGCGCCCGCTGTTCCCGGAAGGCTTCTACAACGAAGTCCAGGTCGTGATCCACGTGCTGTCCGTGAACCCGGAAATCCCGGCGGACATCCCCGCGCTGATCGGCGCATCGGCTGCGCTCGCCGTGTCGGGCCTGCCGTTCAACGGCCCGGTCGGTGCTGCGCGCGTTGCCTACATCGACAACGCCTACGTGCTGAACCCGACGCGTGACCAGATCAAGGCATCGAGCCTCGACCTCGTCGTCGCGGGTACGGAGCGTGCGGTGCTGATGGTCGAATCGGAAGCCGACCAGCTGTCGGAAGACGTGATGCTGGGCGCCGTGGTGTTCGGCCACGAGCAGATGCAAGTCGCGATCGACGCGATCCACGAACTGGTGCGCGAAGGAGGCAAGCCCGAGTGGGACTGGCAGCCGGCCCCGAAGAACGAGGCGCTGATCGCACGCGTGACCGAGCTGGCACAGAACGACCTGCTCGCCGCTTACCAGCTGCGCGACAAGCAAGCGCGTTCGGCGAAGCTGAAGGAAGTTTACGCAGCGACCTCGGCGAAGCTCGAGGAAGACGCACTGGCAGCCGGTACGGCAGCGGCCGACAAGGCCACCGTCGGCAACGTGCTGTTCGACATCGAAGCGAAGATCGTCCGTTCGCAGATCCTGAACGGCGAGCCGCGTATCGACGGCCGCGACACGCGCACCGTGCGCCCGATCGAGATCCGTACCGGCGTGCTGCCGCGTACCCACGGCTCGGCGCTGTTCACGCGCGGCGAAACGCAGGCGCTGGTCGTCGCGACGCTCGGCACGAAGGGTGACGAGCAGATCATCGACGCGCTCGAAGGCGAATACCGCGAGCGCTTCATGCTCCACTACAACATGCCCCCGTTCGCGACCGGCGAAACGGGCCGCGTCGGCTCGCCGAAGCGTCGCGAAATCGGCCACGGCCGCCTCGCGAAGCGCGCGCTGGTCAAGTGCCTGCCGAGCGCCGACGAATTCGGCTACTCGATCCGCGTCGTGTCGGAAATCACCGAATCGAACGGTTCGTCGTCGATGGCATCGGTGTGCGGCGGCTGCCTCGCGCTGATGGACGCCGGCGTGCCGATGAAGGCGCACGTCGCGGGTATCGCGATGGGCCTGATCCTCGAAGGCAACAAGTTCGCGGTGCTGACCGACATCCTCGGCGACGAAGATCACCTCGGCGACATGGACTTCAAGGTCGCGGGCACCGAGCAGGGCGTGACCGCGCTGCAGATGGACATCAAGATCCAGGGCATCACGAAGGAAATCATGCAGGTCGCGCTCGCGCAGGCGAAGGAAGGCCGCATGCACATCCTCGGCAAGATGACGTCGGCGGTTTCGGGTGCGAACACGCAACTGTCGGAATTCGCGCCGCGCATGATCACGATCAAGATCAACCCGGAAAAGATCCGCGACGTGATCGGCAAGGGCGGTTCGGTGATCCGCGCGCTGACGGAAGAAACGGGCACGACCATCGACATCTCGGACGACGGCGTCGTGACGATCGCGAGCACGAACAGCGACGGCATGGCCGAAGCGAAGAAGCGCATCGAGCAAATCACGGCCGAGATCGAAGTCGGCCAGGTGTACGAAGGCACGGTTCTGAAGCTGCTCGATTTCGGCGCGATCGTGAACCTGCTGCCGGGCAAGGATGGCCTGCTGCACATCTCGGAAATCGTCAACGAGCGTGTGAAGGACATCAACGACTACCTGAAGGAAGGCCAGCAAGTGAAGGTCAAGGTCATCCAGACGGACGAAAAGGGGCGCGTGCGCCTGTCGGCGAAGGCGCTGCTGAATGAAGCAGCGGCAGCGGCGCAGTCGGATACGCCGCCGCAGCAGTAAGCGGGCAGGCAGACGAACGGCCGGCAGTGCGAAAGCGTGCCGGCCGTTTTTTCTGTAGCATCGTTGTGCGGCGCAGCAGCGCCGGCAACGCGTCCGTGCCGCGTGCGGGCGCACCATCCGATTCCGATCCTGATCCCGGAGCGACCATCACCATGAAAGCCATCGAAATCACCGAATTCGGCGCCCCCGACGTGCTGAAGCTCGCGGAGCGCCCGCGCCCCGAACCGAAGCGCGGCGAAGTGCTGATCAAGGTGGCGGCTTCCGGCGTGAACCGGCCCGACGTGTTTCAGCGCAAGGGCGCGTATGCGCCGCCGCCGGGCGCATCGGATCTGCCGGGCCTCGAGGTCGCGGGTGAGATCGTCGGCGGCGATTTGTCCGACGCGGCGCTGAACCCGTTCGGCCTGAAGCTGGGCGATCGTGTGTGTGCGCTGCTCGCGGGCGGCGGTTATGCCGAGTATGCGGTCGCGCCGCTGCTGCAATGCCTGCCGGTACCCGACGGGCTTACGGATATTGAGGCCGCGTCGCTGCCCGAAACGTTCTTCACCGTATGGAGCAACGTGTTCGACCGTGCGCAGCTCGGCGCGGGCGAGGGCGGCGAGCAGGAGACGCTGCTCGTGCAGGGCGGCTCGAGCGGCATCGGCGTGACGGCGATCCAGATCGCGCATGCGCTCGGCTTTCGCGTGTTCGCGACGGCCGGTACCGCCGACAAGTGCCGCGCGTGCGAGGCGCTCGGCGCCGAACGGGCGATCAACTACAAGACGGAAGACTTCGTCGAGGTCGTGAAGTCGCTGACGCACGATCGCGGCGTCGACGTGATCCTCGACATGGTGGCGGGCTCGTACGTGCCGCGCGAACTGTCCGCACTCGCGGATGGCGGCCGTCTCGTGCTGATCGCGCTGCTCGGCGGCGCGAAGGCCGACGTCAACCTCGGCGAGATCCTGCGTCGCCGGCTGACGATCACGGGTTCGACGCTGCGCCCGCGTCCGGTCGAGTTCAAGGCGCAGATCGCCGCGCAACTGAAGGCGCGCGTGTGGCCGCTGATTGCCGATGGCCGTATCAAGCCGGTGATCTATCGTGTATTGCCGGCCGCGGATGCCGCGCAGGCGCATGCGCTGATGGAAAGCAGCGAGCACACCGGCAAGATCGTCCTGGATTGGGGGGGCGAACGCCTGACGGCCCGTGTGGCCGGGCTTGACATGCGCGGTTTGACCGGTTCAAGCCGTGCGCAGTAAAATCGCGGGTTTGCTTCGCCAGATCAAACCTGACGGCCGGTTTCCGGCACGTTAATGACCAAGCGGTGACGAGACAGACACGATGTCGAAACAGAGAACTAAGCGTGTGATCGGCAACTGGAAGATGCACGGCCGGCTGGCCGGCAACCAGGCGTTGCTGAACGAAGTGGTGCAGGGTGCGGGCGCGGTGGCGGCCGAAACATCGGTCGGCGTGTGCGTGCCGTTCCCGTATCTCGCGCAGGTTCAGGCGCAGCTCGACGGCGGCCGTGTCGCCTGGGGTGCGCAGGACGTGTCGGCGCACGAGCAGGGCGCGTTCACCGGCGAAGTGGCGGCCGCGATGGTCGCGGAGTTCGGCGCACGCTATGCGATCGTCGGTCATTCGGAGCGTCGCGCGTATCACGGCGAGCGCAACGAGACGGTCGCGGCGAAGACGCAGCGCGCGCTCGCGGCGGGGCTCACGCCGGTCGTGTGTGTCGGCGAGACGCTCGACGAGCGCGAGTCGGGGGCGACCGAGCAGGTGGTCGGTGCGCAGCTCGACGCAGTACTGGCCGTGCTGACGGCCGACGAGGCTGCGCGCATCGTCGTCGCGTACGAGCCGGTCTGGGCGATCGGCACGGGCAAGAGCGCGACGTCGGCGCAGGCACAGGACGTGCATGCGTTCCTGCGTGGGCGTCTCGCGGCAAAGGGTGCGGCGGACGTGTCCGTGTTGTACGGCGGCAGCGTGAAGCCGGACAACGCGGAAGAGCTGTTCGCGCAGCCGGACATCGACGGTGGCCTGATCGGCGGCGCGTCGCTGAAGGCGGAAGATTTCCTGGCGATCTGCCGGGCCGCGCGATAAGCGGTCCGGGATCGAATTGAACCATGAGGGCGGCCGGTCGTTCCGGTCGCCCGATCCAATCGGGTGGGTGTGATGCTGTTATTCAAGACGCTGATTATTGTGGTGCAGGTGCTGTCTGCACTCGGTGTGATTGGACTCGTGCTGCTGCAGCACGGCAAGGGTGCCGACATGGGTGCTGCGTTTGGCAGCGGCGCGTCGGGCAGCCTGTTCGGTGCCACGGGGTCGGCAAACTTCCTGTCGCGTACGACGGGCATTCTCGCGACGATCTTCTTCGTCGCAACGCTGGCGCTGACGTATCTCGGTTCGTACAAGTCGACGCCGTCGGCCGGTGTGCTCGGCACGGCAGCGACCGCACCGGCATCGGCACCTGCAGCATCGGCGCCGGTAGTCGCGGCATCCGCCGCCGTTGCGGGTTCGGCTGCGAGCGCGCCGGGCCAGGATGTCCCGAAATAAAAAGTTAAAATTTTTGCGATTGTGCGTTGAACAATTCCGGGACTCGGGTTAGAATTTAATTCTTGAAGCGATTCGCGGGAAACAAGTAGTTACAACCCCGGTTGCATGCAGTGCCGACGTGGTGAAATTGGTAGACACGCTATCTTGAGGGGGTAGTGGCGAAAGCTGTGCGAGTTCGAGTCTCGCCGTCGGCACCAAAGTTACTCAATGCCAGCCGCTTCTAGTGGCTGGCATTTTTCATTTCTGGGGTGTGCTTGCGGTTGTCTTGCGATCGCGTGCACTCCGAAATGATTCCTTCCGCCGGAAGTGGTATTCTCCGGACGCTCAGAACCAACCGATAGAGGATTGCCTTGAACCTCGCAGCCTATTACCCCGTCTTGTTGTTCCTCCTCGTGGGCACTGGTTTAGGTATAGCGCTGGTCAGCATCGGCAAGCTTCTTGGTCCCAACAAGCCGGACGTCGAGAAGAACGCACCGTACGAGTGCGGCTTCGAAGCCTTTGAAGACGCCCGGATGAAATTCGACGTCCGGTACTACCTCGTCGCCATCCTGTTCATCATCTTCGATCTCGAAACCGCATTCCTGTTTCCGTGGGGCGTCGCGCTCCGGGACATCGGCTGGCCGGGTTTCATCGCAATGATGATTTTTCTGCTCGAATTCCTGCTGGGCTTTGCCTATATCTGGAAGAAAGGCGGCCTCGACTGGGAGTGATGGGTTAATCGCCGGTTTGCATGGGCGGCCACGCTCGGTCGCTCGTCTGGAGTGGAAAGCAAATGAGTATCGAAGGGGTCTTGAAGGAAGGGTTTGTCACCACGACGGCTGACAAGCTGATCAACTGGACGCGTACCGGCTCGCTGTGGCCGATGACGTTCGGGCTCGCGTGTTGCGCCGTCGAAATGATGCATGCGGGCGCGGCCCGTTACGACCTGGACCGGTTCGGCGTCGTGTTCCGCCCGAGCCCGCGCCAGTCGGACGTGATGATCGTCGCCGGCACGCTCTGCAACAAGATGGCGCCCGCGCTGCGCCGCGTGTACGACCAGATGGCCGAGCCGCGCTGGGTGATCTCGATGGGGTCGTGCGCGAACGGCGGTGGCTACTACCACTACTCGTACTCGGTGGTTCGCGGCTGCGACCGGATCGTACCGGTCGACGTCTATGTGCCGGGCTGTCCGCCCACGGCCGAGGCGCTGGTCTACGGCGTGATCCAGCTTCAGGCGAAGATCCGCCGCACCAATACCATCGCCCGTCAATAAAGCCCCGAGCGTCCCCTCAATATGGCAAGCAAAATCGAGACCCTCAAGGCAAACCTCGAAGCCGCGCTCGGCGCGCGCGTGGTGAGCCTCACCGAAGCGATCGGTGAACTGACGCTCGTCGTGAAGGCGAGCGATTACCTCGAAGTCGCAAAGACGCTGCGCGACGATCCGAAGCTCCGTTTCGAGCAGCTGATCGACCTGTGCGGCGTCGACTACCAGACCTTCGGCGACGGCGCCTACGACGGCCCGCGTTTCGCGGCCGTGTCGCACCTGCTGTCGGTCACGAACAACTGGCGTCTGCGCCTGCGCGCATTCGCGCCGGACGACGACCTGCCGATCGTGGCATCGCTGGTCGACATCTGGACTTCCGCGAACTGGTACGAGCGCGAAGCGTTCGACCTGTACGGTATCGTGTTCGAAGGCCACCCCGACCTGCGCCGCATCCTCACCGACTACGGCTTCATCGGCCACCCGTTCCGCAAGGACTTCCCGGTGTCGGGCTACGTCGAAATGCGTTACGACCCGGAAGAGAAGCGGGTCGTGTACCAGCCGGTGACGATCGAGCCGCGCGAAATCACGCCGCGCGTGATCCGCGAGGATCGCTATGGCGGTCTGAAACATTAAGGGGGCGTCATGGCAGAAATCAAGAACTACACGCTCAACTTCGGCCCGCAGCACCCGGCAGCGCACGGCGTGCTGCGCCTCGTGCTCGAGCTCGACGGCGAAGTCATTCAGCGTGCCGATCCGCACATCGGCCTGCTGCACCGCGCGACGGAAAAGCTCGCGGAATCCAAAACATTCATCCAGTCCGTGCCGTACATGGACCGTCTCGACTACGTGTCGATGATGGTCAACGAGCACGGCTACGTGCTCGCGATCGAAAAGCTGCTCGGCATCGAAGTGCCTGAGCGCGCCCAGTACATCCGCGTGCTGTTCGACGAGATCACGCGCGTGCTGAACCACCTGATGTGGATCGGCGCGCACGCACTCGACGTCGGCGCGATGGCGGTGTTCCTGTACGCATTCCGCGAACGCGAAGACCTGATGGACGTGTACGAAGCGGTGTCCGGTGCCCGGATGCACGCGGCGTACTACCGTCCGGGCGGCGTCTACCGCGACCTGCCTGACGCAATGCCGCAATACAAGGCGTCGAAGATTCGCAACGAGAAGGCGCTCGCGAAGATGAACGAAGCGCGCAGCGGCTCGGTGCTCGACTTCATCGACGACTTCTTCACGCGCTTCCCGAAGTGCGTCGACGAATACGAAACGCTGCTCACCGACAACCGGATCTGGAAGCAGCGTCTGGTCGGGATCGGCGTGGTCAGCCCGGAACGTGCGCTGCAGATGGGCCTGACGGGCCCGATGCTGCGCGGCTCGGGCATCGCCTGGGACCTGCGCAAGAAGCAGCCGTACGAAGTGTACGATCGCATGGATTTCGACGTGCCGGTCGGCGTGAATGGCGATTGCTACGACCGCTACCTGGTTCGCGTCGAAGAAATGCGCCAGTCGATCCGTATCGCGAAACAGTGTATTGAGTGGCTCCGCAAGAATCCGGGCCCGGTGATGACCGACAATCACAAGGTTGCACCGCCGTCGCGCGTCGGCATGAAGACCAACATGGAAGACTTGATTCACCACTTCAAGCTCTTCACCGAAGGTTTCCATGTGCCGGAAGGCGAAGCGTACGCGGCGGTCGAGCATCCGAAGGGTGAGTTCGGCATCTACCTCGTGTCGGACGGTGCCAACAAGCCGTATCGCCTCAAGATTCGCGCACCGGGTTTCGCGCACCTGGCGTCGCTCGACGAAATGGCGCGCGGTCACATGATCGCCGACGCCGTCACGATCATCGGTACGCAGGACATCGTGTTCGGCGAAATCGATCGCTAATGGTTGCGCCGCCCGTTTGTCGCGGGCGGCGAGCGGTAAGTCACACGCGAAGTCACATGCTGCATGCGCTGAACCGGCGCGGCTTCGCAAGCTGTCAACAGAGTGAGCGCCAGGTCTGCCGTCCATGCACCCCAGTGTGCGGCAGGTTGTTCGTTCGGTAGGAATTGAAAGAGTCGTGTCTGAAAATGATCTCAGCTGAAGGCCTGAAGGAAATCGATCGAGCGTTGACGAAGTATCCCGCCGATCAGAAACAGTCCGCCGTGATGTCGGCGTTGGCCGTTGCTCAGGAAGAGCACGGCTGGCTGTCGCCCGAACTGATGCAGTTCGTTGCGGACTATCTCGGCATGCCGGCCGTTGCCGTGCAGGAAGTCGCGACGTTCTACACGATGTACGAGCTCAACCCGGTCGGCAAGCACAAGATCACGCTCTGTACGAACCTGCCGTGCCAGCTTGGCCCGCACGGCGGCGCGGAAGCGACTGCCGACTACCTGAAACAGAAGCTGGGCATCGGCTTCGGCGAAACCACGCCTGACGGCAAGTTCACGCTGAAGGAAGGCGAATGCATGGGCTCGTGCGGCGATGCGCCGGTGCTGCTGGTGAACAATCACAGAATGTGCAGCTTCATGAGCCGCGAGAAGATCGACCAGCTGCTTGAGGAGCTCTCGAAATGACGTCCCTCCACGACCGTCACATCAAACCGCTGATCCTCGCTGGTCTGAACGGCGAGAACTGGCATCTCGAAGATTACGTCGCGCGCGGCGGCTACAAGCAGCTGCGCCGCATTCTCGAAGAAAAGATTCCGCCCGAGCAGGTGATCGCCGACGTCAAGGCGTCGGGCCTGCGCGGCCGCGGCGGTGCGGGTTTTCCGACCGGCCTGAAGTGGAGCTTCATGCCGCGCCAGTTCCCGGGGCAGAAGTACCTCGTCTGCAACTCGGACGAAGGCGAGCCGGGTACGTTCAAGGATCGCGACATCCTGCGCTGGAACCCGCACGCGCTGATCGAAGGCATGGCCATCGGCGCGTACGCGATGGGCATTACCGTCGGCTACAACTACATCCACGGCGAAATCTTCGAAGTGTATCGACGCTTCGAGGCCGCGCTCGATGAAGCGCGTGCAGCGGGTTTCCTCGGCGACAACATCATGGGCTCGGAATTCTCGTTCCAGCTGCACGCGCACCACGGTTACGGCGCGTACATCTGCGGCGAGGAAACGGCGCTGCTCGAATCGCTCGAAGGCAAGAAGGGCCAGCCGCGCTTCAAGCCGCCGTTCCCGGCGAGCTTCGGCGTGTACGGCAAGCCGACCACGATCAACAACACCGAGACGTTCGCCGCGGTGCCGTTCCTGCTGTCCATCGGGCCGCAGAATTACCTCGAGATCGGCAAGCCGAACAACGGCGGCACGAAGATTTTCTCGGTGTCGGGCGACGTCGAGCGTCCGGGCAACTACGAAGTGCCGCTCGGCACGCCGTTCGCGACGCTGATGGAGCTCGCCGGCGGGATGCGCGGCGGCAAGAAGATCAAGGCCGTGATTCCGGGCGGGTCGTCGGCACCGGTGATCCCGGGCGACATCATGATGCAGACGGATCTCGACTACGATTCGATCGCGAAGGCGGGCTCGATGCTCGGTTCCGGCGCGGTGATCGTGATGGACGAGACGCGCTGCATGGTGCGCTCGCTGCTGCGCCTGTCGTACTTCTACTACGAGGAATCGTGCGGCCAGTGCACGCCGTGTCGTGAAGGCACCGGCTGGCTGTATCGCGTCGTGAACCGTATCGAGCACGGCGAAGGGCGCCAGGAAGATCTGGATCTGCTGAACTCGGTGGCCGAGAACATCATGGGCCGCACGATCTGTGCACTCGGCGATGCGGCGGCGATGCCGGTACGCGGGATGCTCAAGCACTACTGGGACGAATTCGCGTACCACGTCGAGCACAAGCACTGCATGGTCGGCGGCCACGCGCACGCGGCGGCGGCCTGAAGCGAACCCGGTTGCGGAATTTGAGCGCACGGTCGGGCGAAGGCGCGAACGGGCGGAAATAGGTTAAGGACCATTCACCATCATGGTTGAACTTGAAATAGACGGCAAGAAGGTCGAGGTGCCCGAAGGCAGCATGGTGATCCAGGCTGCGCACAAGGCGGATACGTACATTCCTCACTTCTGCTATCACAAGAAACTGTCGGTTGCGGCCAACTGCCGGATGTGTCTCGTCGAAGTCGAGAAGATGCCGAAGGCCGTGCCTGCCTGCGCGACTCCCGTGTCGGCCGGCATGATCGTCCATACGCAATCCGACAAGGCCGTGAAGGCGCAGCAGTCGGTGATGGAATTCCTCCTCATCAACCATCCGCTCGACTGCCCGATCTGCGATCAGGGCGGCGAATGCCAGCTGCAGGATCTGGCGGTCGGCTACGGCAAGTCGTCGTCGCGTTACTCGGAAGAAAAGCGCGTGGTGTTCCACAAGAACGTGGGCCCGCTGATCTCGATGGAAGAGATGTCGCGCTGCATCCACTGCACGCGCTGCGTCCGCTTCGGCCAGGAAATCGCCGGCGTGATGGAGTTCGGCATGCTGGGCCGCGGCGAGCACTCGGAAATCACGACGTTCGTCGGCAAGACGGTCGATTCCGAAATGTCGGGCAACATGATCGACCTGTGCCCGGTCGGCGCGCTGACCAGCAAGCCGTTCCGCTACAGCGCCCGTACGTGGGAACTGTCGCGCCGCAAGTCGGTGAGCCCGCACGATTCCGTCGGCGCGAACCTCGTCGTGCAGGTGAAGAACAACCGCGTGATGCGCGTGCTGCCGTTCGAGAACGAAGCGATCAACGAATGCTGGATCTCGGACAAGGACCGCTTCTCGTATGAAGGCCTCAACAGCGAAGAGCGCCTGACGAAGCCGATGCTGAAGCAGGGCGGCCAGTGGATCGAAACCGACTGGCAGACCGCGCTCGAATACGTCGCGAAGGGCCTGAAGGGCATCGCCGCGGATCACGGCGCGAACGCGCTGGCGATGCTCGCGAGCGCGCACAGCACCGCCGAAGAGCTGTTCCTCGTGAAGCAGCTCGCCAACGAACTGAAGACGCCGAACGTCGATTTCCGTCTGCGTCAGCAGGATTTCTCGGCGCCGGTCCAGGGCGCACCGTGGCTCGGCATGCCGATCGCCGACCTGTCGAACGTGGATGCCGCGTTCGTCGTCGGTTCGTTCCTGCGCCGCGACCACCCGCTGTTTGCCGCCCGCCTGCGTCAGGCCGCGAAGAACGGCGCGAAGCTGCACTTCCTGCACGCGACCGGTGACGACGCACTGATCCCGACCGCGCAGCGCATCGTTGCCGCGCCGTCGGCATGGCTCGACCAGCTGGCCGGCATCGCTGCCGCGGTCGCGCAACTGCGCGGCGTCGCGCTGCCCGACGCACTGGCTGGCGTTACCGCATCGCCGGCCGCGCAGGCTGTCGCCCAGTCGCTCGCGAACGGCGAACGCCGTGCGGTGCTGCTCGGCAACGTCGCGGTCCGCCATCCGGAATTCGCGAAGCTGCACGCCGTCGCCAAGTGGATCGCCGACAACACCGGCGCCACGTTCGGCTTCCTGACGGAAGCGGCGAACACGGTCGGCGCGCACGTCGTCGGCGCACTGCCGGGCGAAGGCGGCTTGAACGCACGTGAAGCGTTCGCGCAGCCGCGCAAGGGCTACGTGCTGCTGAACGTCGAGCCGGAATTCGACACCGCTGATCCGGCACAGGCGCTGGCCGCGCTGAACCAGGCGGAAATGGTCGTCGTGATGTCGCCGTTCAAGCACGGCCTCGACTACGCCGACGTGCTGCTGCCGGTCGCGCCGTTCACGGAAACGGCCGGCACGTACGTGAATGCGGAAGGCACCGTGCAGAGCTTCAACGGCGTCGTGCGCCCGCTCGGCGACACGCGTCCGGGCTGGAAGGTGCTGCGCGTGCTCGGCAGCCTGCTCGGCCTGCCGAACTTCGAATACGAGACCGCGGAAGAAGTGCGTCTCGCTGCGCTCGGCGACGCCGGCGTCGCGGGCCGCCTGTCGAACCAGACGTCGGTCGCGCCGGTGCGCGCCGCCGCGAATGCCGCGAACGGCGGCTTCGAGCGTCTGGCCGATGTGCCGATCTATCACGCCGACGCGCTCGTGCGCCGCGCAGGTGCGCTGCACCTGACGGCCGCCGCGAAGGCGGCGAATGCCGCAGCCCTGCCGGCCGCGCTGTTCGACAAGCTGGGCTTGAAGGAAGGCGACGCGGTGCGCGTGCGCCAGGGCGAGCGTGCGGTGCAGTTGCCGGCCGTGCGCGACGCGAATCTTGCGGAGACGGTCGTTCGCGTGTCGGCGGCAACGCCTGCCGGCGCAGCGCTCGGCAGCCTGTCCGGTGAACTGGTGGTGGAGAAGGCGTAAATGAGCTTGTTCGATACGATCAACGCGGGCGGGTCCCAGCTTCTCGGCTTCGCATGGCCGACGGTGTGGGCCGTCGTGCGCATCCTCGTCGTCTCCGTCGTCATCCTGCTGTGCGTCGCGTACCTGATTCTGTGGGAACGCAAGCTGATCGGCTGGATGCACGTGCGTCTCGGCCCGAACCGCGTCGGCCCCGGCGGCCTGCTGCAGCCGATCGCCGACGTGCTGAAGCTGCTGCTGAAGGAAGTCATTCAGCCGAGCGCCGCCAGCCGCTGGCTGTACCTGATCGCGCCGGTGATGACCGTCGTGCCGGCGTTCGCCGTGTGGGCCGTGATCCCGTTCCAGGCCGAAGCGGTCCTCGCGAACGTGAACGCGGGCCTGCTGTACGCGATGGCGATCTCGTCGATCGGCGTGTATGCGGTGATTCTCGCGGGCTGGGCGTCGAACTCGAAGTACGCGTTCCTCGGCGCGATGCGCGCCGCGGCACAGATGGTGTCGTACGAAATCTCGATGGGCTTCGCGCTGGTGCTGGTGCTGATGACGGCCGGCAGCCTGAACCTGTCGGAAATCGTGGGTTCGCAACAGCACGGTTTCTTCGCCGGCCACGGCGTGAACTTCCTGTCGTGGAACTGGCTGCCGCTGCTGCCGGCGTTCGTCGTCTACTTCATTTCGGGCATCGCCGAAACGAACCGCCACCCGTTCGACGTGGTGGAAGGGGAGTCGGAAATCGTTGCCGGTCACATGATCGATTACTCGGGCATGGCGTTCGCGCTGTTCTTCCTCGCCGAGTACATCAACATGATCGTGATCTCGGCGCTGGCTGCGACGCTGTTCCTCGGTGGCTGGGACGCACCGTTCGAATTCCTGTCGTTCATCCCGGGCATCTTCTGGCTGGTGCTGAAGGTCTTCGCACTGCTGTCGGTGTTCATCTGGGTCCGCGCGACGTTCCCGCGCTACCGTTACGACCAGATCATGCGTCTGGGCTGGAAGGTGTTCCTGCCCGTCACGGTGATCTGGGTGGTCGTGGTCGGCTGCTGGATGATGTCGCCGCTGAACATCTGGGTGAAGTAAGGACGAAATCATGACGGCTATCCAACACTTCTTTAAGACTTTCTTCCTGACCGAGCTGCTGAAGGGGCTCGCGCTGACCGGTCGTTACACGTTCAAGCGCAAGTTCACCGTGCAGTTCCCGGAAGAGAAGACCCCGATTTCGCCGCGGTTCCGCGGGCTGCATGCGCTGCGCCGCTATGAAAACGGCGAAGAGCGCTGCATCGCGTGCAAGCTCTGCGAGGCCGTGTGCCCCGCGATGGCGATCACGATCGAATCGGAAACGCGCGCGGACAACACGCGCCGCACGACGCGCTACGACATCGACCTGACGAAGTGCATCTTCTGCGGTTTCTGCGAAGAGAGCTGCCCGGTCGATTCGATCGTCGAGACGCAGATTCTCGAGTACCACGGCGAAAAGCGCGGCGATCTGTATTTCACGAAGGAAATGCTGCTCGCGGTGGGCGATCGCTACGAGAAGGACATCGCCGCGGCGAAGGCTGCCGACGCGCCGTATCGTTGATTGTGTTTGCAGTGCCGGCCCGAAGCCTGGGCCGAGCCGCCGCGACGGGTGCGGGCGTCCCGCAAGCCGCGCCTGACTATGGCCTAACGATGAACCGGTAATCATGGAATTCACGACCGTACTGTTCTACATCTTCGCGCTGCTCCTGGTGGTATCAGGGCTGAAGGTGATCACTTCGCGCAACCCGGTGGCGTCTGCGCTTTTCCTTGTGCTGGCGTTCTTCAACGCCGCCGCGATCTGGATGCTGCTGGAAGCGGAGTTCCTCGCGATCCTGCTGGTGCTGGTCTACGTGGGCGCCGTGATGGTGCTGTTCCTGTTCGTCGTGATGATGCTGGACATCAACATCGACTACCTGCGCCGCGACTTCAAGCGCTTCGTCCCGATGGCGACCGTGGTCGGCGCGATCATCGTGATCGAAACCGCGCTGATCCTGTGGCGCGGTTACGGCGACACGCAGACGGTGCACGCGATGGCGACGGGCGAAATGGCCAACTGGTCGAACACGCGACTGATCGGCAAGGTGATCTACACCGACTACATCTTCGCGTTTGAAATCGCCGGCCTCGTGCTGCTGGTCGCGATCATTGCCGCGATCGGGCTGACCGAGCGCAAGGGCAAGGACAGCAAGCGCCAGCGCGTGTCGGATCAGGTCAAGGTGCGCCGCAACGACCGTGTGCGCCTCGTGAAGATGGAAGCGGACAAGCCGCAGCCGGAAACGGCGCAGAGCGAAGCCGGTTCGGGCACCAACGGCTAAGCGGAGGAAAGGAAAACCATGCTGACTCTTGCTCATTACCTCGTGCTCGGCGCGATCCTCTTTGCGATCGCGATCGTCGGGATCTTCCTGAACCGCCGCAACGTCATCATCATCCTGATGTCGATCGAACTGATGCTGCTGGCGGTGAATACCAACTTCGTCGCGTTCTCGCACTACCTCGGCGATGTGCACGGCCAGATCTTCGTGTTCTTCGTGCTGACGGTCGCCGCAGCGGAAGCCGCGATCGGCCTCGCGATTCTGGTGACCCTGTTCCGTAAGCTCGACACGATCAATGTCGAGGATCTCGATCAGCTCAAAGGTTAATTTCAGGCAACGCTGTTATGTCAACGACACTCAATGAAAACCTGCTGCTGGCGATTCCGCTCGCTCCGCTGGCCGGCTCGCTGATTGCGGGGCTGTTCGGGAACGCAGTCGGGCGCAAGGGCGCACACCGGATCACGATCCTCGGCGTAATGATCGCGTTCCTCCTGTCGGCGAAAGTCTTCTTCGACGTGATGGGCGGCGCAAGCTTCAACGCGACCGTCTACGAATGGATGAACGTCGGCTCGCTGAAGCTCGAAGTCGGCTTCCTCGTCGATTCGCTGACCGCGATGATGATGGTCGTCGTGACCTTCGTCTCGCTGATGGTGCACGTGTACACGATCGGCTACATGGCGGAAGAAGACGGCTACCAGCGCTTCTTCTCGTACATCTCGCTGTTCACGTTCTCGATGCTGATGCTCGTGATGAGCAACAACTTCCTGCAGCTGTTCTTCGGCTGGGAAGCGGTGGGTCTGGTGTCGTACCTGCTGATCGGCTTCTACTTCACGCGTGAGAGCGCGATCTACGCGAACATGAAGGCGTTCCTCGTGAACCGCGTGGGCGACTTCGGCTTCCTGCTCGGCATCGGCCTGCTGCTCGCGTTCGCCGGCTCGATGAACTACGGCGAAGTGTTCGCGAAGCGCGCGGAACTCGCGAGCCTGCACTTCCCGGGCACCGACTGGGGCCTGCTGACCGTGGCCTGTATCTGCCTGTTCATCGGCGCGATGGGTAAGTCGGCACAGTTCCCGCTGCACGTGTGGCTGCCGGACTCGATGGAAGGCCCGACCCCGATCTCCGCGCTGATTCACGCGGCGACGATGGTGACGGCCGGCATCTTCATGGTGTCGCGCATGTCGCCGCTGTTCGAGCTGTCGGACACCGCGCTGTCGTTCGTCACGGTGATCGGCGCGATCACGGCGCTGTTCATGGGCTTCCTCGGCATCATCCAGAACGACATCAAGCGGGTGGTCGCCTATTCGACGCTGTCGCAGCTCGGCTACATGACGGTCGCGCTCGGCGTGTCCGCGTACCCGGTCGCGCTGTTCCACCTGATGACGCACGCGTTCTTCAAGGCGCTGCTGTTCCTCGGCGCCGGCTCGGTCATCATGGGCATGCACCACGACCAGGACATCCGCAACATGGGCGGCCTGCGCAAGTACATGCCGATCACGTGGATCACGTCGCTCATCGGTTCGCTCGCGCTGATCGGTACGCCGTTCTTCTCGGGCTTCTACTCGAAGGACTCGATCATCGACGCGGTGAAGCTTTCGCACCTGCCGGGTTCGGGCTTCGCGTACTTCGCGGTCGTCGCGAGCGTGTTCGTCACGGCGCTGTACTCGTTCCGCATGTATTTCCTGGTGTTCCACGGTGAAGAGCGCTTCCGCAAGCCGAAGCATCCGGAATCGCCGATGGGCATGGCGGCCGCGCACGGCCACGACGACCACGGTCATGGCCATGGTCATGACGACCACGCGCACGAGCCGCACGAGACCCCGTGGGTCGTGTGGGTGCCGCTGGTCCTGCTGGCGATCCCGTCGGTGATCATCGGTGCAATCGCGGTCGGCCCGATGCTGTTCGGCGACTTCTTCCAGCACGGCGTTGCATTCGACAAGGTGATCTTCATCGGCGAAAACCACCCGGCGCTGGCCGAGATGGCCGAGGAGTTCCACGGCTGGGTGGGCATGGGCCTGCACTCGGTGTCGGGTCTGCCGGTCTGGCTCGCGCTCGCCGGTGTCGTTGTCGCCTGGTTCCTGTACCTGAAGCGTCCGGATCTGCCGGCGTCGATCCGCCGCGCGTTCGGCCCGATCTACACGCTGCTGGACAACAAGTACTACATGGACAAGATCAACGAAGTGGTGTTCGCCCGTGGTTCGGTGGCGATCGGCCGCGGCCTGTGGAAGGAAGGTGACGTCGTCGTGATCGACGGCCTCGTCAACGGCAGCGCCCGGTTCATCGGCTGGTTCGCCAGCGTGATCCGCTTCCTCCAATCCGGTTACATCTATCACTACGCGTTCGCCATGATCATCGGCATGCTGGGGCTCCTGACCCTGTTTGTAACGCTCGGCGGCAAATAAGGCGGGGGACAACTTAATGCACGCTTTTCCGATTCTCAGTACCGCGATCTGGCTGCCGATCGTTTTCGGCCTCCTCGTGCTTGCGGTGGGTAATGACAAAAATCCGGGGACGGCCCGCTGGATCGCGCTGATCGGTTCGCTGCTCGGCCTCGCGGTCACGATCCCGCTGATCACGGGCTTCGATTCGAGCACGGCTGCGCTGCAGTTCGTCGAGAAGTCGACCTGGATCGAGCGCTTTGACATCGCGTATCACCTCGGCGTCGACGGCATCTCGATGTGGTTCGTCGTGCTGACCGCGCTGATCACGGTGATCGTCGTGATCGCCGCATGGGAAGTCATCACCGAGAACGTCGCGCAGTACCTCGCGGCGTTCCTGATCCTGTCCGGGATCATGATCGGCGTCTTCTCGGCGGCCGACGGCCTGCTGTTCTACGTGTTCTTCGAAGCGACCCTGATCCCGATGTACATCATCATCGGCGTGTGGGGCGGCCCGAACCGCGTGTATGCGGCATTCAAGTTCTTCCTGTACACGCTGGCCGGCTCGCTGCTGATGCTGGTCGCGCTGATCTACCTGTACACGGAAACGCATTCGTTCGACCTCGCGACGTGGCAGAACGCCAAGATCGCGATGACGCCGCAGATCCTGCTGTTCATCGCGTTCTTCCTCGCGTTCGCGGTGAAGGTGCCGATGTGGCCGGTGCACACGTGGCTGCCGGACGCGCACGTGGAAGCGCCGACGGGCGGCTCGGTCGTGCTGGCCGCGATCATGCTGAAGCTCGGCGCGTACGGTTTCCTGCGCTTCTCGCTGCCGATCACGCCTGACGCGAGCCACTTCCTGGCCCCCGTCGTGATCACGCTGTCGCTGATCGCGGTGATCTACATCGGCCTCGTCGCGATGGTGCAGGCCGACATGAAGAAGCTGGTCGCGTATTCGTCGATCGCGCACATGGGCTTCGTCACGCTCGGCTTCTTCATCTTCAACCAGCTCGGCGTCGAAGGCGCGATCATCCAGATGATCTCGCACGGCTTCGTGTCGGGCGCGATGTTCCTCTGCATCGGCGTGCTGTACGACCGCGTGCACTCGCGCCAGATCGCCGATTACGGTGGCGTCGTCAACGTGATGCCGAAGTTCGCGGCCTTCGCGATGCTGTTCTCGATGGCCAACTGCGGCCTGCCGGGCACGTCGGGTTTCGTCGGCGAGTTCATGGTGATTCTCGCGGCCGTCCAGTACAACTTCTGGATCGCATTCGGCGCGGCGTTCACGCTGATCCTCGGCGCTGCTTACACGCTGTGGATGTACAAGCGCGTGTACTTCGGCGCGGTGGCGAACGACCACGTTGCCAAGCTGAAGGACATCGGCCGTCGCGAATTCCTGATGCTGGCCGTGCTCGCCGCGTTCACGCTGCTGATGGGCCTGTATCCGAAGCCTTTCACCGACGTGATGCACGTTTCCGTGGAAAACCTCCTCTCCCATGTCGCGCAGTCCAAGCTGCCGCTGGCGCAGTAATCGCGAGCGGAGGAAATCAAGATCATGAACGCTCCTATGAATGTCCTGTTGCCTGACGCGCTGGTGATGGCCGCCATCGTCGTCGCATGGCTGAACGACACCTTTACCGGTGCTTCCGGCCGCCGCCTGACTTACCTGATCGCGGTTGTTTCGTCGGTCGTCGCCGGCGTGTGGTTCGCGGTGCAGGCACTCGACCCGCAGCAGTACTACTTCTTCTCGAAGATGGTCGTCGTCGACTCGTTCGCGAGCACGATGAAGGCCGTCGTGTCGTTCGGTTTCGCGGTCTCGCTCGTCTATTCGCGCAAGTACCTCGAGGATCGCGACATGTTCCGCGGCGACGTGTTCCTGCTCGGCATGTTCTCGCTGCTCGGCCAGCTGGTCATGGTGTCGGGCAACAACTTCCTGACGCTGTACCTCGGTCTCGAACTGATGTCGCTGTCGCTGTACGCAGTCATCGCGCTGCGCCGCGACGCCGCGCAGTCGAGCGAAGCCGCGATGAAGTACTACGTGCTGGGCGCGCTTGCATCGGGCTTCGTGCTGTACGGCATCTCGATGCTGTACGGCGCGACCGGCTCGCTCGAGCTGGGCGAGGTGTACAAGGCGGTCGGCGGCAACACCGACGCAGCCGTGCTGATGTTCGGCGTGGTCTTCATCGTCGCCGGTATCGCGTTCAAGCTCGGCGCCGTGCCGTTCCACATGTGGGTGCCGGACGTCTACCAGGGCGCACCGACCGCGATGACGCTGTTCGTCGGCGGCGGCCCGAAGGTTGCCGCGTTCGCGTGGGGCCTGCGCTTCCTGGTGATGGGCCTGCTGCCGCTCGCGCAGAACTGGCAGACCGCGCTCGTGATCCTCGCCGCGCTGTCGCTGATCGTCGGCAACATCACCGGTATCGTCCAGCGCAACATCAAGCGGATGCTCGCGTACTCGGCGATCTCGAACATGGGCTTCGTGCTGCTCGGCCTGCTCGCAGGCATCGTGAAGGGCGACGCGTCGGCGCCGGCGAATGCATACAGCTCGGCGATGTTCTACGCGATCGTCTACCTGATCACGACGCTCGGCTCGTTCGGCGTGGTGATGCTGCTCGCACGCCGCGATTTCGAAGCCGACACGATCGACGACTTCAAGGGCCTCAACAAGCGCAGCCCGGTGTTCGCGTTCGTGATGATGGTCATGATGTTCTCGCTGGCAGGCATCCCGCCGACCGTCGGCTTCTACGCGAAGCTCGCCGTGCTCGAGGCGACCGTCAACGCGGGCCTCACGTGGCTGGCCGTGCTGGCCGTGATCACGTCGCTGTTCGGTGCCTTCTACTACCTGCGCATCGTGAAGCTGATGTACTTCGATGCACCGCAGGATGCAACGCCGATCACGGGTGATTTCTGCAAGCGCACGATCCTCGTGCTGAACGGCCTGGCGGTCGTCGTGCTCGGCCTGATCCCGAGCCCGCTGCTGACGGCCTGCCTGCAGGCAATTCGCCACACGCTGCCGCTGTAATGTCGGCAGCCGGCTGGTTTATCGTGCTGTTGGCGTTCGTCTGCGCCAACCTGCCGTTCCTGAACCAACGCCTCTTCGCCGTCGTGCCGTTCGGCGCGACGAAGAAGGGCGGGTGGGTGCGGATCGGCGAGCTGATCGTGCTGTACTTCATCGTTGGCGCGCTCGGCTTCTGGCTCGAGTCGCGCGCCGGCAACCGCTTCGAACAGGGCTGGCAGTTCTACGCGATCACGTTCAGTCTTTTCGTCGTGTTCGCGTTTCCCGGCTTCACGTTCCAGTATCTCGTCAAACGACGCTGACGGCTTCGGCCGTCGCGCTCATTTCCGGAGCCGCCGATGGCCGAACTACCCAATCACGACACCGCACTGACCGAAACCTGCCTCGAGAGTGAGGCGATTTTCGACGGCGCGTTCCTCAAGCTCAAGCGCGATATCGTCCGCCTGCCGGATGGCAAGAAGGCCACGCGCGAATACGTCCAGCATCCGGGCGCGGTGATGGTGATCCCGCTGTTCGATGACGGCCGCGTGCTGATGGAAAACCAGTTTCGCTACCCGATCGGCAAGGTGATGGCCGAATTCCCGGCCGGCAAACTCGACCCGAACGAAGGCGCGCTCGCCTGCGCGGTGCGCGAACTGCGCGAGGAAACGGGTTACACCGCACGCGAGTACGTGTTCCTGACCCGCATTCATCCGATCATTTCCTACTCGACCGAATTCATCGACCTGTACCTGGCGCGCGGGCTGACGGCCGGCGAGCGCAAGCTCGATGAGGGCGAATTCCTCGAGACCTTCACCGCGACGCAGGCCGATTTGCAGGAATGGGTGCGCACGGGCCAGATTTCCGACGTGAAGACGATCATCGGTACGATGTGGCTCGACAAGGTGCTGTCCGGTACGTGGCCGCTCGGGCCGGTCCTGACGCCCTGAGTGCGGCGTCAGCGGCGGGTGGGGCGCCGCGTTACAATCCGGTGACGCGACGCCTCCACGTCGCGCGATCGGTAATTAGCACGGTCGTTCACAAAACCGCTTTTTGCGCTACACTCGCCACACGCCCTGATTCAGCATGAAGGTCCTCGATTTGCAGTGCCCGCACGGTCATCGGTTCGAAGGCTGGTTCGCTTCCGCCGATGAATTCGAAGCGCAGTTGTCCCGCAAGCTGGTCGAATGCCCGGTGTGCGGAACGACCGAGGTCAACCGTCTGCCGTCGGCGCCGCGCCTGAATCTGTCGGGTGCGACGCTGGCACAGCCGGCCGATCCGCGCGCAATGCAGGCGCAGGTGATGCGTGCACTGCGCGAGGTGCTGGAGAAAACCGAGAATGTGGGCGAGCGCTTCGCCGAGGAAGCGCGGCGCATCCATTACAACGAGGCGCCGGCACGCAGCATTCGCGGTGTCACGACGCCCGAAGATGCGCAATCCTTGGCCGAAGAAGGCATCGACGTGATGCCGCTGCCGATTCCTGCCGCGCTGAAAGAACCGCTGCAATGACGTATGCAGTGGGTCCTTGCCGGGCTGGACGGCCGCGGCCTGCGTCTGCATGGGACCTGAGTAAGTGTTGAAGCACTACCTCCGGTCGACAGGAGACACTGCGCATGGATCTGGATTATTCCCCCGCCGACGACGCGTTCCGCGTCGACGTTCGCGCCTGGCTCGAGGCCAACCTGCCTCACGCACTGCGCGCCAAAGTACTCGATCACAAACGACTCGACCGCGAGGATTTCGCGAGCTGGCACCGGATTCTTGGCCAGCGCGGCTGGTCCGCGCCCGCCTGGCCGGTTGAATACGGCGGGCCGGGCTGGAACGCGACGCAACGGCACATCTGGGATGAGGAGTGCGCGCGGATCGGTGCACCGACCGTGCTGCCGTTCGGCGTATCGATGGTCGCGCCGGTGTTGATGAAATACGGCAGCGAAGCGCAGAAGCGTCATTATCTGCCGCGGATTCTCGACGGCTCGGACTGGTGGTGCCAGGGCTATTCGGAGCCGGGTTCGGGATCCGACCTCGCATCGTTGCGTACGCGCGCCGAGCGCCAAGGCGATCACTACGTCGTCAACGGCCAGAAGACCTGGACGACGCTCGGCCAGTACGCCGACATGATGTTCTGCCTCGTGCGCACCGATCCGGCCGCGAAGAAGCAGGAGGGCATCTCGTTCCTGCTGATCGACATGAAGACGCCCGGCATCACGGTGCGGCCGATCGTCATGCTCGACGAGGACCACGAGGTCAACGAGGTGTTCTTCGAGGACGTGAAGGTGCCGGTCGAGAATCTCGTCGGCGACGAGAATCGCGGCTGGACCTACGCGAAATACCTGCTTGGCCATGAGCGCACCGGCATCGCGCGCGTCGGCGCGTCGAAGCGCGAGCTCGCGTTCCTGAAGCGCGTGGCGTCGAACCAGCGCAAGAACGGCAAGCCGTTGCATGCCGATCCCGTGTTCGCCGCCAAGGTCGCGGCGCTCGAGGTCGAGCTGATGGCGCTCGAGGTGACGGTGCTGCGCGTCGTCAGCCGCGAGACGAGCGGGAAGGGGCCGGGCCCCGAGGCGTCCATGCTGAAGATCAAGGGCACGGAAGTGCAGCAGGCGCTCACCGAGCTGATGGTCGACGCGATCGGCCCGCTCGCCGCACCGTTCGACGTTCCGTTCCTCGACGGCCAGCGCGAGCACAGCATCGCCGGCGACGACGACGCGGCGCCGCTGGCCGCGTACTACTTCAACTACCGGAAGACGTCGATCTACGGCGGTTCGAACGAGATCCAGAAGAACATCATCGCGCAGATGATTCTGGGGCTGTGATCAGGGAACGGAGACAACCATGGATTTCAGCTTTACCGATGAGCAGCAGCAGTTCGCCGACGCGCTGCGCCGGTATCTCGGCGAGCAATACGGTTTCGAAGCGCGTCAGGCCATCGTGCGCAGCGACGCGGGCGTGTCGGACACGCAATGGAGCGCCTTCGCCGAGCTGGGGTTGACCGCGCTGCCCGTGCCGGACGCACAGGGCGGCTTCGGCGGCGGCCCGGTCGACATGCTGGTCGTGATGCAGGAACTCGGCCGTGCGCTCGTGATCGAGCCGTACTGGGCAACGGCGGTGGGTGTCGAGGCCTTGCGCATCGCCGGCTCCGGCGCCGGTGAGGATGCCGCGCTGCTGGAGGCGGTCGCGCAGGGGCAGAAACGTGTGGCGGTTGCTTTCCACGAGCCGCATGCGCGCTACGACCTGTTCGAACTCGATACGCATGCGCGCGAGCAGGGCGGCACGTACCGCCTGACGGGCACGAAGTCGGTCGTTCAGCATGGCGCGCAGGCGCATGCGTGGATCGTGCCTGCGCGCGTCGACGACGGCGGCATCGGCCTGTTCGTCGTCGAACGGGATGCCGCGAATGCGAAGGTGGCCGACTACCGGACGATCGACGGCCAGCGTGCCGCGACGATCGGTTTCAATGAAACGCCGGCGCGACTGCTGACGGGCGGGGCGCGCGACGCCGCCGCCCTCGAGCAAGTTGCCGATTACGCGACGTTCCTGCTGTGCGCGGAGGCGGTCGGCGCGCTCGACGAACTGAACCGCGCCACGGTCGAATACACGAAGACGCGCGAACAGTTCGGCATGCCGATCGCGCGGTTTCAGGCACTGCAGCACCGGATGGTCGACATGCTGATCCATGCCGAGCAGGCACGTTCGCTGACCTACCTGGCAGCCGTGCGCTACGCGAGTGGCGATGCCGACGCGCGGCGCAAGGCGGTGTCGGCCGCGAAAGCGCGTGTCGGCGCCGCCGCGCGTTTCGTCGGCCAGCAGGCCGTTCAACTGCACGGCGGCATGGGCGTGACCAACGAGGTCGCCGCTGCGCACCTGTTCAAGCGGCTGACGATCATCGAGACGACACTCGGCGACACCGATCATCATCTTGCGCGCATCGCGGCACTGCCCGATTTCGCGCAGGCCGACGCGGCATGACGGCGACGCGCGAGCGCGCCAGACAAGGAGACATCTAGTGGGCATCAGTTACGAAGACCTGGTGGTCGGCAGCACCACCGAAGTGGGCCGTTACACGTTCGAACCCGACGACATCAAGACGTTCGCGCAACGCTACGATCCGCAGCCGTTCCATCTCGACGAAGAAGCCGGGAAGGCATCGCATTTCGGCGGGCTTGTCGCGAGCGGCTGGCATACGTGTTCGGTGTTCATGAGCCTGCTCGTCAAGAAGCTCGGCCCGGACTCGACCAGCATGGGCTCGCCGGGCATCGACTCGATCCGCTGGCTCAAGCCGGTGCGTGCGGGCGATACGATCACGATGTACCAGAAGGTCCACGACAAGCGCGTGTCGGAGAGCAAGCCCGATCGCGGTATCGTGTCGACGGAATGGGTCGGCGTGAACGAGGCCGGCGAGACGGTGATTACCGTGCACACGAAAGTGATCTTCGGGCTGCGCCATCCGGGAGGCGTGCAGGCATGACGGAGATGACGTTGCCGCTGATCGCGTCGGCGCAGGCGCTGCAGGCACGCGTCGGCGCAGAGCCGCTCGCGAGCGGCTGGATCGTGATCGACCAGCATCGCGTCGACGGGTTTGCCGACGCGACCGGCGATCATCAATGGATTCACGTCGATCCCGAGCGCGCGCGACGCGAGTCGCCGTTCGGCGGACCGATCGCCCACGGGTTCCTGACGCTGTCGCTGATTCCGGCGTTGATGACCGACGCGATGCGTTTCGAGCAGAAGATGGGCGTGAACTATGGACTGAACCGCGTGCGGTTCCTGAAGCCGGTGCCGGTCGGCGCGCGAGTGCGTGCGCTGTTTGCGGTAAAGGAAACCGCCGAGGCCGCGCGGAACGGCGTGCAGGTGACGTGGTCGGTGACGATGCAGGTCGAGCGTCCCGATGCGCCGCAGCCGGTTTGCGCGGCGGAATTCATCACGCTGCATTACTTCTGAAGCGGGGAGCGGCATGCACGGATGCCGCTCCGCCCGTCACTTGCGTGTCAGTGCTTCGCGTACTGCGTTGCGCCGAACAGCACCTCGCGTGCCTTGTCGTCCTGCAGCGCCTTGCGCATCGACGCGAGCACTTCGACACCGCGCTGCACGGCCGGTCGTGCGGCGATCGTGTCGTACCAGCGCTTCACGTTCGGCAATTCGTCGAGCACGATGCCCTGGTTCTGCCATGAGCGCGTCCACGGGAACGTCGCAATGTCCGAGATCGTGTACGTGTCGCCCGCGAGATATTCTGATTCACCGAGTCGCTTGTCCATCACGTTGTACAGGCGCTTCGCTTCGTTTGTGTAGCGGTTGACCGCATACTCGATCTTCTCCGGCGCATACAGGCGGAAGTGATGCGCCTGCCCGAGCATCGGCCCGACACCGCCCATCTGGAACATCAGCCATTCGAGCGTTGCATAGCGTGCGGCCGGATCCGTCGGCAGGAACTTGCCGGTCTTTTCCGCGAGGTAGATCAGGATCGCGCCCGATTCGAACAGCGAGATCGGCTTGCCGCCGGGGCCGTCCGGATCGACGATCGCGGGGATCTTGTTGTTCGGGCTGATCTTCAGGAATTCCGGCTTGAACTGGTCGCCTGCGCCGATATCGACCGGATGGACACGATAGGCGAGGCCCGTTTCCTCGAGCATGATGTGCACCTTGTGGCCGTTCGGGGTCGCCCAGCTATAGACGTCGATCATCGTGAACTCCTTTGTTGCGTGCGCGAAAACGGCGCTGGCAGCGCCGCGACAGGCGGTCATTAGAGCATGGATCGATGCGCGCTGCTGGCGACGCAAACGTGCGTGCCGATACGGGTACGCGGGCGAGCGAGCGCTCGCCGCCGACGTCGCGCGCGGCGCTTCGTGGCGGATGCGTTCAGGCAGGTGGAACGCGGGCGTGGCGGCTCAGCGCTTGTAGCGGGGCGGGCGCTTCTCGAGAAATGCGGTGATGCCCTCGAGCCCGTCCGCATGATGCAGCGACGCGACGAAATGATCGCGTTCGGTGCCGAGATGCGCGTCGAGCGGTTGCGTCGTTGCGTCGTCGAGCAGCGACTTGATGCGCGTGAGCGCGTTCGGCGAGATGCCGGCGAGTGCATCGGCCCATGCCAGCGCGTCGGTCAATGCCGCGCCCGGCACGGCGAGCCGGTTGACGACGCCGAGCGTGTGCAGACGTTCGGCTGCGACGGGTTTGCCTTCGAACAGGATCTCGGCCGCGAGCGCGCGCGGCAGTGCGCGGGCGATGAACCACGAACCGCCCCCGTCGGGTGTCAGGCCGACACGCGCGTATGACATCACGAATTTCGCATCGTGCGCGGCGACGATCAGGTCGCACGCGAGCGCGAGCGAAAAGCCCGCGCCGGCCGCCGCGCCTTCGACCGCCGCGATCACCGGCTTCGTCGAAGCGTGGATCGCCGTTACCCATGCGGCGAGCTGATCGATGCTGTCGGCCTGGTAGGACGGATCCTTCGAGCGGTTGTCGAGCAGCCGGTTCAGGTTGCCGCCCGCGCAGAAGAAGCGATCGGCGCCAGTGAGCACGACAGCGCGAATCCCGGGATCGCGCTCGGCGGTGGCGAGCGCCTCGACGCCGGCCGCGTACATGTCGGGATGCAGCGCATTGCGTGCGCCGGGATTGGATAGCGTGAGGACGAGCGTCGAGTCGCTCTCGGGCGGACGCGAGGCCAGCAGTTCAGCACTCATGCGAGCGTGTCTCCATCGGATGGCGGGGCTGCGGCGCCACGCGCGCCGCGCACGCGGATGCGGCCGATGCCGTAGCGGATGTAATGTTGTCGTGACGAACGCAATACTTGCTTTAGACTAGCACGAACGTGCTTTTCAGCGCGACGAATCTCGCTGCGGCCGGCACCGTTGCGGCCGCGTTCCAGCAACGAAGGAGACTCCGATGCTACAGCTGTGCGGTATTCCGTTGTCCAACTATTACAACAAGGTGAAGTTCGTCCTGCTCGAGCACGACATTCCGTTCGAGGAGTCGGTGTGCGGTTTGCCGATCAGCGATCCGGCCCGGCTCGCCGATTCGCCGCTCGGCAAGATTCCGTTCCTGAAGACCGAAGAAGGCGCATTGTTCGAGTCGCAGGTGATCATCGAATACCTGGCGGCACGTTATCCCGAGAAAGGCATTTTCCCGGCGAGCCCGTTCGCGGCCGCGAAGGTGCGCGAACTGGTCGAGACGCTCGAGCTGTATCTCGAATGGATGGCGCGCGAGGTCTATACGGAAGCGTTTTTCGGCGGCAAGGTCAGCGACGGGACGAAGGCGCACGTCGAGAAGCGCCTGCCGCACGCGATCGATGCGTTCAAACAGATGACGCAATTTTCGCCGTATGTGCTCGGCGAGTCGTTCGGCCTCGCCGACATCGCCGCATGGGTCCATCTGCCCGTCATCGGGATGGCGACGAAGGCCATTTTCGGACGCGATTTCCTGCTCGACGCGGGCATCGACTGGAAGGCGCACGCGAAGATCGTCGGCGAGCGTCCGGCCGCGCAGCGCGTGGCAGCCGAGCGCAAGGCGTATATCGAGGCGACGAGCGTCGCGCGTTCGTAAACGCGGTTCCTGCAAGGCGGCCTCTGGCCGCCCGTGCGGGACTTACAGGCGGGCGAGCCGTTCGAGCGCCGATGCGAGCGTGCTTTCCTGCTTCGCGAAGCAGAAGCGTACGACGCCCGATTCGTGCGGCTCGTGATAGAACGCCGACACCGGAATGGCGGCCACGCCGATCTCCGACGTGAGCCACTTCGAGAATTCCGCTTCCGGCAGGTCGCTGATCGCCGAATAATCGACGCACTGGAAGTACGTGCCCGTGCAGGGCAGCAGCTTGAAGCGCGTGCGCTCGAGGCCGGCCCGGAAGAAGTCGCGCTTCTTCTGGTAGAAGTCCGCAAGCGTCAGGTACGGTGCCGGGTCGCGCAGGTAGTCGGCGAGCCCGACCTGCATCGGCGTGTTCACCGTGAACACGTTGAACTGGTGGACCTTGCGGAATTCGGCGGTCAGCGCGGCAGGGGCTGCGACATAACCGACCTTCCAGCCCGTCACGTGATAGGTCTTGCCGAAACTCGACACGATGAAGCTGCGCGCGGCGAGCTCCGGATAACGCGCGACGCTCTCATGGCGCGCGCCGTCATAGACCATGTGCTCGTAGACCTCGTCGGACAGAATCAGCACGTTGGTGCCACGCACGATCTCTTCGAGCTTGCGCATGTCGGCCTCGCGCCACACGGTACCCGTCGGGTTATGCGGCGTGTTGATCAGGATCATGCGCGTTTTCGGCGTGATCGCAGCCGCCAGACGGTCGAACGGAATCGCGTAGTCGGGCGCCTCCAGCGTGACGAACACAGGTGTGCCGCCCGCGAGTTCGATCGACGGCAGGTAGCTGTCGTAGGTCGGTTCGACGACGATCACTTCATCACCCGGATGCACCGTGCACAGGATCGCGGTCAGCAGTGCCTGCGTCGCGCCGGCCGTGACGGTGATTTCGGTCGCCGGATCGTAACGCCGGCCGTAGACCTGCGCGATCTTGTCTGCGATCGCCTCGCGCAGCGGTGCGACACCGGCCATCGGCGGATACTGGTTGTGCCCGTTACGCATCGCGGCGGCAACCGCATCGACGATGCGCGGATCGCAGTCGAAATCCGGAAAGCCCTGGCCGAGGTTCACGGCGCCTTTTTCTGCTGCAAGCGCGCTCATGACCGTGAAGATCGTCGTGCCGACGTTCGGCAGGCGCGAAGGGAAAACGGGAGTCGTTGGCATGTCTGAAGGAGCGTTCATCGATACGGTCGAAATCGGGTGGTGTTGCGGTGCGTCAAGCCGGCGTGGCGTCGAGCGCGCAGGCCTCGGCAAAGGGGGCCGGTTGCGCGATCCGGAAGCCGAAATCGCGCGCAGTGCGCTTCGCGAGCTTCAGCAGCGCGCGGTCTTTCGACACGAGCCAATCGGCCTGGGCGGCGCGGGCGAGTTCAAGAAACTTCTGGTCGTCGCGGTCCTTGCACTTCGGCAGCGGCGGCGCGTCGGCGTCGACGGCCGGCGGCTCGACGAGGCTCGCCAGGCGAGCGACGGTTGCGAGCGCGGCCGCCTTGTCGACGGCGCGCGCCTGGAACTGCGGATAATCGAGCACATACTCGAGTTCGGTCAGGCAGCGGCCGTCGATCACGGCGGCAAGCGTGCCGCGTTCGAGCGCGGCGCGGATCGGGCGCGTAGCGGGGTCGTCGAATACGAGGATGTCGATCCAGACGTTCGAGTCGAGCACGACGCGATGCGCGGCATGCGGGGCGGGAGAGCGGGTCATTCGTTACAATCGGTGGTTTTCGTCTGACCGCAAGGCACGGCGTGCCAGCGAGCCTCTATGATAATCGTTCTCTCTCCCGCCAAATCCCTCGACTACGATACGCCCGCGCACGTCCAGTCTTACACGAAGCCTGCATTCGTCGACGACGCGTCCGAGCTGATCGACGGCCTGCGCAAGCTTTCGCCGCAGGACATCGCGACGCTGATGGATATCTCCGATCCGCTTGCACGCCTGAATTTCCAGCGCTACGCGGACTGGTCACCGACCTTTACGCCGGCCAACGCGAAGCAGGCCGTGCTCGCATTCAACGGCGACGTATATGAAGGATTCGACGCCAAATCGCTGTCGTCCGCCGATCTCGACTATGCGCAGCAGCACGTGCGCGTGCTGTCGGGGCTGTACGGGCTGCTGCGTCCGCTCGATCTGCTGCAGCCGTACCGTCTCGAGATGGGTACGCGTTTCGCGAACGCGCGCGGCAAGGATCTGTACGCGTTCTGGGGCGACCGTATCACGCGGGCGCTGAACGAGCAGCTCGAAACGCGCAGCGGCGCGGCGCGCGTGCTCGTCAACTGCGCATCGACCGAATACTTCAAGTCGGTCAAGCCGAAACTGCTGGCCGCGCCCGTCGTCACGCCGGTGTTCGAGGACTGGAAGGGCGGCCGCTACAAGATCATCAGCTTCCATGCGAAGCGTGCGCGCGGCCTGATGGCGCGTTTTATCGTCGAGAACCGGATTGCCGACCCGAAGGCGCTGAAGGAATTCGCGACGGAAGGCTATGCGTTCGATGCGGCTGCGTCGAACGATTCGACTTACGTATATCGCCGGCGAGTCGGCGAGTGACCCTGCCGGCCGTTCACGAGACGGCCGGTGCATGCATGAGGCCGGGCAAGCGCTATACCGCCTGTTCCGGTCGCCAGCTTTACATGTGACCGGTGTAAGCGCTAAAGCGCTAACTCCGGTCGACAAAGGAGAGACAGATGGCCCTTTCGATCACCAGCAATTTCGACGCAGGCGCAATCGACGTCGTGTCGTGCGACAGCCCCGATGCGATTCGGTTACGCGTGCGCGGCGACAACCGCTCGGAATTCGCGCAATGGTTTTACTACCGCTTGACGGGCGCGCGCGGCGAGCGCTGTGTGATGACGTTCGAGAATGCTGCCGAATGCGCGTATCCGTCGGGCTGGCGCAATTACAGCGCGGTGGCGAGCTACGACCGGGTCGACTGGTTCCGCGTGCCGACGACGTTCGACGGCAAGACGATGACCATCGACCATACGCCGGAATTCGACAGCATCTACTACGCATATTTCGAACCGTACTCGGAAGAGCGTCATGCGGCATTTCTCGGTGCGGTCCAGCAGTTGCCGCAGGCGAGCGTCGTCGAACTCGGTCGCACGGTCGAAGGTCGTCCGATGTCGCTGCTGACGCTCGGTACGCCGGAGACCGACGGCGCACCGAAGAAGAAGGTGTGGATCATCGCGCGCCAGCATCCCGGCGAGTCGATGGCCGAGTGGTTCGTCGAAGGCCTCGTCAAGCGGCTGGCCGGATGGGGCGACTGGGCCGGCGATCCTGTCGCGCGCAAGCTCTACGATCGCGTGACGTTCCACATCGTCCCGAACATGAATCCGGACGGCAGCGTGCATGGCAACCTGCGCACCAACGCGGCGGGCGCGAACCTGAACCGCGAGTGGATGGCGCCCGATGCCGAGCGCAGCCCCGAGGTGCTGGCCGTGCGCGATGCGATCCATGCGATCGGCTGCGACATGTTCTTCGATATCCACGGCGACGAGGATCTGCCGTACGTGTTCGTTGCCGGGTCGGAAATGCTGCCGAGCTTTACCGAGCAGCAGGGCAAGGAGCAGACCGCGTTCATCGAGGCGTTCAAGGTTGCGAGCCCGGACTTCCAGACTGAGCACGGCTATGCGGCGAGCAAGTACAAGGAGGACGCGCTCAAGCTCGCGTCGAAGTACATCGGCCACCAGTTCGGCTGCCTGTCGCTGACGCTCGAGATGCCGTTCAAGGACAACGCGAACCTGCCCGACGAGCGAGTCGGCTGGAACGGCGAGCGAAGCGCGGCGCTCGGCGCGGCGATGCTGGCTGCGATCCTGGTGCACGTCGACACGTTCGCGTAAGCGCAGCGTCGCCGTATGAAAAAAGCCGGAGCATCTCAGGATGCTCCGGCTTTTTTGCTTCTGTCGATGTCGCTTCGTCGAATCAGGACTTCTTCGCGCTCTTCTTCACGACCTTCTTCTGTCCGCTCGACTTTTTCGTTGCGGCGGCCTTCTTGCTGCCGGTGCGGCTCGATGCTTTCGCCTTGACCTTGCCTCGGTGCGACTTGCCCTTGAACTTCTTCGTCGAGGACGTGGAGCGCTCGACGCGCGGCTTCAGCGGCGGAACCGGGTCGTTCCAGCTGAAGGCGAGCATTTGCTGACCGACATAGCCGCATCGGAATTTCAGCGGCGTCGGGTCGCTGCCGTCGCTGTGGATGCCGAGCCCGTCGACCGTGACGATATTGTCGACCTTCACGCGCTGCTTGCCCTGGTCGAACGAGTCGTTCCATGGCGTGATTGTCGCGTTGCCGCTGTCGAATGTGTTCGGCGCGAAGTCGACGCGGTCGAACGCCGACGACGTGCTGGCGATGAAGCTGCCGTGCGCCGCACAATCGGCGGCGAGCGGATCGGCATGCATTTCGTTGACGAATTTGTTGATCAGTTCGGAGCGCTGGTCGAGCAGGTCGGCGAATGCCGGTGTCGGAAGCGCAAGCGACAGGCCCGCAATACAGGCTGCCAGCTTGCCGAGCGCCCGGATAATCCGGAGCGACGCAGGAGAGCTGTCCATCTGGTTATTGGTGAGGAGCGAATGAGACATCGGGCACGTATAGATGCCCGATGAAGAACCGGAGTTCAATCTTAGCGTAAAAAAGTTGTGCGGCAGTAGATGTCGCATTCTGCCGCACCGCGCGAGGCCCTGCCGGCGGGTGATGACGGTACAGCCGCCGGAGGGCGATTCAGGCGCGCGGGCCGCCGAGGCGATAGCGCCGGACGTCGAAGGTCGTGACCCACGCGGGACGATAGACCGCGATGAGTGCCGTTGCCATGCCGGTGAACCACGCTTCGCCGAGTGCGAGAAGCGCGGTGTTCAGCAGATAGCCGGCCGGAATCACGACAGGCACGCCGTCCGCCAGCGCGAGCTGGACCCCGGCCGCGGCAGCGGCGACTGCGATGATTGCGATGGCTGGCGACAGGAATCCCTGGCCGGTGATGAACGACGCGAGATTGTGCGGCAACCATGCGAGTGCGGCGCGCTGCAGCAATGCCGACACGGCGACCGGCAGCGCGCCGTAGATCAGATAGGTCAGGCCAATGCCCTGCCAGGGCGCGTCGAAAATGATCGCGGCAACCGCCGTGACGGTGCCCATCGCGATCAATGCGAGAGTCCAGTCGAACAGTGTGACGAGCAGCGTCGCGCCAAGCAGATGCATGACGATGCCGTCTTCGAGCCACGCATTCGAGGCCCAGAGGACCGTAATGGCGGTGACGAGCGCAAGCCACACGTGCTGGAGCGTGGCGTCCTGCAGGCGCACGAAGGGACGATTCCAGATCGCGAGCGCGAGCAGGGCCACGGCGGCGATCCAGCCACCGATGCCAACCCAGAGCGGAAGCGGTGTGAAGAGGAAACCCATTCGTCCATATTACTCGTTGAGCATCAAAGGTGGGAATCCACACACGCCGACCGTCGCAATATCGAGACTGTCTGGCTAGCGTTCGCGCCGGAACCGTGCCGGCGGTTCAGCGGCGATCGGCAAGTCCTGCGTGCTGTCGATTGAGGCTGGCAACGGGTACGGGCGGTCTTTCCGTTGCGTACGCAGCGGAACCGGGCCCTGTTCGCCGATGGGCGGCTTGCGCGTGCGGTTGCGATTCGCCAGCAGCACCTCGAGGTGGGGCGACAGCCAGCCGTTGTAGATCGCGACCGCGGCGGCGCGGTTGGCGGCACCGAGTTGCTGGAAGATGCTGGCGAGGTGGATCTTGACGGTGCCTTCGCTGATGCCGAGCGTACGGGCGATCATCTTGTTGGTGCTGCCCATATGGACGAAGCGCATGATCTGAGCTTGGCGTGGCGACAAGAGGCCGCTCGGCGGCCGGCGGGGAAGCGATCCGGCGAGCGTCTGGAAATGGGCATCGTAGCGCGCCGCAGCAGTGGAAGGCAGCAGACGGAGCGCGATCGGCGGGATGTAATGTCCGCCCAGCAGAACGATCTCGAGCGCACGCACGATCAGGTGTGGCCGGGTGGAATGCGGGATCACGCCGGAGACACCATAGTTGAAGAAGCGCTGGATGGCTTCCGGCGATGTTTCGTCGACCAGAACGGCGACGGGTGTCGGCGAGCACGCGCTGCAGATCGCCTGAAGCTCGCTGAGTCGGCCGACGTCGAGCCAGTCGATCGCGACGAGGTCGAAACGCTGGTTGCGCAGCAGCCTGCGCGCCTGAAAACTGTCGGGCGCATCGTTGATGCTGGCGTGACGGTCGATCTGTCGTAACAGAGCCTTCAGTCCGTCACGCCGCTCGGCGTCTGAATTGAGCATCAGGAACCGCATATTCAACCTCCTTAATGTGAGCCATTGATTTGCCGTCTGGCATGCCTTGGGTCTGATGATGACAAAGACCTTACACGATGTCTGCTTGGCTGAAAGGCTTAGGAAAAGTATGAAATTTCGGGCGGCAGGATGGCGGACAAGAAAAAAGCCGCTCCGGCGGGAACCGTGAGCGGCTTCGGACGGGCAGGCCGTCAGGGTATTGCTGTGTAGTTCAGTGAAAGTGCGGCTGGGCGGGTGACGCGTCTTCCGGCATTTCCGCGTGGACGATTTCGCCGAGCGGATCTGCGTAAAGCGGTACGCCGCAATCGTCGCAGTATTCGGGTTCGAAGCGGCCCGCGTGCCGCCGGACGTCGGTTACACCGCATTCCTTCAACAGGCTCACGATTTCCTCGAGCGGTCCTTCGATCGGCGCTTCGCCTTCGAGCGTCGCGCTGTCGATCGACACGTCGCCGTTTTCACGGCCGTAAAGCGGCCATACGACACCGTAGATTACGTCGTTGCTGGCACGCCGCGTGAAGCCGACACGATACTCGTCGATACGGCGTTCGCCGAAGCCGGCGACCACCGCGCGCAGCTCTTGCGGTGCCGCACCAAGTGTGTCGAAAAGATAACGAATGGCGGTTCGCACCGTGTGCGGACGCACCCGTTCGTCCGCATCCCGGCAAGCCGAATAGTACGCGTCCGGAAGCAGGCATTCGAACTCGCAGCCGGGCAGGGCGATCGACAGGTTCGGGCCGCCCTGGGCCGTCCATTGCTCGAGGCACTGGCCGCGCTCGATCCGGCTGCCGTTTTCCTCTTCCTGCCATCGGAACAGCGGCGCGCCGGCGGGTGCGGCGACGACGGCGAGCAGGAAGCGCGGGTCGGCCAGGATCGGCGAGGTTTCAGGCAGGTCGCCGAAGCTGAGCTTGGGGGTGTGCTGGGTGATCGCTGCATGAGCGAGCTGCTGGGCCAGCCGGTAGGTCTCGACGTGGTGCCGCGGCAACTGGTCAATGCTGTAAAGGAACGGTGCCAGGCCGACGAGGGTGCCGTTCGCAAGGACGTGTGCCTGCAGGTGCGTTCGCAGCGCGTCGGCAACGTCACTCTTGAGCGGGCCGGACGGAATCATGTAGCGCGTCCATGCGAGAACCGGGACGGCGACCAGCAGCGCGTCGAACGGTTGGCCGTCGTGCTCGATCACCATCGACTCGCTGTGCGTCTCGGCCATGTCGGCGAGCGCGCCATAGGCGTCGGGATGATTCTGCTGAAGATGGTCGAGCGCTGCGTCGAGCGTGGTCTGGTTGCCGTTGCGGACAATCTTGGCGAGCAGCGCGTCGAGCTTCGCTTCCCAGAAGCGATCCTCGATGCGGCTGCCCGACGCGAAGAGCGCAAGCGACAGACCGACCAGTTTGTCGGCATCGGGGGGGAGGCGTTTGGCGATTCGCTGGCGCATATTAAAGACGTATATAGAAAGAGGCGAAGAACCTCACATTCTAGTCCGTTCTTTGCACCATAAGCGGTCTCGTGCCAAGGCATGGCAGATCGGCCGGATTGCAGCCCTTGTAAAAAAGTTGCGTCAAACCCCTTGCGCAGTTGGAAGAGGGTGCTTAGAATCACGCCTCTTTCGCGCTAACGGAAACGCGGCGCGGGAGAGGGAAGCGAAGCTGGTGGTGTGCTGCAGTGTCGGGCGCGCGGCTGGTCTGGAAGTTGAACCCCGCAGTCGCAACGATGTAGTGTAAAAAGTTGTTGACGAGCTGCGAAACACGGTTCATAATCTCGCTTCTCTGCTGCTGAAAACGCAGCGCTGCCGGGAAACACGAAGTTCCTCGCAGATTGCTCTTTAAAAATTAACAGCCGATAAGTGTGGGCGCTTGATGGAAGCGAGCTGATCCTCGGATCAGATAGCAAAAGTATCAAGAGTCTCACACTAAAGTAAGTCAGGTTTATGAAGTAATTCATTTACCTGTCAGCTTTGAGTGAGCGACCGGTTCTTAACCGAACCGAAAACAGTAACAGGTTTAAACTGAAGAGTTTGATCCTGGCTCAGATTGAACGCTGGCGGCATGCCTTACACATGCAAGTCGAACGGCAGCACGGGTGCTTGCACCTGGTGGCGAGTGGCGAACGGGTGAGTAATACATCGGAACATGTCCTGTAGTGGGGGATAGCCCGGCGAAAGCCGGATTAATACCGCATACGATCTACGGATGAAAGCGGGGGACCTTCGGGCCTCGCGCTATAGGGTTGGCCGATGGCTGATTAGCTAGTTGGTGGGGTAAAGGCCTACCAAGGCGACGATCAGTAGCTGGTCTGAGAGGACGACCAGCCACACTGGGACTGAGACACGGCCCAGACTCCTACGGGAGGCAGCAGTGGGGAATTTTGGACAATGGGCGAAAGCCTGATCCAGCAATGCCGCGTGTGTGAAGAAGGCCTTCGGGTTGTAAAGCACTTTTGTCCGGAAAGAAATCCTTGGTTCTAATACAGCCGGGGGATGACGGTACCGGAAGAATAAGCACCGGCTAACTACGTGCCAGCAGCCGCGGTAATACGTAGGGTGCAAGCGTTAATCGGAATTACTGGGCGTAAAGCGTGCGCAGGCGGTTTGCTAAGACCGATGTGAAATCCCCGGGCTCAACCTGGGAACTGCATTGGTGACTGGCAGGCTAGAGTATGGCAGAGGGGGGTAGAATTCCACGTGTAGCAGTGAAATGCGTAGAGATGTGGAGGAATACCGATGGCGAAGGCAGCCCCCTGGGCCAATACTGACGCTCATGCACGAAAGCGTGGGGAGCAAACAGGATTAGATACCCTGGTAGTCCACGCCCTAAACGATGTCAACTAGTTGTTGGGGATTCATTTCCTTAGTAACGTAGCTAACGCGTGAAGTTGACCGCCTGGGGAGTACGGTCGCAAGATTAAAACTCAAAGGAATTGACGGGGACCCGCACAAGCGGTGGATGATGTGGATTAATTCGATGCAACGCGAAAAACCTTACCTACCCTTGACATGGTCGGAATCCTGCTGAGAGGCGGGAGTGCTCGAAAGAGAACCGGCGCACAGGTGCTGCATGGCTGTCGTCAGCTCGTGTCGTGAGATGTTGGGTTAAGTCCCGCAACGAGCGCAACCCTTGTCCTTAGTTGCTACGCAAGAGCACTCTAAGGAGACTGCCGGTGACAAACCGGAGGAAGGTGGGGATGACGTCAAGTCCTCATGGCCCTTATGGGTAGGGCTTCACACGTCATACAATGGTCGGAACAGAGGGTTGCCAACCCGCGAGGGGGAGCTAATCCCAGAAAACCGATCGTAGTCCGGATTGCACTCTGCAACTCGAGTGCATGAAGCTGGAATCGCTAGTAATCGCGGATCAGCATGCCGCGGTGAATACGTTCCCGGGTCTTGTACACACCGCCCGTCACACCATGGGAGTGGGTTTTACCAGAAGTGGCTAGTCTAACCGCAAGGACGACGGTCACCACGGTAGGATTCATGACTGGGGTGAAGTCGTAACAAGGTAGCCGTATCGGAAGGTGCGGCTGGATCACCTCCTTTCCAGAGCTATCTCGCAAAGTTGAGCGCTCACGCTTATCGGCTGTAAATTAAAGACAGACTCAGGGGTCTGTAGCTCAGTCGGTTAGAGCACCGTCTTGATAAGGCGGGGGTCGTTGGTTCGAATCCAACCAGACCCACCATTGTCTGACGTGTCGGTGATCGTTAGCGCTTTAGCGCTTACGAGTACCCCAAGCCGACCGGCTAACACCTGAGGGCATCTGTACTCAATGGGGGCATAGCTCAGCTGGGAGAGCACCTGCTTTGCAAGCAGGGGGTCGTCGGTTCGATCCCGTCTGCCTCCACCAATCACCAACGCTAAGTGCTTGGTTCATATGATGAACCGAGAATTTTGCATTGGCGATTGAGCCAGTCAGAGCGGTACGAAAGTATCGGCTGTCGTTCTTTAACAATCTGGAAGAAGTAAGTAATTTGGATAGCGGAAGCGTCTTGAGATGGACGTGGAAACTATCCGGGTTGTGATTGTATCGATGTATCTCAAGATGATTCGAACTCTAAGTTTGACTCAATTGGAATACGGCACAACGCGAGAACTCAACCTGTAGCGACTGTCGATGAGACAGACTCGTTATAGGGTCAAGCGAACAAGTGCATGTGGTGGATGCCTTGGCGATCACAGGCGATGAAGGACGCGGTAGCCTGCGAAAAGCTACGGGGAGCTGGCAAACAAGCTTTGATCCGTAGATGTCCGAATGGGGAAACCCACTCCTTTTGGAGTATCCATGGCTGAATACATAGGCCATGTGAAGCGAACGCGGTGAACTGAAACATCTAAGTAACCGCAGGAAAAGAAATCAACCGAGATTCCCAAAGTAGTGGCGAGCGAAATGGGATGAGCCTTGCACTCTTTATTTGTATTGTTAGCCGAACGCTCTGGAAAGTGCGGCCATAGCAGGTGATAGCCCTGTAGGCGAAAACAGTATGAAAGAACTAGGTGTGCGACAAGTAGGGCGGGACACGTGAAATCCTGTCTGAAGATGGGGGGACCATCCTCCAAGGCTAAATACTCGTGATCGACCGATAGTGAACCAGTACCGTGAGGGAAAGGCGAAAAGAACCCCGGGAGGGGAGTGAAATAGATCCTGAAACCGCATGCATACAAACAGTCGGAGCCTCGTAAGGGGTGACGGCGTACCTTTTGTATAATGGGTCAGCGACTTACGTTCAGTAGCAAGCTTAACCGTATAGGGCAGGCGTAGCGAAAGCGAGTCCGAATAGGGCGTTCAGTTGCTGGGCGTAGACCCGAAACCAGGTGATCTATCCATGGCCAGGATGAAGGTGCGGTAACACGTACTGGAGGTCCGAACCCACTAACGTTGAAAAGTTAGGGGATGAGCTGTGGATAGGGGTGAAAGGCTAAACAAACCTGGAAATAGCTGGTTCTCTCCGAAAACTATTTAGGTAGTGCCTCGTGTCTCACCTTCGGGGGTAGAGCACTGTCATGGTTGGGGGGTCTATTGCAGATTACCCCGCCATAGCAAACTCCGAATACCGAAGAGTGCAATCACGGGAGACAGACATCGGGTGCTAACGTCCGGTGTCAAGAGGGAAACAACCCAGACCGCCAGCTAAGGTCCCCAAATATAGCTAAGTGGGAAACGAAGTGGGAAGGCTAAAACAGTCAGGAGGTTGGCTTAGAAGCAGCCACCCTTTAAAGAAAGCGTAATAGCTCACTGATCGAGTCGTCCTGCGCGGAAGATGTAACGGGGCTAAGCTATATACCGAAGCTGCGGATGCGTGCTTGCACGCATGGTAGGAGAGCGTTCCGTAAGCCTGCGAAGGTGCCTTGTAAAGGGTGCTGGAGGTATCGGAAGTGCGAATGCTGACATGAGTAGCGATAAAGGGGGTGAAAGGCCCCCTCGCCGTAAGCCCAAGGTTTCCTACGCAACGTTCATCGGCGTAGGGTGAGTCGGCCCCTAAGGCGAGGCAGAAATGCGTAGCTGATGGGAAGCAGGTCAATATTCCTGCACCATTGTTAGATGCGATGGGGGGACGGATCGCGGAAGGTTGTCCGGGTGTTGGAAGTCCCGGTCGCTGCATTGGAGAAGGCACTTAGGCAAATCCGGGTGCGTAATTCAAGGGTGTGGCGCGAGCTTCTTCGGAAGCGAAGCAATTGGAAGTGGTTCCAAGAAAAGCCTCTAAGCTTCAGTCTAACGATGACCGTACCGCAAACCGACACAGGTGGGCGAGATGAGTATTCTAAGGCGCTTGAGAGAACTCGGGAGAAGGAACTCGGCAAATTGGTACCGTAACTTCGGGATAAGGTACGCCCTTGTAGCTTGACTGGCCTGCGCCAGGAGGGTGAAGGGGTTGCAATAAACTGGTGGCTGCGACTGTTTAATAAAAACACAGCACTCTGCAAACACGAAAGTGGACGTATAGGGTGTGACGCCTGCCCGGTGCCGGAAGATTAAATGATGGGGTGCAAGCTCTTGATTGAAGTCCCGGTAAACGGCGGCCGTAACTATAACGGTCCTAAGGTAGCGAAATTCCTTGTCGGGTAAGTTCCGACCTGCACGAATGGCGTAACGATGGCCACACTGTCTCCTCCCGAGACTCAGCGAAGTTGAAGTGTTTGTGATGATGCAATCTACCCGCGGCTAGACGGAAAGACCCCATGAACCTTTACTGTAGCTTTGCATTGGACTTTGAACCGATCTGTGTAGGATAGGTGGGAGGCTATGAAACCGGAACGCTAGTTTCGGTGGAGCCGTCCTTGAAATACCACCCTGGTTTGTTTGAGGTTCTAACCTTGGCCCGTGATCCGGGTCGGGGACAGTGCATGGTAGGCAGTTTGACTGGGGCGGTCTCCTCCCAAAGCGTAACGGAGGAGTACGAAGGTACGCTAGGTACGGTCGGAAATCGTGCTGATAGTGCAATGGCATAAGCGTGCTTAACTGCGAGACCGACAAGTCGAGCAGGTGCGAAAGCAGGTCATAGTGATCCGGTGGTTCTGTATGGAAGGGCCATCGCTCAACGGATAAAAGGTACTCTGGGGATAACAGGCTGATACCGCCCAAGAGTTCATATCGACGGCGGTGTTTGGCACCTCGATGTCGGCTCATCTCATCCTGGGGCTGTAGCCGGTCCCAAGGGTATGGCTGTTCGCCATTTAAAGAGGTACGTGAGCTGGGTTTAAAACGTCGTGAGACAGTTTGGTCCCTATCTGCCGTGGGCGTTGGATATTTGAAGGGGGCTGCTCCTAGTACGAGAGGACCGGAGTGGACGAACCTCTGGTGTACCGGTTGTCACGCCAGTGGCATCGCCGGGTAGCTATGTTCGGAAGAGATAACCGCTGAAAGCATCTAAGCGGGAAACTCGCCTTAAGATGAGATATCCCTGGGGACTAGATCCCCTTGAAGGGTCGTCCGAGACCAGGACGTTGATAGGTCAGGTGTGTAAGCGCAGTAATGCGTTCAGCTAACTGATACTAATTGCCCGTAAGGCTTGATCCTATAACAAGTCTGCCTTGTAGATCGGCGCCGTGTGAAAGCACCGGCCGCAAGATCCAGAGCGACATGTTGGATTCTCGTGTGTGATACACACAACCTAATTACTGCTTCTTCCCAGATTGGTTCTGTTGGCCACGCCAGCAGGACAACCCTCTTTGCCTGATGACCATAGCGAGTCGGTCCCACCCCTTCCCATCCCGAACAGGACCGTGAAACGACTCTACGCCGATGATAGTGCGGATTCCCGTGTGAAAGTAGGTAATCGTCAGGCTCCCTAAGCCAGAAACCCCCGCCCGAACAGGCGGGGGTTTTTGCATTTCGGCGACGAAAATATATCTGCGTTTGGAGAAAGGGCACGTCATTCATCCCCTCTACTTGGCGCGCCGGCCCGATCACTCAGCTGTAATCCTGCAGTCAAACCCTGCCCCGAAACGAAACCACGCGATTTGATACGATCGAAGCGGCGCCGGCGATTGCACTCGTCGACGTTCATGTTCGAAACCAGGGCTTGATGGAGAGGGCGGGAATGAATATCGGCGACGCGTCGCGCGAATCCGGAGTCAGCGCAAAAATGATCCGGTACTACGAACAGGTTGGCCTGCTTGCGCCGAGCAAACGTACCGACGCCGGCTACCGGATCTACGGCGCGGACGAAATTCATATCCTGCGCTTCATCCGTCAGGCGAGACGCCTAGGCTTTCTCGTCGAGGACATCCGCAAGCTGCTAACGCTCTGGCAAGATCGTTCCCGCGCGAGCTCAGAAGTGAAGTCGATCGCGCTCGAGCACGTGGCCGAACTCGACAAGCGCATCGCGGAGCTGAGCGACATGCGCGACACGCTGGCCGATCTTGCTGCGCACTGTCATGGTGACGGGCGTCCCGAATGCCCGATTTTGGCGCGTTTGTCCGACCCCGTCAGTGAACCAAATTAGTGCGCGTACTCGAGGATCAAGACGGGCCTCGATTCGATTTCCATAAAAATCAATAGGTTACGTGAAATTGATGCTCAGCCATTCCAAACAGGAATGGCTTCCATGCAAGTATTTCACTAGCATCTTGGTGCGGCATCGCTATAATTCGGGATAACCCTATACGGGAAATCCCTGAATCTCGATTCACCAGGGGTCCCCCTTCCTTGGAGAACGTCATGATCGCCTACATCGTCGAAAAGCTGAGCAACTGGTTCGAATCCGCAGAACGTGAACGTCGTGAGGCTTACCTCGCCACGTCGTCGGACATCGTCCAGCTCGAAAGCCGTATCCGCTCGCTCGAAACCAACGGCTACTCGCTGTAATCGGAGTCACCGTCAGGTGCCACGTGGCACCGAACGATAAGCAAGCCCCGTATTGACGGGGCTTTGTTTTTTTGTGCGCCGGATCTGGCGCAATCATCAGTGCAGCGCTATGGTATGGGCCTGCTTTTCATCCCGAAGGACACGATCATGCGTTTGCGTCTCGATGTGCGTCGCAGTACCCGCGCGCGTCTCGTTCTCGGCGCGGTGGCGCTTGTCCATGGATTCGCTGTCGCTGCCGCGACGTCGTCCAAACCGCTGATTCTCGATACGCAACGCGGCATCCAGGATGGCAAGGGCGGGTTGGTGCTGCAGACGGCGCCGTTGTCTCCCGAGCCGATCGTCGAGCCGGCAGGCATGCGGGCTCAGGCCGGGCAGGCGCCGAACACGTCGGTTCCGCTGTTCGTCGCGCCGTATATCAATGTACCCGCGTGGGGTGGGCAGCCGGCCAACCAGCCAAGGCTCGCGCCCAGACCGCAGCCGTAACGCGCAGTCGCGCGATCAGTTTCCGCGGTGCTCGATCTGGCAGCGGGCGCCGCTATCCTGTCCCAGCATCTCGACCAGATAGGGCAGTGCCTCGTTCATGCTCTGGGCGAGGGTGTACGGCGGATTCAGGATGAACATCCCGCTGCCGTAGAGACCGAGCCCGTCAGTGGGTGGATTCGACACCGTCAGTGTCAGGTGCAGCCAGTTGTTCGGTTGCAGGCGCTTCAACTGCTCGGGAAAGCGCTGCGATTCCGTTCGGGTCACCTGCGGGTACCAGACGGCATAGCAGCCCGTCGCGAAACGCTTCAGACACTCCGTCACGCAAGTCACCGTGCGCGCGTAATCCTTCTTGTCCTCGTAGGACGGGTCGATCAGCACGAGTGCGCGTCGCGGCGGCGGCGGCAGCAGCGCCTTGATGCCTTCGAAACCGTCTCCGGCAAAGATCATCGCGCGTCGCCCCGCATCGCGGAAATTGTGGCGCAGCACGTCGATTTCCGTCGTGTGCATTTCGAACAGCCGCATCCGGTCCTGCTCGCGCATCGATCGCCATGCGATGTACGGGGACCCCGGGTAGAAGCGCAGTTCACCGTCGTCGTTCAGCGCGCGGACTTCATCCACATAGTCGCCCAGCGCTTCCGGCAAGTTCTTTTCGTTCCACAGTCGGCCGATGCCGGTGTCGAATTCCGACGTCTTTGCCGCGTAACCGTCGCGCAGCGAGTACACGCCGGCACCTGCATGTGTGTCGATGTACCAGTACGACTTGTCTTTCTTGTTCAGGTAGCGCAGCAGCTGGACGACGACGGCGTGCTTGAGCACGTCCGCGTGGTTGCCTGCGTGAAAACCGTGACGATAACTGAGCATGGCGGGCTGCCTGAAACGAAAGGTGAATCGATGAAAGCGGTTGATCGGGCGCGGCCGTCAGGCCGGGCGCCGATACGGGCCGCGTATTGTACGCGAGTGGCCGTGCATCGCCTCATTCGTACGCATCGCCGACCACCTCTTCGATGCGTTGTTTCACATCCGGTGTCAGCTTCGAGGCAACGTCGAGCGCGCGCATGTTGTCGCCGATCTGCTCGATCCGCGACGCGCCAGTGATGACCGAGCTCACGTGAGGATTCGCGAGCACCCACGCGATCGCGAGCTGGCCGGTGCTGCAGCCGAGCTCCGTCGCAATTTCGCCGAGCCGTTCGACGATGTCGTTGGCGGCCTGGTCGGTCAGGCGGTCGCGCATCCAGTCGTACCCCTGTAACTGCGCGCGGCTGCCGGGCGGTACGCCGTTACGGTACTTGCCGGTGAGCAGGCCCGATGCCAGCGGGCTCCAGGTCGTGAGGCCGAGACCGTAGTCGTCGTAGAGCCGTGCATATTCCTTTTCGACCCGCGTGCGATGGAACAGGTTGTACTGCGGCTGCTCGACAACCGGCTTGTGCAGGTGGTGCCGTTCGGCGATCTCGCAGGCAGCACGGATCTCGTCGGCGCTCCATTCCGACGTGCCCCAGTACAGCGCCTTGCCGCGCACGATCATGTCGCTCATTGCCCAGACGGTTTCCTCGATCGGCGTGTTCGGATCGGGGCGATGGCAATAGACGAGATCGACGTAGTCGAGCTGAAGCCGGCGCAGTGAGCCGTCGATGGCGTTCAGCAGGTATTTCCGGTTCAGCGTGTGATACTGGTTCGGCGCTTCGGCGAGCCCCCAGAAGAACTTGGTGGACACGATATAGCTGACACGCGGCCAATCGAGGGACTTGAGCGCATGACCCATGATTTCCTCGGATTTGCCGCCGGCGTACACCTCGGCGTTGTCGAAGAAATTGACGCCCGCGTCGCGTGCCGCGGCAAGGCATTCGCGCGCGACCCGCTGGTCGACCTGGTTGCCGTACGTCACCCACGAGCCGAGCGAAAGCTCGCTGATCTGCAGGCCGGAGCGGCCTAGCCGTCGATAGTGCATGCGAATCTCCCGCGTGACAGAGCCGACCTTAAGCTTAGACGTTTTGCGCGCGAACGGCGGGGCCGATCGTGCACAATGGCGGCTGGCCCGCCGCGTCGATCATGCGATGAACGAAGAGATGACGGGCACGTACTTTTTCGATCCGACAACGGGAGGAGACGGACATGGCAGCAGATCTGAATGGCAAGACCGCAGTCGTCACGGGCGCCGCGAGCGGCATCGGCAAGGAAATCGCACTCGAGCTCGCGAAAGCGGGCGCGGCCGTCGCGATCGCCGACCTGAACCAGGACGGCGCGAACGCCGTTGCCGACGAGATCGTCAAGGCGGGCGGCAAGGCGATCGGCGTCGCGATGGACGTGACGAACGAGGAAGCCGTGAACAGCGGTATCGACAAGGTGGCCGAAACGTTCGGCTCGGTCGACATCCTCGTGTCGAACGCGGGCATCCAGATCGTCAACCCGATCGAGAACTACTCGTTCTCCGACTGGAAGAAGATGCAGGCGATCCACGTCGACGGGGCATTCCTGACGACCAAGGCCGCGCTCAAGCACATGTACAAGGATGATCGCGGCGGTGTCGTGATCTACATGGGTTCGGTGCACTCGCACGAAGCGTCGCCGCTGAAATCGGCGTACGTGACGGCCAAGCACGGGCTGCTCGGCCTGGCCCGCGTGCTGGCGAAGGAAGGCGCGAAGCACAACGTGCGCTCGCACGTCGTGTGTCCGGGCTTCGTGCGCACGCCGCTGGTCGACAAGCAGATTCCGGAACAGGCGAAGGAGCTCGGGATCAGCGAAGAGGAAGTGGTGAAGAAGGTGATGCTCGGCAATACGGTCGACGGCGTGTTCACGACGGTGCAGGACGTCGCGCAGACGGTGCTGTTCCTGTCGGCGTTCCCGAGCGCCGCGCTCACGGGCCAGTCGGTCGTCGTCAGCCACGGCTGGTTCATGCAGTAAAGGCTTCCGGCACGGGCGGTCGCGACACGTGCCGCCCGGGCGACGATTCCCCGGCAAGTCCGGAGAATCGCACAAAAAAACGCGCTCCGAGGAGCGCGTTTTTCGTTTCGGCAGGACGGGGCCGGTGATGGCTGCCGTCCGTTGGCGTCGACTTATTTCAGGACAGCTGCAACGGCATTGGCAACCGCGTCGAGGTTGCGCGTGTTCAGCGCGGCGACGCAGATCCGGCCCGTGCCGACCGCGTAGATGCCGAACTCGTCGCGCAGGCGATCGACTTGCGCCGAGGTCAGGCCCGAATACGAGAACATCCCGCGCTGCGCGTTGATGAAGCTGAAGTCGCGATCGACGCCGCTTGCCTTCAGGCGCTCGACGAGACCGTTGCGCATCGCGCGGATGCGGTCGCGCATTTCACCGAGTTCCTGCACCCACGAAGCGTACAGTTCCGGCGATGCGAGCACCGCTGCGACCACGGCGCCGCCATGGGTCGGCGGGTTCGAGTAGTTCGTGCGGATCACGCGCTTCAGTTGCGACAGCACACGCGTCGCTTCTTCCTTGCTCGACGTGATGATCGACAGGGCGCCGACGCGTTCGCCGTACAGCGAGAACGACTTCGAGAACGACGACGACACGAATGCGTTCAGGTCGGCCGCGGCAAACAGGCGCACGGCGGCAGCGTCGGCCTCGATGTTCTCGCCGAAGCCCTGGTAGGCCATGTCGAGGAACGGCACGAGGTTGCGTGCCTTCACGACGTCGACGACCTGTTGCCATTGCGCTTCGGTCAGGTCCACGCCGGTCGGGTTGTGGCAGCATGCGTGCAGCACGACGACCGTGCCGGCTTCGTAGCCGTTCAGCGCCGACAGCATGCCTTCGAAGTTCACGCCGTTGGTGGCCGCGTCGTAATACGGGTACGCAACGACTTCGAAGCCGGCCGCTTCGAACAGCGCGCGGTGGTTTTCCCAGCTCGGATCGCTGATCGCGACCTTCACGTTCGGGTTCACGGTGCGCAGGAAATCGGCGCCGATCTTCAGCGCGCCCGTGCCGCCCAGTGCCTGGGCCGTGACCACGCGGCCCGCTGCGATCAGCGGCGAATCGTTGCCGAGCAGCAGCTTCTGCACGGCCGCATCGTAGGCGGCGATGCCGTCGATCGGCAGGTAGCCGCGCGGCAGGCCCGCTTCAACGCGCACCTTCTCTGCTTCGCGAACCGCGCGCAGCAGCGGGATCTTGCCTTCTTCGTTCGTGTACACACCGACGCCGAGGTTGACCTTGGTCGGACGCGCATCGGCGTTGAAGGCTTCGTTCAGGCCCAGGATCGGGTCGCGGGGAGCAAGCTGGACAGCAGAGAAGAGCGACATGATGATTCGGCAGTAGTGAAAAGAGGGTCAGGCTTTCAACGGGCGGGGCGGGCGCGGGGGACCGCGCGCAGGCAGGCACGACGCCGGAAAGCGCAGCAGCCTGACATTGTAGCGAATTCGCGCTGGCGGGGGCGGCGTTTCGGCGGCGAAATTCGGCCGGGAACCGCGATTTGCGGCGGCCGTCGCGCGTCAGGAGCCGACAGCAGTTCGCCCGGCCGCGAAGCGCTAGAATGACTCTTTTGCCCTCGCTCCGGCCGCATTCCATGTCCGAACATCATGCCGAAACCGGCGACGCGCTCGACGAATCGAAATTCGTGACCTTCGAAGGGTCGCCGTTCCAGCTGTACCAACCGTATCCGCCCGCAGGCGACCAGCCGACCGCGATCGACACGCTCGTCGAAGGGGTCGAGGACGGCCTGTCGTTCCAGACGCTGCTCGGCGTGACGGGCTCGGGCAAGACCTTCACGATGGCGAACACGATCGCGCGGCTCGGCCGCCCGGCGATCGTGTTCGCGCCGAACAAGACGCTTGCCGCGCAACTCTACTCGGAATTCCGGGAGTTCTTCCCGCGCAACGCGGTCGAGTATTTCGTCTCTTACTACGACTATTACCAGCCTGAAGCCTACGTGCCGCAGCGCGACCTGTTCATCGAGAAGGACTCGTCGATCAACGAGCACATCGAGCAGATGCGGCTGTCGGCGACGAAGAGCCTGATGGAGCGCCGCGACGTCGTGATCGTCGCGACGGTGTCGGCGATCTACGGTATCGGCAATCCGTCCGAATACCACCAGATGATCCTGACGCTGCGCGCCGGCGACAAGCTCGGCCAGCGCGACGTGATCGCGCGGCTGATCGCGATGCAGTACACGCGCAACGAGCAGGATTTCCAGCGCGGCACGTTCCGCGTGCGCGGCGACACGATCGACATCTTCCCGGCCGAGCACGCCGAGCTGGCCGTGCGCGTCGAGCTGTTCGACGACGAGGTCGAGACGCTGCAGCTGTTCGACCCGCTGACCGGCCGTGTGCGGCAGAAGATTCCGCGCTTCACCGTGTATCCATCGTCGCACTATGTGACGCCGCGCGATACCGTGATGCGCGCGGTCGAGACGATCAAGGACGAACTGCGCGAGCGGCTCGAGTTCTTTCATAGCGACGGCAAGCTCGTCGAGGCGCAGCGCCTCGAACAGCGCACGCGTTTCGATCTCGAGATGCTGCAGGAGCTCGGCTTCTGCAAGGGCATCGAGAACTACTCGCGGCATTTCTCGGGGGCGGAGCCCGGCGATCCCCCGCCGACGCTCGTCGACTACCTGCCGCCCGACGCGCTGATGCTGCTCGACGAATCGCACGTGCTGATCGGCCAGTTGAACGGCATGTACAACGGCGACCGCGCACGCAAGGAAAACCTCGTCAACTATGGCTTCCGGCTGCCGTCGGCGCTGGACAACCGGCCGCTCAAGTTCCCCGAGTTCGAGCGCAAGATGCGCCAGGTCGTGTTCGTGTCGGCCACGCCGGCCGACTACGAGAAGCGCGTGACCGGGCAGATCGCCGAACAGGTCGTGCGGCCGACGGGGCTCGTCGATCCGGAAATCGAAGTGCGGCCGGCGAGCTCGCAGGTCGACGACGTGCTCGCCGAGATCAACGCGCGCGTGAAAGCCGAGGAGCGCGTGCTGATCACCGTGTTGACGAAGCGCATGGCCGAACAGCTCACCGAGTTCCTGGCCGACCACGGGGTCAAGGTGCGTTACCTGCACAGCGATATCGACACGGTCGAGCGTGTCGAAATCATCCGTGACCTGCGGCTCGGCACGTTCGACGTGCTGGTCGGGATCAACCTGCTGCGCGAAGGGCTCGACATTCCCGAGGTGTCGCTGGTCGCGATCCTCGACGCGGACAAGGAAGGCTTCCTGCGCGCGGAACGCTCGCTGATCCAGACGATCGGCCGGGCCGCGCGGAACGTGAACGGCAAGGCGATCCTCTACGCGGACAACATGACCGAGTCGATGAAGCGCGCGATCGGCGAGACCGAGCGGCGCCGCGCGAAGCAGATTGCCTACAACGAGCAGATGGGCATCACGCCGCGCGGTGTCGTGAAGCGCATCAAGGACATCATCGACGGCGTCTACAACGCGGACGAGGCACGCGCCGAGCTGAAGGAAGCCCAGCAGCGTGCGAAATTCGAGGACATGTCGGAAAAGCAGCTCGCCAAGGAAATCAAGCGCCTCGAGAAGCAGATGGCCGACTACGCGAAGAACCTCGAGTTCGAGAAGGCTGCCGCGACCCGCGACCAGCTTGCGCTGTTGCGTGAGCGCGTGTTCGGCGCGAACGTCGGCGATCACGTCAGCGGCGGCCGGTAAATCTTTCCAAGCGTCACAGAAACCTTACGGTAACGAGCCTGTAAGCCTTGTCGGATCAGGGGTTTACACGGCTCGTCGTTTGTTCCGGAACAGGTTCGGTGCTAAACTTCGCAATTATTGAGAATTGTTCGCATTAACGTTATTCGTCGCGTTAGTGTTTTCGGCGGGCAGGCCTGACGGTCGGTTCGCATGGTTCCAGATCAAATAACAAGGAGTGTCCATGTTGGGTTCTTCGTTCATCCGCACGACGGTTGCGGTAGCGGCGGCGCTTGCCGCGATGTCGGCCTCGGCTGCCGAATATCCGATCGGCAAGCAGCAGATCCAGGGCGGCATGGAAATCGGCGCGGTGTACCTGCAGCCGATCACGATGGACCCGGAAGGGATGATGCGCAAGGCGTCGGATTCCGACATCCACCTCGAGGCCGACATCCATGCGGTCAAGAACAACCCGACGGGTTTCGCGGAAGGCGACTGGATGCCGTACCTGCAGGTCACGTACAAGCTGACGAAGCAGGGTGACACGAAGTGGAAGGCCGAAGGCGACCTGATGGGCATGGTCGCGAGCGATGGTCCGCACTACGGCGACAACGTGAAGCTGAACGGCCCGGGCAAGTATCACCTGACGATGGTCGTCAAGCCGCCGATGCAGACGGGCCACATGGCGTTCGGTCGTCACATCGACAAGGAAACGGGCGTGGGCGCATGGTTCAAGCCCATTACCCTCGAATACGACTTCCCGTTCGCCGGTATCGGCAAGAAGGGCGGTTACTGATTGGTGGCATCACGGACGGCGCGCTTCGGCGCGCCGTCGGCGTAGAGAACCCAGAATGAAAATTCCCCAGAAAATCGTTGCCGCAGCCGCTGCGTTGTGGCTTGCCGGCGCAGCGTACGCTGCCGATCTGCCGACGTTCAAGCTCGAAATGACGGACGGCAAGCTGAATCCCGCCCGCATCGAAGTGCCGGCCGGCCAGCGTTTCAAGATCGAGATCAAGAACACCGGCAAGGGCGCAGCCGAATTCGAGAGCGTCCAGCTGCGCAAGGAGAAGGTGCTTGCGCCGGGTGCCGATTCGTTCGTGGTCGTCGCGCCGCTGTCGCCGGGCGAATACAAGTTTTTCGACGATTTCCACCAGCAGGCGCAGGGCGTGATCGTCGCGAAGTAACACGTTTTATCTGCGCGCAGGCTCACCTGCCGGGTGTTCTGCGCGTCAGGAGGTATCGATGGGTCAGATCTTGTTCATCGTCTGGCGGGAGAGCGTCGAAGCGCTGCTCGTCGTCGGCATTCTCTATGCATGGCTGAAAAACGGCGACGACGACGCGCGCCGCGGCCTGCCTTTCCTGTGGGCCGGCGTCGGTGTCGGCTTGCTGATGGCCGTGGGCCTCGGCGCCGCGCTGGTCGGTTTCACCGAAGTGCTGTCCGGTGACGCGCAGGACTACTTCCAGACTGCGATGGTGCTGATCGCATGCGTGCTGATCGTGCAGATGGTGCTGTGGATGCGCCGGCACGGCCGCACGCTGAAGCGCGACATGGAGCAATCGCTTCAGCAGAGCACGCGCGATTCGAACTGGTGGGGCGTCGCGGTGCTGGTCGCGCTTGCGATCGCGCGCGAGGGCAGCGAGACGGTGATCTTCCTGTACGGTCTCGGTTTCGGCCAGTCGGGCCACGTCGACGGCAGCCAGATGCTCGCGGTCGTGATCGGCCTCGGCCTTGCGTTCTTCACGTTCTATCTGCTGCAGCTCGGCGGCAAGTACTTCTCGTGGCGGCATTTCTTCCGCGTCACCGAAGTGATGCTGCTGTTCCTCGGCGCAGGCCTGTTCCAGACCGGCGTCGACAAGCTGATCGACAAGGAAATCCTGCCGCTCGGCATTTCGCAGGTGTGGGACACGTCCGCGATCCTCGATGATTCGGGCACGTTCGGCTCGCTCGTCGCGACGCTGACCGGTTATCGCGCGCACCCGGCACTGACCAACCTGGTTGCGTACGCGGTGTACTGGGCGGTGGTCTGGTTGCTGATGAAGCGTGCGAGCCGTCGCCCGGCCGTCGCTGCGGGTCGCGCGGCATGAGCGTTGCCGCCGCAGCCAAGCCGGGCTGGCTCGCGCAGGCGGGCCAGTGGATGCAGCGCCACGGCGCGCTGATCCGCGGCATCCAGTGGGCCGTCGTCGCCGTCTATGCATTCCTGATCATCGTGCCGGCGGTGTTGCCGCTGCCGGACGACTCCGCGCACCTGTGGAGCAACCTCACGCTGATCGCGCAATTCACGTTCTGGGGCATCTGGTGGCCGTTCGTGCTGCTGTCGATGGTGATGCTCGGCCGTGTCTGGTGCGGCGTGCTGTGTCCGGAGGGCGCGCTCACCGAATTCGCGAGCAAGTTCGGCCGGGGCGGCCCGATTCCGCGCTGGATACGGTGGGGTGGCTGGCCGTTCGTCGCGTTCGGACTCACGACGATCTACGGGCAGATGGTGAGCGTGTACCAGTACCCGCTCGCGGTGCTGTTCGTGCTCGGCGGCTCGACCGTCGGCGCGATCGTGATCGGCGTGCTGTACGGCCGCGAGAAGCGCGTGTGGTGCAAGTACCTGTGCCCGGTCAACGGCGTGTTCGGGCTGCTCGCGCGGCTTGCGCCGATGCGCTACAAGGTCGACGAGGAGGCATGGCGTCGTTCGTACAAGAACGGCGAGCATGGCCATCGCGTGATTCCGATCAACTGCGCACCGCTCGTGCCGTTGCGCAACATGCAGGGCGCGGCGGACTGCCATATGTGCGGCCGCTGCAGCGGGCACCGGGATGCGATCTCGCTGTCGTCGCGCTCGCCGTCCGACGAAGTCGTGAACCTCGGCGCGCAAAAGGCGAACCCGTGGGACACCGCGCTGATCCTGTACGGCCTGCTCGGCGTCGCGATCGGTGCGTTCCACTGGACCGTCAGCCCATGGTTCGTGCAGATCAAGCAATGGCTCGCGGGCTGGCTGATCGACCATGACATCACGTGGCCGCTCGAAACCAATGCACCGTGGTTCCTGCTCACGCATTATCCGGATCGCAACGACGTCTTCTCCTGGCTCGACGGTGGGTTGGTCGTCAGCTACATCGTCGGCACGGGGCTCGTGTACGGCACGGCGCTGCTGGTGCTGTTGGCCGGCGCCACGCTGATGCTCGGCCGCTTCGAGCGCGTGCGGCTCCATCATCTCGCGCAGGCTTTGATCCCGATCGCGGGCGCGGGCGTGTTTCTTGGCCTGTCGGCCACGACGCTGTCGCTGCTTCGTGCCGAGCATGTGCCGCTCGGTTGGGCAACCGATGTACGCATCGCGATCCTGGTCGGCGCCAACGCATGGAGTGCGTGGCTCGCGTGGAAAGTGACGGGGCGCTATGCGGCCTTGCCGCGCCGGCTTGCGGCATTCGCGTGGTTCGCTGTCGCGCTTGCCGTCATCGACAGCGCATGGTGGCTGATGTTCTGGGGTTTCTGAAGCGGCTCGCGCGCCGCTTCGGCGGTCATGTACTCACGCGGTAACGAATCTCGGGGACCTGCTTCGCGCATTGGCCGCCCAAACAAAAAAAGCGACACGTCGAAGGACGTGTCGCTTTTTTCTTCCTTGTGCGAGAACCAAAAAAGTGGCTTGGCTTGCTGCAACGGCTGCTTGAGTGTGTTTGCACGAAGGGGTCTAGATCTCGCGTGCAAGCCGTTACGCTGGCTAATGCCCAACACCTCTCAGGGAGGTGGTCCCCACAATACTCTGTCGTTACTTCGTCAGGATCAGTTTGCCGAGCCGTGTGGCGCGCAACTGATAGGTCTCTCCGTTATGCGCGATGCTGACGTGGCTTTGGCCTTGCAGCAGCGCATCGCTGCTGACGACCCGCGTGCCTGCATCGCGGTTGCCGGCGGGCTTCGCCGGCGTGGTGACCGCTGCCGTCTTCTGGCGGCTGCTGCCTGCGGTGCCGGTCGGGCGGCGCAAGGTCAGCGTGGTCGGGCGCATGGTGTCGGTCATTCGGTTGATCGGTGACTGTCGATACGATGGAATGAATTCTAAATGATAACTATTCCCATTTACAAAAACTCTTTATCGATCGGAATGGTGAATCTGATAGCTTGAATCAAAGGGGCGGCCCGCAGGCCGCCGCCGGGTTCAGTGCAGCGGATCGGGATCCTTGCGGCCCTGCGCGTACTCGCGGATCAGGCGAACCGTGTCGATATCCGACGTGCGGTACGCCTCCTTGACGATCCCGTGCGTCTGGCGCGCGTCTTCGCTGTCGTCGGTGACGACCAGCGTCGTGCGGTATTCGAAACGCAGGAACAGCTCGTGGTCGTCGCGTTCCTCGATCGTCATCGTCAGCGAGCCGCCGATCTCGCCGTCGGCGGCGCGGATGTCGTAGCGGACCTGCTGATTCGGCGTGAACGTGACGTGATCGCGCACGGTCGCGTGACCGTAGTGCAGTTCGCGTTCGAGCGTCGTCTCCGTCCGTTCGTGGACGACGCAGCTGTCGAGACCGAGCACGAACAGTTGCGGCTGTTCGGCGCGCAGCACGAGACCTTCCCAGAGCTGGTCGCGGGTGAGGGTGGGCACGGCCGGATCGTCGGAGTTGATCTGGATCAGATGTTCGAAGTTCAAGGGGACGGGTTCCTTCTGGTGGCGGGCGGCCACATGGCTCAAGAAGTCATTGTGACGCAAAACGGGCGGTTTCGCGGCACCTGCCCGTGTGTCCACGCCTCATGCCTCGATACGGCCCATGCGCCCCGTCTGGTAGTCGACGACCGCCTGCCGGATCTCTTCCTCGGTATTCATCACGAACGGGCCGTAGCGGACGATCGGCTCGTTGAGCGGTACGCCGCCGATCAGCAGCAGGTCGAGCGGCGTGTCGCCGGCAGCGAACGTGACCGTGTCGCCGTCGTCGCCATACACGACCATGTGCCGTGCGTCGACTGCCTGCCTGTCGGGCCCGTAGAGGCCCGTTCCGTCGATCGGATAGGCGAATACACGATAGCCTGCCGGGACGGGCTGCGTGACCGTTGCACCGGGCTGCAGCGTGAAATGCTGGTAGAGGATCGGCGTGCGCGTCTCGATCGCCGCCCGGACGCCGAACGCTTCGCCGGCGATGACGCGCACGCGCACGAGACCGTCCGGCGACGTGGCGCTCGGGATGCGATCGGCCGGGATTTCCTGGTAGCGCGGCGCGATCAGCTTGTCGCGCCGCGGCAGGTTGACCCACAGCTGGAAGCCGTGGGAGCGGCCGCCTGCCTGCGCGAATTCAGGATCCGGCATCTCGCTGTGCACGACGCCGGCGCCCGCCGTCATCCATTGCACGTCGCCCGGGCCGAGCGTGCCGGCATGGCCGGACGAGTCGCGATGACGGAAGCGCCCGTCGAGTGCATAGGTCACGGTCTCGAAGCCGCGATGCGGATGGTCGGGGGCGCCCTTGGCTTCGCCGGGCGCGTAGTCGACGGGGCCCATTTCGTCGAGCAGCAGGAACGGATCGAAATCCATCAGCAGCCGGGTCGGGAACGGGCGGTGAACCACGAAGCCGCCGCCTTCGGTCGTGCGAAGGGCGGGGTACGTGCGGTCAAGCGAGCGAGCGGTCGTCATGCGGATACCCTCGAAATCATCGGAATAGCGTTATTTTTGAAACATAGCGCTATTATATTGGGCGTTTTACCGCGCGATTCGCGACGGTTCGCAATGGATTGTTCTGAAATTGGAACGATGAGATGAATATCGATGCACACAACCTGAACGACCTCATGTACTTTTCGCAGGTCGTCGAACATGGCGGTTTCTCGGCCGCGGAGCGCGTGCTGGGCATCTCGAAATCGCGCCTGTCGCGGCGCCTGACCGAACTCGAGGCGGCGCTCGGCGTGCGCCTGCTGCAGCGCTCCACACGCAAGCTCGCGCTGACCGAGGCGGGGGAGCTGTTCTACCAGCACTGCCAGGCGATGCTGGCCGAAGCGCAGGCTGCAATGAACGCGGTCCAGCAGTTGCGCGCATCGCCGCGCGGCTCGGTGCGTGTCAGTGTGCCCGTGACGCTGTCGCAGACGATGCTGTCGCGCATCCTGCCCGAATTCCTGCGCCGCTATCCCGAGGTGAAGGTGCACGTCCGCGTGACGAATCGCGTGATCGACCTGTTCGAGGATTCGATCGACGTCGCGCTGCGTGTGCGCTCGGAGCCGCCGCAGAACGCGAATATCGTCGTGCGGCCGCTATGGCGCACCGAGCAGATGCTGGTCGGTGCGCCGAGCCTGCTGAGCCAGAATGCGCCGCCGCTGGTACCGGACGACCTGAGCGGATTCGAAACACTCGATACGCCGAGCGTCGACGGGCGGCACGTGTTCAACCTGATCGCGCCGGACGGTACGCGTCACGTGCACGAACACGACCCGCGGCTGGTGACGGCCGACCTGATGACGATTCGCGAAGCCGTGCTCGATGGCCTCGGCATCGCGGCGCTGCCCGAGATGATGTACGGCAACGCGCTGCGCGCGGGGCAACTGTCGCCGGTGATGCCAGGCTGGACGCTGCCCGTGCCGCAGCTGTACGCGGTGTTCGTGTCGCGGCAGGGGATGCCGCCTGCGGTGCGTGCGTTTGTCGACTATCTGGTCGAGAAGCTCGATCACGGCGCCTACAAGGAACCGGGGTGTCCGGAGCGTGCGAAGAAGGAAGCGGCGGCCGATGTTTCGGCGACCTGAACACGACGTGCACGGCGAGGCAAATTTGTTTTGTCATTGAAGCGTCGCCTGCAATCGCAAGTTTCAATCGCCGGAACCTTGAATGCGCGTGCGTGCGAGCCTATATTGAAATCCCATTTCGTGAAGGAAGTTCTGAGCGAAATCAGGTGGCCGCATATATTGTGAGCCAGATAGGGCAGAACGCGCAGTCCGTGCAGACCACGGCAGAGTCGCATTTGCGTTGCTCGAGGCGTAACCGATACCGCCAAAGAGCCCGCCGCCCGAAGGCGCCCGCGTGCGCATGAAAAAAGGCCTTCATCTGGCGATGAAGGCCTTTTACTTTGTGCGCGGCCGGCGAGGTGCGGCCGGCGAGGTGCGGCCGGCCAGGTGCAGCCGGCGAGCGCCTGATTGCGCGTGCGTTACTTCGCTTTTGCGGTCGGCTCGGTCACGAAGCCGAGCTTCGTCAAACCGCCGGCCTGCGCATCCGACATCACTTCGGCGACGTGTTCGTAGGCAACCTTGCGGTCCGCGCGCAGGTGCAACTCCGGCTGCGGCGTGCGTTTTGCCGCTTCCGCGATGCGTTCCTGCAATTGTTCGCGCGTGACCGTATGGTCGTCCCACAGGATCGTGCCGTCGCCCTGGATCGCGACGTCGACCGTCTGCGGTTTCTCGTCGACAGGCTGGCTGCTGGCATGCGGCAGGTCGATCTTCACCGCGTGCTGCATCGCCGGGATCGTCACGAGGAAAATGATCAGGAGTACGAGCATGACGTCGACGAGCGGCGTCATGTTGATCTCGCTCATCACTGCATCGTCGTCATCGTCGCTGAAACCGGTGTTCATTGCCATGGTTCACCCCGTCTCAGCTGGCGCGCGTCGCGAGACGCAGGCCGTCGCGCGTCGACGACGATGCGAGGCTCGCGCCCGTCACGAAATACGCGTGCAGGCCGTGCGCGAAGCGGCGCAGCTTGCTGACGACGCCCTTGTTCGCACGGGTGAGTGCGTTGTAGCCGAGCACGGCCGGGATCGCGACGAACAGGCCGAATGCGGTCATGATCAGCGATTCGCCGACCGGGCCCGCGACCTGGTCGATCGACGTCTGGCCGGATGCGCCGATCGCGAGCAGTGCGTGGTAGATCCCCCAGACCGTACCGAACAGGCCGACGAACGGCGCCGTGCTGCCGACCGACGCGAGGATCGCGAGGCCGCTTTGCATGCGCGAGATGCCTTCGTCCATCGTGTCCTTCAGGCAGCGCGTGACCCAGTCCGACACGTCCATGCGGTCGTGCAGGTGCGGTTGCGTCTGGTGGTGGTGATCGGCGGCTTCCTTGCCCGACAGCGCGAGCGCGAGGAACGGGTTGTCGTTCGGCGTCGAGGCGGCGAGCCCGAGCTTCTTGATGCCGTCGTCGAAGTTGTCCGAATGCCAGAACGCCTGTTCGGCGTTCTTCGTCAGGCGGTTCAGGCGGATCACGTTCCAGCCCTTGATGACGATCACGATCCACGACAGGACCGACATCACGAGCAGCGTGATCGCGATGGCGCGCGTGACGAAATCACCTTGCGCCCAGACGTGCGCGATACCGTAGCTTTGCATTTTCTTGTTTCCTTTGAATCTACCGAATATGACGGGTTAGTCGTCGAGCGTGAAGTTGAAGGGCAGCGTATGGGCGGCGCGGATCGCCTGGCCGTTCTCGATATACGGCGGGCAGGTGCTGGCGCGCGTCGCCTCGAGCGCGGCTTCGTCGAGACGCGGGTAGCCGCTGCTCTTCTGCAGCTGGACGCTTTCGATCTTGCCCGTCACGCCGATGATGAAGTGAACATAAGCCGTGCCCGTTTCGCCGCGACGCTTCGACATCGTCGGATAGGCGGGCTTCACGAAATTGCAGCTGAGCGCCGTGACGTTCTTCGGTGCGCTGACCTGCATTGTCTCGCGCGCCGGGCCGGGTGCTGCAGCCGGTGCGGCAGGCGCCGGCGCGGCGGGAGCCGGCGTCGGATCGACCACTGCCGGCGCGGGTGTCGGCGACGGTGCCTGCGCGACCGGCTGAGGCGTCGGGACGGCTTTCTGTACCGGCTTCGGCTCGACCTTCGGCTTCACGCGCGGCGTGGGCTTGGGGGGCGTGGGCTGCTGCGCGGCCGACTGGACCGCGACCGGCTGGGCAGGGGGCGCGGGCGGAATGAGCTGTGCGGTGATCGACTGAACCTCGATCTCCTTCGCCGGCGGCGGCGCGTTGCGATGGAGCCAGGCGGCCGTCAGCATGATCGCATGTGCGGCAAGCACACCGACCGCGGCGACGATCACTCGGGGATTCATACGTGGTGCAGCCGGCAAGATGCTGGCGGGAGTGGAATGCGAAGCCTGCATGTTAGCTTGAAAGAACGATGTCGCACCCGGGGCGCGGCGGGTGAATCGGCATCACTTGCGGAAGATCAGCAGCGAGATGCAAACGGTGGTCACAAATCCGATCAGCAATTCCATGACAGGCTCCTTGGCAGGTAAGCCGCTGGCTCGCGCATACGGTGGCTTGCTGACGGTCAAAACAAAAATGCGGCCTGGGCCGCATGTACACACCCGGCGCCGGTCAAGCAGCCTTGCGTTCGTAGAACGTGACCGGGATCGGATGAGCGTGGTGCTCGACACCGCACTGGCTCGCGCAGACGCCTTGTTCGGCCATGAGGTCGCGTACGGACTCCTCGCACTTGCCGCAGCACGTGGCCACGCCGAGCTCGAACTGGAGTTCATCGAAAGAGTTCACACCCTCTGCGAGGGACGCGCGAATCTTGCGATCGGAAACAGACTTGCACACGCAGACGATCATGGTGAGTTGCGATAGCTAACGTTAATGCGAATTATTATCATTAATTTTGCGGACGTTGACAAGCGCGGGTCGGGCTTTTTTTAAGGTCATCGGACCCTTGAAACGATGGGGGCGGTGGAGCGGCACGCGGAAGCGGGCGTGCCGGCTCGTGTCAGGCGGTCGCGCAGGCGCGCGCGTTCGGCGAGGAAATGGTGACGGATTCGACCGGTGCGGCGAGGCCGAGCAGCGTCGACGCGAGTACCTGCAACTGGCGGCCGTCGCTGGTCGAGCAGAAGCGGGGTGGCGCCGCGCGCGTGCCGGCCGGCGCACGCAGGCTGCGCTCGTCGAGAATCCGGGCGAGCTGGCGCGCGATTGCGTCGCTCGTGTCGACGATCGTCAGGCGGTCGCCCACAAGGTCACGAATCGTTTCCGTGAAGAACGGATAATGCGTGCAGCCGAGTACCAGCGTATCGGCGCCGTCGTCGAGCATCGGCTGCAGGTAGCTGTCGAGCAACGCGCGCAATGCGGGCGAGTTCGTGTCGCCGCGCTCGATGGCCTCGACGAGCCCGTGGCCGGGCTGGCAGATGAAGCGGCGGCCGGCGCCGTAGCGGTCGAGCAGCGCCTGGAAGCGCGGGCTGTTCAGCGTCGACTGCGTGGCGAGGACGCCCGCGACGCCGCTCGCGGACACGGCGACGGCCGGCTTGATGCCCGGCTCGACGCCGACGAGCGGCATCGGCAGGTGTTCGCGGATCGCGGCGATCGCGCGTGCGGTTGCGGTGTTGCAGGCGATGACGAGCGCCTTCGCCCCTTCGCGGGCCAGCCACTCGCCGATTGCCAGCGTACGTTCCGTAATGAACGCCTCATCGCGCGGACCATAAGGTGCGTGGTGCGAATCGGCGACGTAGATGAACGATTCGTCGGGCAGCTGCGCACGCGCGGCGCGCAGTACCGACAGGCCACCCAGCCCTGAATCGAAGATGCCGATGGGGGCAGCGGTCGTGGACGTCGCGGCGATAACGGAAGGTGTCGACATGAAAGGGCGGGTGGCGATGGCGGGAAGGGCGGAGCGCGCTTACTCCGGCGAACCCATCATCGTTTGCTGGTAGTTCTGCAGGCCGACCTTGCCGATCAGGTCGATCTGCGTTTCCAGCCAGTCGATGTGCTCTTCGGTGTCGTCGAGGATCTTTTCGAAGATCTCGCGCGACACGTAGTCACGAACCGATTCGCAATAGGCGATCGCTTCCTTGCAGGTGGACTGCGAAATCTGCTCGAGCTTCAGGTCGCACTTCAGGATCTCTTCGGTTTCCTCGCCGACGAGCAGCTTGTGCAGGTCCTGCAGGTTCGGCAGGCCGTCGAGCATGAAGACGCGCTCGATCAGCCAGTCGGCGTGCTTCATTTCGCCGATCGACTCGTCGTACTCGTGCTTGCCGAGTTTCTCGAGGCCCCAGTGCTTGTACATGCGCGCATGCAGGAAGTACTGGTTGATCGCCGTGAGTTCATTCTTCAACTGGGCGTTCAGATATTCGATGACTTTCTTGTCGCCTTGCATGGCTTGTTCCTTGTTCAGTGGGGCTTCAGAAACCGAAAGATAATCGCTCGTACGAGAAAAGCCAAGCCTCGAAGCCTTGCCGGGCCTGCCTTTTGCATGTAATGAGAATCAGCCTCGAATAACCGGCCGCATGCAGGAATGAGAACGAGAAGCAAAAAGGCCGGACTTGCGTCCGGCCTTGCATTCGATCGCGCTCAAGCGGTTGCGACCGGGATCTTGCCGATCTTCGCCTGCCACTCCTTCGGGCCGGTCTGGTGCACCGACGTGCCCGACGAATCGACGGCGACCGTCACCGGCATGTCCTGCACGTCGAACTCGTAGATCGCTTCCATGCCGAGGTCCTCGAATGCGAGCACCTTCGCGCCGCGGATCGCCTTCGACACGAGGTACGCGGCGCCGCCGACGGCCATCAGGTAGGCCGCCTTGTGCTTCTTGATCGCGTCGATCGCGACCGGGCCGCGCTCGGCCTTGCCGACCATCGAGATCAGGCCGGTCTGCGCGAGCATCGTCTCGGTGAACTTGTCCATGCGCGTGGCCGTCGTCGGGCCTGCCGGGCCGACCACTTCGTCGCGCACCGGATCGACCGGGCCGACGTAGTAGATCACGCGGTTGGTGAAGTCGACCGGCAGCTTCTCGCCCTTCGCGAGCATGTCGGCGATGCGCTTGTGCGCAGCGTCGCGGCCGGTGAGCATCTTGCCCGACAGCAGCAGCGTCTGGCCCGGCGTCCAGCTGGCGACTTCTTCCGGCGTCAGCGTGTTCAGGTCGACGCGCTTGCTGGTTTCCGTGTTGGGTTCCCACTGGACCTTCGGCCATGCGTCGAGCGACGGTGCTTCAAGCTTGGCCGGGCCCGAGCCGTCGAGCACGAAGTGCGCGTGGCGCGTGGCCGCGCAGTTCGGGATCAGCGCGACCGGCTTCGATGCCGCGTGCGTCGGTGCCGCCATGATCTTCACGTCGAGCACCGTTGCGAGGCCACCGAGGCCCTGGGCGCCGATGCCGAGAGCGTTGACCTTCTCGTGCAGTTCGACACGCAGTTCCTCGACCCAGTCCTTCGGGCCGCGCGCGATGATTTCCTGGATGTCGATCGGCTCCATCAGCGATTCCTTCGCCATCAGCATCGCCTTCTCGGCGGTGCCGCCGATGCCGATCCCGAGCATGCCCGGCGGGCACCAGCCCGCGCCCATCGTCGGGACCGTCTTCAGCACCCAGTCGACGATCGAGTCGGACGGGTTCAGCATCACGAACTTCGACTTGTTCTCCGAGCCGCCGCCCTTCGCCGCGACCTGCACGTCGACCTTGTCGCCCGGCACGATCTCGTAGTGGATCACGGCCGGCGTGTTGTCCTTCGTGTTCTTGCGGGCGCCTTCCGGCGGATTGACGATCGACGCGCGCAGCACGTTGTCCGGGTGCGTGTAACCGCGGCGCACGCCTTCGTTGATCATGTCGGTGAGGCCCATCGTCGCGCCGTCCCAGCGCACGTCCATGCCGACCTTCACGAAGATCGTGACGATGCCGGTGTCCTGGCAGATCGGACGCTTGCCTTCCGCGCACATGCGGCTGTTCGTGAGGATCTGCGCGATCGCATCCTTCGCGGCCGGGCTTTCTTCCAGCTCGTATGCGCGGCCGAGGGCCTGGATGTAGTCGAGCGGGTGGTAGTAGCTGATGTACTGCAGCGAATCCGCGATGCTCTGGATCAGGTCTTCCTGTTTGATGACGGTCATGGCTGAGACTCTGTGGGGACAGTGGGGAATGCGTTTATGCGTTGGCGGCTGCTTCGGCCGGCTTGCGGGACGCGGGCACGGCGCTCGCGTGCGGCGCGTGCGTCTCGTGGAAATGGGCCGGGTGCGTGTGCGTCGTCAGGCGGTCGACCCACGCCATCACGAGCGCCGACACCAGGAACGACACGTGGATGATCACCTGCCACATGATCGCGTGCATCGTGTGCTGGTCGGGGTTGATGAACGTCTTCAGCAGGTGGATCGACGAAATGCTGATCAGCGCCATCGACAGCTTGACCTTCAGCACGCCCGCGTTCACGTGGTCGAGCCATTCGGGCTCGTCGGGGTGGCCCTCGATGCCGAGGCGCGACACGAACGTTTCGTAACCGCCGACGATCACCATGATCAGCAGGTTCGAGATCATCACCACGTCGATCAGGCCGAGCACCGCGAGCATCACGCTGATTTCGTCGAGGCTGGTCGCATGCGACAGCAGGTGCCAGACTTCCTTCAGGAACAGGAACACGTAGACGGCCTGCGCGACGATCAGGCCGAGGTAAAGCGGAACCTGGAGCCAGCGGCTCATGAAAATCAGCGCGGGAAGCGGGCGAAGCGGGCGACGGGCGGGGCGGCCGGGCGAATGCGGGGCGGACATGGTGGAGAGTCGGGCGCGGTGCGCAGGTATCGGGGGTAATCTTGAAAAGGCGCGCTATTGTAACGCGTCGGCCGGCGCGACTGCAGTGACGCGCCGGCACAGCCGGGGACGGATCAGGACGCGGCGGCGGGCACGCGTTTCACGCGCAGGCTTGCGAGCACGATGCCGGTGACGACGCACGCGAGCGCAATGCCGTGGGCGAGGGTCGGCCGCTCGCCGAGGAACGCGATGCCATACGCGGCTGCGGCGACCGGCAGCACCGCGCTGAACACGCCCGCGAGGCTGCCCGGCACGTGCCGGATGCCTTTCATCCACAGCCAGAACGAGAAGATGCTGGCCGACAGGCCGTACCAGACGACGAGCGCCCAGGTGCCGGCCGGCACGCTCGCGTAATCGAAATGCCACATGGCCGTCGCGCCGAGCGGCAGCATCAGGCACAGGCCGAACAGGTGCGTGTACGCGCAGATGTCGATCGGCGCGAGCGTCTGCGTGAGGCGGCGCGACAGGATCACGTAGATCGATTCGCAGCACACCGCGCCGAGGATCAGCAGGTTGCCGGTCAGCGACGACGATGCGCCGTGCCCGGCGGCGCTGCCGTTCGCGAGGTTGATCGTCACGACGCCGGCGATCGCGAGCGCGATCGACACGAGCGCACGGCCGTTCGGTTTTTCACGCAGGATCAGCCACGCGAACAGCGCGACGATCGCCGGAATCGTGCTGGTGATCACGCCGGCCGCGACCGCGCTCGTGCGCTGCACGCCGTTCAGCATCAGCAGCGTGAACATGAAGGTGCCGAAGAACGCCTGCAAGAACAGGTTCAGCCATTCGCCGCGCTTGACGGTGCGCATCTTCACCGGGCTGAACAGCGGCCACAGCACGGCGATCGCAATCACGAAGCGCAGCGTGGCGAGGATGGCGACGGGAACGAAGACGACGATCGATTTGCCGATACCGACATTGCTGCCGACGAACAGCATCGACAGAACGAGAAAGAAAGCATAGCGATTCAAGCTGGAATCCGGAAGGCGAGTTCAGTTAGGATTGTAGGGTCGCGCTCGTTACAGCGTAAAGCTGCAAGCGGCGCCGCCCGGCGGGCGAAACGGCCGTGCCGCGTAAGTGACGGGTAAGTTGGAGCGCTTATTGTGGACACTGTCGGGTCGCCCGGTCGCCATCGGGCGACGTGGTGCGGCGCAGCATCGCGCAGCGGCCTTCGGACCGTGCGCGGATGGTGGGTAGGAGACAGCGGCGCGCATGCGCCGGCCAAGACGCGCGGCGTGCACGATCGCGCCGCCATGCAGAGGATTCATGTTCACCAAGGGGTAGTCGATGTCTGCGATTGAATCGGTTCTTCACGAAACCCGCCAGTTTGCGCCGCCCGCGGCGCTCGAGCAGGCGGCGACCATTTCCGGCATGCCGGCCTATCGGGCGCTCGTCGCCGAGGCCGAGCGCGATTACGAAGGCTTCTGGGCGCGCCTCGCGCGCGAGGGCCTCGCGTGGCACAAGCCGTTCACCAAAGTGCTCGACGAGTCCAACGCGCCGTTCTACAAGTGGTTCGACGACGGCGAGCTCAACGCGTCGTACAACTGCCTCGACCGTCACGTCGAAGCCGGCAACGGCGAGCGCGTCGCGGTGATCTTCGAAGCCGACGACGGCACCGTCACGCGCGTCACCTATGCGGATCTCCTCGCCCGCGTGTCGCGTTTCGCGAATGCGCTGAAGAAGCGCGGCATCGGCAAGGGCGACCGCGTCGTCATCTATATCCCGATGTCGATCGAAGGCATCGTCGCGATGCAGGCCTGCGCGCGCATCGGCGCGACCCACTCGGTCGTGTTCGGCGGCTTCTCCGCGAAGTCGCTGAACGAGCGGCTCGTCGACGTCGGCGCGACGGCGCTGATCACGGCCGACGAGCAGGCACGCGGCGGCAAGACGCTGCCGCTCAAGAGCATCGCCGACGAGGCGCTCGCGCTGGGCGGCTGCGAAGCGGTGAAGAGCGTGATCGTCTATCGCCGCACCGGCGGCAAGATCGACTGGCATGCCGACCGCGACCTGTGGATGCACGAACTGACGGCCGCCGAATCCGACACCTGCGAGCCGGAATGGGTGAGCGCCGAGCATCCGCTGTTCATCCTGTATACGTCGGGCTCGACCGGCAAGCCGAAGGGCGTGCAGCACAGCACCGGCGGCTACCTGCTGTGGGCCGCGCAGACGATGAAGTGGACCTTCGACTGGAAGCCCACCGACGTGTTCTGGTGCACGGCCGACATCGGCTGGGTCACCGGCCACACGTACATCACGTACGGCCCGCTCGCCTGCGGCGGCACGCAGGTCGTGTTCGAGGGCGTGCCGACCTGGCCGGACGCCGGCCGCTTCTGGAAGATGATCGGCGACCACAAGGTCAGCGTGTTCTACACCGCGCCGACGGCGATCCGTTCGCTGATCAAGGCCGCCGAGGCCGACGACAAGGTGCATCCGAAGAGCTACGACCTGTCGAGCCTGCGCATCATCGGCACGGTCGGCGAGCCGATCAATCCGGAAGCGTGGATGTGGTATCACAAGCACGTCGGCCAGGAGCGCTGCCCGATCGTCGATACGTGGTGGCAGACCGAGACGGGCGGCCACATGATCACGCCGCTGCCGGGCGCGACGCCGACCGTGCCCGGTTCGTGCACGCTGCCGCTGCCGGGCATCATGGCCGCGGTGGTCGACGAAACCGGCCAGGACGTGCCGAACGGGCAAGGCGGCATTCTCGTCGTCAAGCGCCCGTGGCCGGCGATGATCCGCACGATCTGGGGCGACCCGGAACGCTTCAAGAAGAGCTACTACCCGGAAGAACTCGGCGGCACGCTGTACCTCGCCGGCGACGGCACCGTGCGCGACAAGGACACCGGCTACTTCACGATCATGGGCCGGATCGACGACGTGCTGAACGTGTCGGGCCACCGGCTCGGCACGATGGAGATCGAATCGGCGCTGGTCTCGCACGAGCTGGTGGCCGAGGCGGCCGTGGTCGGCCGTCCTGACGACACGACGGGCGAGGCGGTGGTCGCGTTCGTGGTGCTCAAGCGTGCGCGTCCGGAAGGCGAGGAGGCCGCGGCGCTCGCCAAGACGCTGCGCGACTGGGTCGGCAAGCAGATCGGGCCGATCGCGAAGCCGAAGGACATCCGCTTCGGCGACAACCTGCCGAAGACGCGCTCGGGCAAGATCATGCGGCGCCTGCTGCGCTCGCTCGCCAAGGGCGAAGCGATCACGCAGGACACGTCCACGCTCGAGAACCCGGCCATCCTCGAGCAGCTCGCCGAAGTGCGCTGACCGTACCGGTTGCGCATCACGCGCACGAGCCCCTGCGCGGCAATCCCGATTGCCCGCGCAGGGGCTTTTTGTTACATAACGGCATGACCGTTCCGACCCGATCCGCGCCTGCCGCGCCACCGCCCGTTCCCGAGCCGCTCGCGCGTGCCCACGCACGCTACTGGCGCTTCAATGTCGCGCTGATCGCGGTGCTGATGGCGATCGGTTTCGCCGTGTCGTTCATCGTGCCGTTCTTCGGGCCCGCGCTCGCGAGCGTGCGCTTCGCCGGGTTCAGCCTGCCGTTCTACGTCGGTGCGCAGGGCGCGATTCTCGTGTATCTCGTGCTGATCGTCGCGTATATCGGGCTGATGCAGCGCGCCGACCGCACGCTGCGCCGCGCGTACGACGATCATGCGGCGCGTACCGGCCATCCGAACGGCGGGCGCTGATTCATGCTGACGCATCGACTGATCCGCGCGTATGCGCTCTACACGCTGGGGTTTCTCGGATTCGTGCTGCTGATGTGGCGGATCGAGCGCGCCACCGGCTCCGGCGTCTGGATCGGCTACGTGTTCCTGTTCGTGCCGATCGCGGTGTACGCGGTGATCGGGCTGCTGTCGCGCACGTCCGATCTCGTCGAATACTACGTGGCCGGGCGGCGCGTGCCGTCCGCGTTCAACGGGATGGCGACGGCGGCCGACTGGCTGTCGGCCGCGTCGTTCATCGGCCTGGCCGGCTCGCTCTATACGACCGGCTACGATGCGCTCGCGTACGTGATGGGCTGGACGGGCGGGTTCTGCCTCGTGGCGTTCCTGCTTGCGCCTTATGTGCGCAAGCTCGCGCGCTACACGATTCCCGATTTTCTCGGTACGCGCTTTTCGAGCACGGCCGTGCGTGCGCTCGCGGCCGGCGCGGCGATCCTGTGTTCGTTCGTGTACCTGGTCGCGCAGATCCAGGGGATCGGCCTGATCGCGACGCGCTTCATTGGCGTCGATTTCGCGATCGGGATCTTCTGCGGGCTCGCGGGCATTCTCGTATGCTCGTTTCTCGGCGGGATGCGCGCGGTCACCTGGACGCAGGTCGCGCAGTACATCATCCTGATCAGCGCGATCCTGATTCCGGTGTCGCTGATCGCGATGAAGAACGGGCTCGGCCCGGTGCCGCAGTTCAGCTACGGCAAGCTGATGGAGCGCGTCGCGGCGCGCGAGGCGCAGGTGCGCGATGCGTCCGACGAACAGCAGGTGCGCGACGCATATCGACGACAAGCCGCGGACATCCAGACGCGGCTCGACCGGCTGCCTTCGTCGTATGCGGATGCACGCCGGCATCTCGCCGACCAGTTGGCCGACCTGCGGCGCCACAACGGACCGCTGCGCGAGATCAGCCAGCGCGAGCGCGAGCTGGCGGACTTTCCGCGCGATCCGGCGGCGGCGCGGGTCGCGTGGACGCAGGCGCGTGACGACCTGCTGGCCCGTGCCGAGCCGCCCGTGCCGATGCACGAACCGTTTCCCGCCGCGAGCGATGACGAGCGCAAGCCGCGCGAGCGGAACTTCCTCGCGCTGCTGCTGTGCCTGTCGCTCGGCACCGCGAGCCTGCCGCACATCCTGACGCGTTACAACACGACCACGTCGGTCGCGTCGGCGCGGCGCTCGGTCGGGTGGACCCTGTTCTTCATCGCGCTGTTCTACCTCAGCGTGCCGGTGCTCGCGGTGCTGATCAAGTACGAGATCCTCGCGAACCTCGTCGGGCGGCCGTTCGCCGAATTGCCGGCGTGGGTCACGCAATGGCATCACTTCGAGCCCGACCTGATCAGCGTCGTCGAGGTGATTCGCGATGGCATCGTGCACTGGTCGGAAATCCAGATGCAGCCGGACATGGTCGTACTGGCCGCGCCGGAGATTGCCGGGCTACCGTACGTCGTGTCGGGACTGATCGCGGCCGGTGCGCTTGCCGCGGCGCTGTCGACCGCGGACGGGCTGCTGCTGACGATCGCCAACGCGCTGTCGCACGACGTCTACTACTGCATGGTCGCGCCCGACGCATCGAGCCAGCGGCGCGTGACGATCTCGAAGGTGCTGCTGCTCGGCGTCGCCCTGTTCGCGTCGTATGTCGCGTCGCTCAATACGGGGAAGATCCTGTTTCTCGTCGGCGCTGCGTTCTCGCTGGCGGCCTCGAGCTTTTTTCCGGTGCTGGTGCTCGGCGTGTTCTGGAAGCGCACGACGACGCGCGGTGCGATCGCCGGGATGGTGACCGGGCTCGCGGTGTGCGTGTACTACATCGTGTCGACCTATCCGTACTTCACGCAGCTGACGGGATTCGCGGGGCGCACGTGGTTCGGGATCGAGTCGATCAGTTCGGGCGTGTTCGGGGTGCCGGCGGGGTTCGCGGTGGCGATCGTCGTGAGTCTGTTCGATCGTAAGCCGGATGACTATACGCGGGCGCTGGTGGATTACATCCGGCATCCGTGACGCGGGTGTCGTTCGGCATGCTCGCGTGCCGGGGCAGCCAGTGCCGGCGCCGTGACGGGCGGGTCAGAGCGCGGAAATGCCGAGCTCGGCGCCCTTGGTCGTCTGTACCCGGCTGAAATCGCAGCTTCCGTCCGTCATGCCCTTGGCGTTCGGTATCGCGACGCACACATACGCACGGATGCCATGCGGCAGTGCCACGTGGCGAAACTCGCCGACCTTGATCGTCGCGACCCGGTCAACGGCAAAGCGATCGTTGATCGGTGTCGCGCTCGACGGGATCGACATCGTCACTTCCGACGCGGCGTTCCCGGTTTGCGATTTCAGCGTCTGGCTGCTGCCGATCTCTCCGCTGACCGAGAAGCGTATCGCCGCCTGTCCTTCGGACACGCGTTGAACCGTGACCGCGAGCGTCGGCATGGCGATTCCCGCCGCGCATTTGCCGGCAGCGCACTCGCGAACGGAAAGCAGCGTGCGAAACGGGGATGCAGGCTGACCGATGACCGACAGGTCGGTGGACGATCCGCCGTCGCGCAGCGCCTTGTCGACCGGCGGGGGAGAGGTCACCGCGACGGTGGTGGTGATCGACGGCGGCGAAAATGCCGTTGCGCAAGCTGACAGCATCGTCGAAGCGACAATCGTCATGGCGAACCCTGGATTGAATCGCATGGATCTGACTCGCGGAGCTGAAACCTCGGATATCGTCAGAAGAATACACATCTTTAGCGAGCGGGGTTCGGGGGGCGATGTGCGATGGGTGCCGGCGAAACCGCCGTGTCGATGACCTGATTCGCAAAGCCCATGGCCATCATCATTCCCGGGCCGGCGAATGCATTTCCGTTCATGGCGGGCGAATGCGCCATGTTCGCTTGCATCATGGTCATGAACTGCGCACGCAGATTTTCGCGCAGTGGCGGACAGTCGACGCGGGATGAAAAACGAGTCGGCATCCTTGTCGGCGATGCCGAAATGCGATCGTTATCGAGTTCGGAACGATGGATTGAATGGCGCTGTCGTCGCGTCGAGAAAAACGATGAAGCGATGAGTCGCAGTATTGAACTGCATGGCCGACCCGCTTGCCCGATGCCTGAAGGCGGAAGTCGATGCGAAGCGCATGATGGCGGGCATGTCGGCGCAGCGACGATTGTCGGGCGCTTGGGCGTGCAGAAACGAAAAACGGGCCGAGCGGCCCGTTTTTGCTGACATCCTGGCGGAGAGAGGGGGATTCGAACCCCCGATAGGCGATTAACCTATACACGCTTTCCAGGCGTGCGACTTAAACCACTCATCCATCTCTCCGGAAGACCGAGAGTATAGCAAACTCTGGCGGCAGCCCGCCACTCCCTTCCGCAATCGTCAAAAATCCGTCGTCATCGACAGCCACACCGACCGCGGATCGCCCTGTGTCAGGTACCCGCCGGTCGTCGACGACCAGTACGACTTGTTCGTGACGTTGCGCACGGCCGCTCGGAACGTCGTCTTCCTGCCGAACAGCGCCGTCGCATAACGCGCACCGAGATCGTAGCGGTCCCCCGCCGGGATCGACGCCACGCAACCGCCGAGCGGATCCCGGGGCGAACATGCGATCATCGGCCGTTCGAATGCGTCGTCATGATTCGCGCGTGCCGGCAGCGGCCCGCGCGGCCGAAGACGGCGACGCCATCCCGTTCGCAAGCTCCCTTCAGAAGGAACACCACGCCATGTCGCTGTCCGCCTTGCTCGCTTTTGCCCTGATCCTTTCCGTCGGCGTCGCGACGCCCGGCCCGACGGTGTTGCTCGCGATGAGCAACGGCTCACGGTACGGATTGCGTCACGCACTGGTCGGCATGCTCGGCGCAGTCACCGCCGATGTCGTGATGGTCGCGCTGGTCGGGTTCGGTCTCGGGATGCTGCTCGAAGCATCGGAAACGGCGTTCGTCACGCTGAAGCTGGCCGGTGCCGCGTGGCTCGCCTATGTCGGTGTGCGGATGCTGCTCTCGTCCGGCGGTCGTGCTGCCGCGCAGGCAGTCGATCAGGCGATGCCCGATCGCCGGACCGCGTTCCTGAAGAGTTTTTTCGTCGCAATGAGCAACCCGAAGTATTACCTGTTCATGTCCGCGCTGCTGCCGCAGTTCGTCGACCGGTCGCACGCGATCGCGCCGCAGTACGCGATCCTCGCAGCGACGATCGTCGCGATCGACGTCGTCGGGATGACCGGCTACGCGCTGCTCGGCGTGCACTCGGTGCGCGTGTGGAAAGCGGCCGGCGAGAAGTGGCTGAACCGCGTCAGCGGGGCGCTGCTGCTGATTCTCGCGGGATATGTCGCGTTGTACCGCAAGGCCGCGAACTGACGCGCCGATGCTTCCGGCACACGATCTCGGCCAACCGGCCCGGCGATGAAGCCGATCGAGCGTTTCGCGCTCGAAACGCACGACGGTCCGTACGAAACGTGGCCGTCGCGTACCGCCGTGCTCGTGAACGGCGAGCGCTCCGGCCTCACGGTTTCCGGTTACGTACTGCTTCGCCAGTTCGAGACGCCGGCCGCTTATCTGCTCGTCACCGACTACGACTGCCTGTTCGAGGAGGCCGTCACGTTCACGCTCGTGTCGAAGGATCCATTGAAGGAAATCGCGCGGCGCACGGTCGGCGCGATGTATGCGTCGTGCCATCTGGACGACCTCGCGTGGGCCGACGACCGGCATTTCAGCGCGACGTTCGTGGACATCGACGGACGATGGGATTTTACGATTCGTGACCGATCGGTGCCGTTCATCCTGCCCAGGCTCGGGATGAGTCGCGTGCGGGATCGGTAATGCGCGATCGATGCCCGCGAGGGGCTTGGCCGCGTGTGTGCGCCGTCTGAAACCCGCTCAAACAGGCGGTTTCATTTCTCTTTCGCATTGATCCGACATGTAAGTTTCGGCGCGTCCGAATCTCGCGTGGCCAGCCCGCATCGCGGCAGGAGCGGCGGCGCTCCTGCATGACGTCCGTTCGCCACCTTACAAAATGAATGGAAATTGAAAGAATTCCTTCCCTTGACGCAAGGCGCTCGGGCCATTTATTGTCCGTCTGCCGCCCGTGAGAGAGCACGGCGGCAATCGCGGATGCGCGCCACGCGCGCACGACAACACGCAGCAGAAAGCAGAAAAGGAAACGTGGTAGCCACATGAAGCCGCTATTCGATGACAAGAACTCCGATGCGGTCAGCGATCGTCCTTCCACCCCGTCTTCGTCACCCGTCGCCGTGCCTGCCGCCGCCGTCACCGTGCCGGCCGCGCGCCCGGCGGAGAATGTCCGCCTGATCACCGTCGACGAGATCGACCAGCTCGGCGCGACGCAGGGCACGCGAATCGCCGCTTTTTCCCAGCAGATTCTCGCGAGCGTCCGCGCGTCGGATGCCGACCAGTTCGGTGACAAGCTCAACGAACTGATCGCGACCGCGAAGGGGCTCGATCCGCGCGGCGCCGACAAGGGCGGGCTGCTTACGCAGGTCACGCGGCTGTTTCGCTCGACCAAGGAGAAGCTGCTGTCGCAATACGAATCGGTGAGCAAGCGGATGGACACGCTCGTCGTCGAGCTCGAGAGCCATGCGCGGCGCCAGAAGGCCGGCATCGACGAGCTCGAGCGGATGTACAACGACAACTACGCGCTGCACCAGGAGCTCGCGCAGTCGAAGGCGCACGGCGAAACGGCGCTCGCGACGCTGCGTGCGCATCTCGCGGCCGGCCAGCAGCCGGCGGACGACGCGTTCGCGGCACAACGCCTGCTCGACGTGAAGCGCAAGGTCGACGCGCTCGAAAGCAAGCTCGACGACCTCGACCGCGCGATGCTGATGTCGAAGCAGCTCGCGCCGCAGATCCGCATGGAGCAGGACCAGAAACGCACGCTGACGTCGAAGTTCATGACGATCAAGACCGTGCTGATCCCCGCGTGGACCAATGCGTTCGCGCTCTACCTCGAGCAGCTCAGCACGAAGCGCGCGGCGGCGCTCGCGAACGCGACGTACGACGCGGCCGACGAGGCGATCCGCGCGCAGGCCGACCTGAACCGCCAGAACGCGCAGGAAGTCGCGAAGCTCGGCCAGCGCCCGGTGATCTCGACCGACACGTTCGAATACGCGCAGCAGCAGCTGTTCGGCGCATTCGACGACATCACGCAGATCATCGCCGACGGCAAGCGCCAGCGCGAGCAGGACGCGCCGCGCCTGCGCCAGCTCGAACAGGACCTGATCACCCGATTCGCTCCGAAGCACAACTGAGAGAACTGAGAGAACACCGCATGATTACGCTTGAGAAACGCGCGGCGAAGGTCGCGATCGTCCTCGAAAAACGCCAGATCCTGAAGCCGCCCGTCGTGCGCGTCGGCGCGGCGCTCGACATCTCCGGCTCCGCGAAGCCGCTCTACCAGTCGGGCGTGATCCAGGAGACGCACGACCGGATCCTCGGCATCGCACTGAAGTTCGACGACAACGGCGAAGTCGACACGTGGACCTTCACCGAAGGCTACAACCGGCTGCCGACCGCGACGCCGGACAACTACGGCTCGTACATTTCCGACCACGTGCTCGAAGCGCGGATCGACAAATGGGGCGGCACGCAGTACGCGCCGGTGATGAACGACATCGTCGACTTCTTCTTCCGCGCGCCTCAGCCGTCGCCGCAACGCGAAGAGAAGCGCGGCTTCCTGAGCCGGCTGTTTGGCGGCGCGGACGAGACGCCGGCACCGGCGGCTTCCGCGCCGGTGAACGGCCATCTACCCGCATGGGTGCTGTTCGTCACCGACGGGCAGAACCCGAAGAACGATCGCAAGCGCGTGCGCCAGTTGCTGGCCGAGTCGCAGCACTACCCGCTGTACTGGTCGCTCGTCGGCGTCGGCGACCCGAGCGAATTCGGCTTCCTCGCGGAAATCGCGGAAGAGATGCCGAACGTCGGCTTCCTGCATCTCGAATCGCTCGACATCAGCGACGAACAGATCTACGAACAGTTGATCACGCAGGAATTCTGCGACTGGGTGCGCGCGAAGTAAGCGCGGCCCGCACGTCATTTTTCACGAAACTCGAAACTCCACATCATGTTGAAAGACTTCAAGATCCCGCTGTCGCTCACGGCGCTCGCACTGGTCGCCGCGTATTTCCTCGGCGGCGTGAAAGACATGCTGATCGTCGCGGTCCTGTGCGTGCTCGAAATCTCGTTGTCGCTCGACAACGCGGTCGTCAACGCCTCCGTGCTCAAGAACTGGTCGGAGAAGTGGCGCAACCGCTTCATGGTGTTCGGCCTGCCGGTCGCCGTGTTCGGCATGCGGCTCGTGTTCCCGCTGCTGATCGTCGCGGTGATCGGCCACATCGGCATGTGGGATGCGCTGACGCTCGCGATCGAGTCGCCGGAGAAGTACGCGGCGATCCTGACTTCCGCGCATCACCAGGTGTCGGCGTTCGGCGGCGCGTTCCTGCTGATGGTGTTCTTCAAGTTCATGCTCGACACCGAGAAGGACGAGCACTGGATCGGCTTCCTCGAGGGCCCGATGCGCCATCTCGGCCGCATCACCGCGCTGGAAGTGGCGCTGACGCTCGCGATCGTGATCGTCGCGTCGTTCTACGTGCCGTCGGCGGAACAGGTCGCCTTCCTGCTGGCGGGCGCGTTCGGCGTGATCAGCTTCGTGATCGCGCACGGCATCGGCGACCTGATCGGCGGCGAGGAAACGGGCACGCGCGTGGTGCGCGAAGGCGTCGCGGGTTTCATGTATCTCGAGGTGCTCGATTCGTCGTTCAGCTTCGACGGCGTGATCGGCGCATTCGCGCTGTCGAACAACATCTTCCTGATCGCGCTCGGCCTCGGCGTCGGCGCGGCCTATATCCGGGAGATGACGCTCGTGCTGCTGAAGAAGGGCACGCTCGCGCAATATCGCTATCTCGAGCACGGCGCGTTCTGGGCGATCGGTGCGCTCGCAACGATCATGTTCCTCGGCGTGAAGTTCGAGGTGCCCGAGGTCATCACGGGCCTGGTCGGCGCGGCGATGATCGCCGCGGCCGTGTGGTCGTCGATCGTCGTGCAGCGCAAGGAAGACCGCACCGCGGTGGCCGGCGAATAAGCACGCGCCGCACGCGGCACGCAAACCATCAACGAGGGGGCCGCGCAGGGCGGCCCGGCATTGCCGCCGGCGCAACGGCGGTTCCAGCAGAAGAGGTTCAGATGATCAATTTGTCGAAAGGCGGTCGCGTCAACCTGTCGAAGGAAGCGCCCGGCACGCAGAAATTCCGCATCGGTCTCGGTTGGGACGCGAACGCGACGGACACGGGCACGGATTTCGATCTCGACGTGTCGGTGTTCCTGTGCAAGTACGACGCGCAGAGCAATCCGAAGCTGATCTCGGATCAGCATTTCGTGTTCTACAACAGCGAAGTGCGCACGATGGAGCGCAAGGAAACCTTCATCCAGCCGGGCGACGATTTCCCGAAGCGCGGGATGCCCGCGTCGAAGTGCCTGGGTGTCGTGCACAGCGGCGACAACCGCACGGGCAGCGGCGGCGGCGACGACGAAGTGATCTTCATCGACGTGACGAAGCTCGCCGCGGATATCGAGGAAATCTCGGTGGTCGTGACGATCGACCAGGCCGAAGCGCGTCGCCAGAATTTCGGCCAGGTGCGCAACAGCTACATCCAGATCGCCGACGAGGTGTCGGGCGCGGTGATCGCGAAGTACGCACTCGAGGAAGACTTCTCGATGGAGACGTCGGTGCAGGTGGGCAGCTTCTATCGCCGCGACGGCCACTTCATGTTCAAGGCGGTCGGCGCCGGCTACAACCGCGGCCTGGGCGACTTCGTGCGCGCGTACGGCGGCGCGGTCTGACTGGCGGCAGTCCGGCCGGCGGGACACCGCCGCGCCGGGCAGGAAGCAGCGATGACGAATCCGTCCGACGAGCCGAAGCGGCTCGAGTTCGATACGACGCCCGAGCGCACGCCCGGGCGTCTTGCGTTCGACGCGCCGCCCGCGGCCGCGACGCAGGGCGCACGCGCGCCCGAGCGGCCGGCACCGCAGGCGCTCGACTTCGGGCCGGCGCCCGACAGGCCCGTGCGCACCGCGCCGGCCGAGGCGGTCGGCCGCGCGGTGTTCGGCGAATCGAACCATCCGCAGCTCGAAGCGTGCTTCCGCGCCGCGCAGGCCAGCTTCCCGAATCTCTATCCCGACTACGCGCCGCGCATCGAGCGGCACATCCGGCAACTGGTGCCGCTGAAGCTCACGACGGTCGCGACGATCGGCGACGGCGCGCTGGAGACGGCGGGCAACCTCGTCGAAGCCGTCGCGGCCGCCACGCGCGAATTCAACGAACTCGGCGCGGCCGACATGATGGCCGGCATGCTCGCGCAGGCGACGCGCAAGGCCGGCATGTTCGAACGCTGGTTCGGCGGGGCGGCGGGCCATGTCGACTACCGGGCGGCGCTCGGTGCGCTCAAGCAGTCGCTCGGCTTCTTTCCGCGCCGCACCGAGGAACTCGCCGCGAAGGTTCGCCATGCGGAAGAAAATCTCGTCGTCGTGCTCGCGGCGCTGAGCGCGGTGTCGGACGTCGTGCGCGCACCGGACGATGCGGGCATCGAGCGCACGCTGTTCGACCGCCGCAACATCGTCGGGCAGGCGGTGCAGCAGATCCGCATGCAACCCGCGCAATTGCGCGGGCTCGACGAGCGCGTGACCGATCTGCTGTCGCGCGCCGATCACCTGATGAACGTCGTGCTGCCGGCGGCGCTGGCGGCGCGGCCGCAGCGCTGAGCGAACGGCGCGAAGGCCACGGATGCGCGCGCCGCGGCGCGCGCGTTCGCTGCGCGGGCCACGCCGCGTCACGCCATTTCACGTGCACCGGCGCGAGTCTGCTATCTTCCCGGGCATCTCATTGCTTTCCCGCCGATTCTCCATGACCGACCGCATCGTTGCCGCATTCGATTTCGATGGCACCATCACGACGACCGACAGCTTTCGCCATTTCGTCCGCTATGCGGTCGGCACGCCGCGCTTCGCATGGGCCGGGCTCCGTGCGCTGCCGTGGATCGTCGCGATGAAGGCCGGGCTGCTGTCGCGTGGCGATGCGAAAGCGAAGTTCGCGTCGTTCGCGTTCGGGCCCGTGCGCGAGGACGCGCTCGATGCGCAGGCGCGTACGTTCGTCGACACCTACCTGCCGGGCCTCGTGCGTCCGGAAATGCTCGAACGCATTCGCGAGCACCGGGCACGCGGGCACGAAGTCGTGCTGGTGAGCGCGTCGCCGTCGCTGTACCTGGAGAAGTGGGCGAAGACGGCCGGCTTCGATGCGGTGCTCGCGACGCGGCTCGCGTTCGAGCGCGGCACGTTTGCCGGCCGGCTCGACGGCGAAAACTGCTGGGGGCCGCAGAAGGTCGTGCGGCTGCGCGGGTGGTGGGGCAGCCGGCCGCCGAAACAGCTGTTCGCGTACGGCGACAGCCGCGGCGACAAGGAAATGGCCGAGCTCGCGAACTGGTCGTGGATCCGCGGGCAGGGGCCGATGCCGCCGATCGGCGGCTGAGCCGGCGCGGCGCGGGTTTTACATCACGCGTCGGCTTGCGCGTGGCGAGCGCGGCGCGACGGTCGATACGGGCCCCAGCGATTCGCTCGCGCGAAGGTGCCGACGTCGTTGAAGCGCACGCCGACTTCACGCAGCGCCGCATGCGCGGTGCGCGCGGTCAGCTGGCGAATGTAGAACGGGTCGCGCACCACGAAGTGATGGATCGCATGCGTGCTGCCGAAGTTGAAGCAGAACAGCTGGAACGGCAGCATCCACCACGGGTTGAGCACCTGCGTCTGCTGGATCACGTTGCGTGAATCGATATCGCCGAAGTAATGCATGTTCGAGCTGACGAAGTTGATGCAGAAGCTGCGCACGAAGTTCGGCCCGAGCCACACCACGGCCAGGAAATCGACGACGCTCATCGCGCGCGCGACGATGGCCGGCACCGTCACCGCGTAGCCGAACGCATGCAGCGCGAACAGGCCGGCGTGATAGACGATGAACGCATGCCACAGCACGTAATACACGTGACCGACCGGCATGTACGACGACACCTGCTCGACGCGCAACTGCATGCGTTCGGACGGGTCCTGCACCGGTTGCGCTGCCACGTACTGCTTCACCTTGCGGCGCATCGCGGCCGGCCGCAGCACGACGGCGAGCATGCCGTCGGCGATCATCAGCAGGCGCTTCACGCCCCAGCGCTCGCCGTTGGTGATGCCGAATTCCTCGAGATCCGATTCGCCGCCCGACACCTTGTGGTGATGCAGGTGCATGCGCCGCCGCGTCCACGGGTTGATCGTGCCGGGCCGCGTGAGCCAGCACAGCGCCATCATCAGGTGATAGGCCCACGGCGTCTTCTTGAAGTACATCAGGTGGATCAGGTCGTGCTCGAGCTCGTGGATCAGCGACGTGACGAACGCGGCGAGCGGCAGCGCGACGTACCACGCGATCGCCCCGCGCGCATACAGCCAGGCGATCGCGAGCATCGCGCTCACCGACACGGCCATCACGGTCGCGCCGACGAGGTTCTGGTTGTCGAGCAGCGGAAAGCGCGCGCGGATCGCGTCGCTCGCGGCGTTGACCTCGCGGCGGACGTACGCGACCTTGTCCGCGTCGTGGCGAAAGGCGGTTCGTGCGGGTTGGCTCATCGACCGGATTCCTGCGGAAAGAGTGGGGCGTTATGCCGATGTGACAAGCATAGGCGCGCACCGGGCCGCCCGCGAGGGCCGCGGGTGCCAATGGCGGTGTCATTTCGGGCCACGTTGGCCGGCCGGCGCGGCTAGAGTCTTGCCCCGGTGTCATTGCGGGCCAGCGGCGCTACAATCCGCCGAAACCGCTCCGGAGTCCTCCACATGACCCTGTCCGTCCCGGATGCCGCGCGCCAGTTGAACAAGGCGACGGTGTCGTCCGCGTATGCGCTGTTCATGCTGATGCTGGCCGAGGAACGCGGTATCGACGGCGGCCGCATTCTCGCGGGCTCGGGTGTCGAGCGCGACCGGCTCGCGCAGCCCGATGCGCGCATCACGCCGCTGCAACAGGCGGCGATCGTGTTCAACCTGCTCGACGCGACGGACGATCCGTCGATCGCGATCGAGATTGGCCTGCGCAGCAGCCTGACGAAAGCGGGACTGATCGGCTTCGGGCTGATGAGCTGCGCGACGCTCGGCGAGGCGATCTCGCTCGGCATCCGCTACCTGCCGACGCGCGTGCCGTTCTTCTCGGTGCGGCTCGCGCGGCTCGACGGGACCGTCGACATCGACGTGCTCGAAGCGTTTCCGCTCGGCCGGCTGCGGCAGTTCGCGGTCGAGAACTTCCTGGTCGAGACGGCGATCCTGTTCAATTCTCTGCTGTATCCGGTGCCGGGACGCACGTTGCAGTCGCGCGCCGAACTCCATTTCGAATGGCCCGAGCCGCCGTGGTTCGAGCGTTATCGCGCGCGGCTGCCGCGCTGCCATTTCGACGCGAGCGCGAACCGCATCCGTTGCGATGCCGCGCTGCTCGACGAACCGATCGGCACCGCGAACGCGCACACCGCGCAGATGATCGTGCAGCAGTGCGAGGCCGAACTCGCGCGGCTCGGTTATGCGGAAAGCATCGTCGAGCGCGTGCGCAACCTGCTGATCTGCGGCGAGGGCGGCTATCCGGCGGTCGACGACGTCGCGCGCGAGCTGCATGTATCGGCGCGTACGCTCAAGCGCAAGCTCGCCGAATACGGTGCGACCTATTCGGCGCTGCTCGACGAGATCCGGTTGCGCGACGCGCTGCGGCTGCTCGAGGGGACGCGGCTGCCGGTGGACGAGATCGCCGCGCGCGTCGGTTATACGGATCGCGCGAACTTCACGCGCGCATTCAAGCGCTGGACGGGTGTCGCGCCGAGCGAGCGGCGCTGAACGCGGGCATGCGCCGGCCCGCGTGGCGGGACTGCCGAGTCGTGCCCCACGTATCCCTTCTTCAGACGATCGCGACCCAGTTCGCGCCGCGCCCGCCCGGCACGCGTGCGTGCGGCGACAGCGCGCCATCGTCCTGCGAGATCGCATACACCGACACGTATTCCGACTGTTCGCCGCACGCGACGAGCCAGCGCCCCGACGGGTCGATCGCGAACCCGCGCGGTTGCGTCTCGGTGGCCGTTGCATGCGCGGGTTCGAACGTGCCGTCTGCGGTGCGGCGATAGCAGAGCAGGCGGCTCGACGTGCGTTCGCTGACGTAGGCGAAACGCTCGTCGGGGCTCAGGTGCAGGTCGGCGGCCCAGACGGAGGGCTCGGCGGGCGCGGGCGGCCGCGCATGGCCCGGCGCGAGTTCGGCGACGGCCGGATGGCGCGCACTCACGTGCACCTCGCCGAGCCGGCCGGTATCGGGGTCGCGCGCGAACGTGGCGAGCGTGGCCTGGAATTCGCTGACGACGACGAGCGCTCGGCCGTCGCGCGCGAACTGCAGGTGGCGCGGGCCGAACCCGGCCGGCACGCGCGTTTCGCCGTGTTCGAGCGCGCGCAGGCCGGCCGCGTCCTCGACCAGCGCGAAGCTGAACACGCGATCCGAGCCGAGCGAGCTGACATAGGCGAAACGGTTGTCCGGCGACACGATCACCGAGTGCGCGTTCGCGATGCCGCCCACGACCTGCAGCGGCGTGCCGTCGCCGTCGCGCACGCGCGCGGCGTCGTAGAGGCTCAGCGAATTTCCGCCGTACGACGCGCCGAGCAGCCAGCGGCCGCCGCGGTCGAGCGACAGGTACGCATGGCTCGCGTCGATCGCGGTCGCGCCGATGCGCACGAGCGCGCCGGTGGCCGGCACGACGCGGAACGCGACGATCGTCGGCTGTTCGCCGCGCGTCGCGACGTAGAGCCGCGCGCGGTCGGCCTGCACGGCGATCGGCATCGCGACGTCGGCTGCGGGATAGCGGGCGAGCGGCGCGAGCGTGCCGTCGGCCGCGAGGGAAAACGTGGCGAGGTCGGCGTCGGCGGCGTTCGAGACGACGACGGTCAGGCGGTCAGTGTTCGGCATGGCGGAGCATCGATGCGTTCGTCAGGGCGGTGTCGGCCGGCAGGCCGCGCGGCGGATCGCTGCGCCGGTGCGTGCGCGCGAACAGCGCGGCCACGGCGGCGACGAGCGAAGCGATCGCGAGCGCATACAGCCCGCCCGTGATCGAACCCGTATGTTGCTTCAGATAGCCGAAGGCCGTCGGCGCGACGAAGCCGCCGAGGTTGCCGACCGAGTTGATCAGCGCGATCACGGCCGCGGCCACGCGCGTGTCGAGATAGCCCTGCGGGATCGGCCAGAACAGCGACGCCGCGGCCTTGAAGCCGAGCGCGGCGAAGCAGATCGACGCGAACGACCAGGCCGGATCGTGCGACGTCGACGCGAACAGCCCGCACGCGGCGAGCACGAGCGCGAACGCGAGCCAGCGCTGCGGATGCTTCCATTTCGACGACAGCACCGCGAAGCCGTACATCGCGCCGATCGCGATCATCCACGGAATCGTGTTGTACAGGCCGACCTGGAAATCGGTGAGGCCGCCCATCTTGCGGATGATCGTCGGCAGCCAGAACGTCGCCGCGTAGATCGTCAGCTGGATCGAGAAATACAGGAAGCAGAACAGCGTGATCTGCGGATCGCGCAGCAGCGCGGTGGCGCGCACCGGCACGTTCGAACGGACGTCGCGCGCCGCGCGTTCCTCGTCGAGCGCGTTCTGTAGTGCCGTGCGTTCCTCGGTGGTGAGCCACGTCGCGTCGCGGATGTGCGATTTCAGCAGCAGCCAGCTCGCGCCGCACAGCGCGACGGAGAATAGCCCTTCGATCAGGAACATCCACTGCCAGCCTTCGAGGCCGAAGCCGCGGATCGACAGCAGCGCACCGGTGACGGGCCCGGACAGCACCGACGCGAATGCGGAGCCGCCGAGGAAGATCGCCATCGCCTTGCCGCGTTCCTGCGGCGGCAGCCATTGCGACAGGTACAGCACGACGCCGGGGAAGAAACCGGCCTCGGCCGCGCCGAGCAGGAAGCGCAGGGCATAGAACGACGTGTCGTTCCACACGAACGCCATCGCGGCCGCGACGATGCCCCACGTCGCCATGATCCGCGCGAGCCACACGCGGGCGCCGTAGCGTTGCATCAGCAGGTTCGACGGCACCTCGAACAGCGCGTAGCCGACGAAGAACAACCCGGCACCGAGGCCGTACGCGGCCGCGCCGATGCCGATCGACGCTTCGAGATGGCGGTCGACGAAGCCGACGTTCACGCGGTCGATGTAGTTCGCGATGAACATGATCAGCACGAGCGGCAGCACATGCCACTTCACTTTCGAGACGGCGGACGCGAGCGGGTCGCGTCCGGGCAGGGCGGGCGAGGGCGGGTTCAAGCGTGTCTCCGGTCGGGCGAGGCTGTGTAGTATGTCGTCGTATGACATGGTACGCCTGAGTGCCGATGGAGACGTCGCGGGTTTACCCGGGAATTACCCGGATATTGGGGAATTTCATGAGATTCTTCGGGCGGCCGTCAATGTCTGATGACATATGACATGAAACGAGTGTGTACCAATCGCCGGGATACCCGGTGGCGATCCGCGCGCGTGGTGCATCTCCTAGGCAACCCGTCCGGCGGCTGCCCTCGCGGCCGCTACGCCATCGACACGACGCTGTTGAGCAGCGTCTTCACGAGCACGGCCTGCCGCGTCGCGCCCGTTTTCGCGAAGATGCCGCGCAGGTGCGCACGCGCGGTGTTCTTCGTGATGCCGGTCGCGGCGGCGGCCTCGTCGAGCGTCAGCCCGTCGACGAGCAGCAGTGCGATTTCGGTTTCCATCGGCGTGAGCCGGAACAGCCGGTGCAGCATGTCGCGCGACGTCTGCGGCGACGACACGGGATCGCGCACGAACACCGCGACGGCCGGCCGGTGCCGGCGGTCCTCGGCGCCGCGGTAGGGGGCGAGCGGGCGCAGCAGCACGCTCAACGGCATCGCGCCGCCGGGGCGCGACAGCGTGGTGGCTTCGATGCGGGCGAGCGCGCCCGCGCGGAAATGCTCGAGCGCGGCCTGCAGCGCCTTCTGCAGCCGGCGCTCGTCGAGCGGGCACGAGGCGTGGAGCCGCTCGTGGCGCACGCACAGCCCGTCCTGCTGCTCGATCAGCCGCTCGGCGATGCGGTTGCGCTTGATCACGCGGCCGTCCTCGTCGACGATCGCGGTGCCGACATCGAGCCGGTCGACGGTGCCCGCGTACAGCGCGCGTTCGGCATCGAGCACGTCGAACGCCGCGTGCAGCTCGACTGCCCGCTGCAGGTGCGGCAGCAGCGTCGCGACCTGCGCGCGTTCGGCCGCGTCGAAGTCCCGCCCGCCGTGCGCGCGGCTCACGAAGAACGCGCATTCGACGCCGCGTTCGCCGCGCAGGTTCGCGCCGAGGATGTAGCGCAGGTCGAGCGGCTGCAGGTACTGCCGGTAGAAATCGTGCGCGCGCCACGCGGTTTCGCCGAACAGCCGGTCGGCCGTGAAGACCTGGCCGGGCGGCTGATCGAGAAACGGGCACAGCGCATAGAACTGCTCGCTGTACGACGGCTCGCCGGGCAGCAGCGGGCCGTGCGCCGACGCGTTGATGATGAGCCCGTGCCGCGTGCCGCCCGGGTTGCGCAGCACCAGTGTCGTGAAGCGCGCGTCGAGCCGCACGCGGACCGCTTCGAGGAAGCCGGCCCACGGGGTCGCTTCCGACGGGCCCTGATAGACGAGCCCGAGCCACGCGCTGAGTTCGCGCGCCGTCCACGCGGCGTCGTCGAAGCCGTCGTGCGCGGCCGGATCGCCGGGTGCCAGCGCGGTGGGCATGCTCGTGTTCTCCTGGATCGGGGTGAAGGGTTCCCGAGCCAGCATACCGGCCGCCCGGCGGCCCGCGTCATCCGAACGGAGGAGGCGGCGCGCCCGGGCTGCCCGCCGGCGGCGCCTACGCCGCGCGTTCGCGCAGCAGGTAAGCGACGATGCGCCCGGCCGCTTCGTCGGGGGACTCGGCGACCGTATCGACGCGCAGTTCGGGCCGCGCGGGCGGCTCGTACGGCGAATCGATGCCCGTGAAATGCTTCAGCTCGCCGCGCCGCGCCTTCTTGTACAGGCCCTTCGGGTCGCGCTCCTCGGCGACCGCGAGCGGCGTGTCGACGAACACCTCGACGAACTCGTCGGGGCCGGCGAGCGCACGCGCCATCTCGCGTTCCGAGCGGAACGGCGAGATGAACGACACGAGCGTGATGAGCCCCGCGTCGAGCATCAGCCGCGCGACTTCGGCGACGCGCCGGATGTTCTCCACGCGATCGGCCTCGGTGAAGCCGAGATCGCGATTGAGCCCGTGCCGCACGTTGTCGCCGTCGAGCAGGTACGTGTGCTTGCCGAGCGCGTGCAGCCGCTTCTCGACGAGGTTCGCGATCGTCGACTTGCCGGCGCCCGACAGCCCCGTCAGCCACACGATGCGCGGCGTCTGCGCCTTCTGCGCGGCACGCGCGGCGCGGTCGACGTCGACGGCCTGCCAGTGCACGTTGTGCGCGCGGCGCAGCGCGAAGTGCAGCATCCCGGCACCGACCGTGTCGTTGGTGAAGCGGTCGATCACGATGAAGCCGCCCGTGTGGCGGTTGCGGTCGTACGGATCGAATGCCACGGGCCGGTCGAAGCTCAGGTTGCACACGCCGATTTCGTTGAGCGCGAGCGTGCGCGCCGCGAGATGCTCGCGCGTGTTCACGTCGACCTTGTACTTCGGCGTCGCGCAGGTCGCGCCGACCGTCTGCGTGCCGAGTTTCACGAGATACGGGCGGCCGGGCAGCAGCGGCGCGTCGTGCATCCACACGAGCGTCGCCTCGAACTGGTCGGCCACCTCGGGCGGCGCATCCGCGCGCGCGATCATGTCGCCGCGGCTGATGTCGATCTCGTCGGCGAGCGTGAGCGTCACCGCGTCGCCGGCGTGCGCGATGTCGCTTTCGCCGCGTTGCGTGATCACCGACGCGACGCGGCTCTCCTTGCCGGACGGCAGCACGCGCACGCGCTCGCCGACGCGGATCTCGCCCGATGCGATGCTGCCCGCGTAGCCGCGGAAATTCAGGTGCGGGCGGTTGACCCACTGCACCGGCAGCCGGAACGGCTCGTCGCGCGTCACGCGCGCGGCAAGCGGCAGCGTGTCGAGATGCTGCATCAGCGTCGGGCCCGCGTACCACGGCATCCGCGTGCCCGGCGCGATCACGTTGTCGCCGCGCAGCGCCGACATCGGGATGCTGACGATCTCCGCCAGCCCGAGCTCGGCCGCGAACGCGCGATAGTCGGCGTCGATGCGCTCGAACACGGCCCGGTCGTAGTCGACCAGGTCCATCTTGTTGATCGCGAGCACCACGCGCCTGATGCCGATCAGCGCGACGAGATGGCTATGACGGCGCGTCTGCGTGAGCATGCCCTTGCGCGCGTCGATCAGGATCACGGCGAGATCGGCGGTCGACGCGCCGGTGATCATGTTGCGCGTGTACTGCTCGTGGCCGGGCGTGTCGGCGACGATGAACTTGCGGCGCGCGGTCGCGAAGAAGCGGTACGCGACGTCGATCGTGATCCCTTGCTCGCGCTCGGCCGACAGGCCGTCGACGAGCAGCGCGAAATCGAGCTCGCCGCCCTGCGTGCCGACTTTCTTCGAGTCGGCTTCGAGCTGCGTGAGCTGGTCGTCGAACAGCATGTTCGATTCGTAGAGCAGGCGGCCGATCAGCGTGCTCTTGCCGTCGTCGACGCTGCCGCACGTGATGAAGCGCAGCAGGTCCTTCGTCTGCGCATCGTCGGCGTGCATGTTGGGCGTTGCGTGCGTGGGCGCCTCGGGCGCGGTGAGAACGTGTGCCATCAGAAATATCCCTCCTGTTTCTTCTTTTCCATCGAGCCGGCCGAATCGCTGTCGATCAGGCGTCCTTGTCGTTCCGACGTGCGCGTCTCGCGCATTTCCCGAAGGATGTTGTCGAGCGAGCTCGCATCGCTGTCGATCGCGCCTGTCAGCGGATAGCAGCCGAGCGTGCGAAAGCGCACCTTGCGCATCTGCGGCGCTTCGCCGTGGCGCAGCGGCAGGCGTTCGTCGTCGACCATGATCAGCGCGCCGTCGCGTTCGACGACGGGCCGTTCCTTCGCGAAGTAGAGCGGCACGATCGGGATGTCGTGAAGCTGGATGTACTGCCAGATGTCGAGCTCGGTCCAGTTCGAGATCGGGAACACGCGCAGGCTTTCGCCCTTGCGCTTGCGCGCGTTGTACAGCGACCAGAGTTCGGGGCGCTGGCGCTTCGGGTCCCAGCGGTGCTGCTCGGAGCGCAGCGACACGATGCGTTCCTTCGCGCGCGATTTCTCCTCGTCGCGGCGCGCGCCGCCGAACGCGGCATCGAAGCCGTAATGATCGAGCGCCTGCTTGAGCCCCTGGGTCTTCCACACGTCGGTGTGCATGGCCGAGCCGTGCGTGAACGGATTGATGTCGTTCGCGATGCCGTCGGGGTTCACGTGCACGCGCAGGTCGAGGCCGAGGCGCGCGGCCATCTCGTCGCGAAACGCGATCATCTCGCGGAATTTCCACGTCGTATCGACGTGCAGCAGCGGAAAGGGCGGCTTCGCCGGGTAGAACGCCTTCATCGCGAGATGCAGCATGACCGAGCTGTCCTTGCCGATCGAATACAGCATCACCGGGTTCTCGCTCTCGGCCACCACCTCGCGCATGATGTGGATGCTTTCGGCCTCCAGTCGCTCCAAGTGGGTCAACATCGTTCGTCTCCTTGTTTCATGCCGGCGCCGCGCGACATGTGCGGCGTTTCGTGCATGACGCCAACGGTATCGAGCGAGCGGCATGCCGCTCTTCGTCCGGGTGGACTAAACCGCGGCGCGGCGGTGGAGCGGATATTTCCTTAGTCCACCCGGACGAAGAGGTGCGCGACGGCGGCGCTTAAGGTGAGTGCTCGACCATCGGCGGAGACGACACATGACGGACGACACACGTGCCACGCAATTGCTTTCGGGCCAGACCTGGGCCGATTTCTGCGACACCCTGAAACGCAGCGGCGAGCAGATCCTGCGCGCCGAGGCGCCGGACGATCCGCTGACACGCGCGGAAGGCTTCCGTTACCTGAGCCGGCTGATGCGTATCGCGCTCGAAATGCACGTCGAATTCGCGGACGGCGCGTGGCCCGGCTTTTTCTCGCCGTCGCACGAGACCGCGAAGATCGGCGCCGACAATCCCGACAACCTGTACCAGTACGCGCGGCTCGACGGCCGTTGCGAATACCGCGTGACGGGGCGGCGCGGCACGGTGGCCTACCTGAGCTTCGGCACGCAGAAGGGCGGCTACGAGACCGACGGCAAGATGCTGCAGACGGGCTTTCTCGATGCGAAGCAGCTCGAGATCGCACCGGACGGCAGCTTCGAGATCGTGCTCGGCGGCACACCGCGCGCGGGCAACTGGGTACGCATGGAGCCGGGCACCAATGCGTTGCTGGTGCGACAGACATTCCTCGACCGGCGCGCGGAGACGCCCGCGCAACTGAAGATCGAACGCATCGGCGCGCACGATCGCCCGGCGCCGCTCGATCCGCTCGCGTTGCAGGGCGGCCTCACGCGCGCCGCGCAGTTCGTCGAGCAGACGGCGAAGCTGTTCGCCGACTGGGCCGCGGGCTACCGGTCGCACGTGAACGCGCTGCCGCCCGCCGACCAGGCGCTGTGCCAGTCGGTCGGCGGCGACCCGAACATCTACTACTACCACTCGTGCTGGGAACTGGCCGACGACGAGGCGCTCGTGATCGACGTCGACACGGTGCCCGACTGCGATTTCTGGAACGTGCAGCTCAACAACTACTGGATGGAGTCGCTCGACTACCGGCACTTCGATATCTGCGTGAACAAGCACGGCGAGCGACGGAATGCGGACGGTGGCGTGACGGTGGTCGTCGCGGCCGCGCGGCCGGGCGACGCGAACTGGCTCGATACGGCCGGGCATCGCACCGGCACGATCTGCTGGCGCTGGGTCGGCGCCGCGCAGCCGGTGCATCCGCGCACGCGGGTCGTGAAGCTCGCCGCGCTGAAGGAGGCCGCATGAACGCGCCGATCGACCTGATCCGCACGCGGCTCGACGCCGACGGACTGATCGCCGAGGCCGTGTCGCGCACGGGCGGGCTCACCGCGTTCGGCGACGGACCGTATCGCGAGGCGCTCGACGTGATGTGCGCGTCGCTGATCGACGAAGCGAAGCTGTCCGAACGCGGCGCGGCGATGATGCGCGAGAAGCTCGTCGGGCAACTCGTGAACCGGCTGGTCGTCGAGGATTACTTCCGGCGCCATCCGGAGATCGCGGACATCGCGATCGACGATCCGCTCGTGATCGTCGGCCTGCCGCGCACGGGTACGACGCTGTTGCAGCGGCTGCTGGCCGTCGATCCGCGCTTCCATACTGCCGCGTGGTGGGAAACCCGCTACCCGGCGCCGCTCGCGGGCGAGACGCTGGCCGAGCCGGCGGTGCGCATCGCCCGCGCGCAGGCCGAAGTCGCGACGATGATCGACTGCATTCCGCAGATCCTGACGATTCATCCGCTCGATGCGATGCTCGCCGACGAGGAGTTCATGCTGATGGAACACTCGTTCGTGTGCGCGATGGATTCGTACGCGAACGTGCCGCGCTATACGGCGTGGCTCGCACGGCAGGATCTCACGCCGGTCTATACGTACCTGAAGCGGATGCTGCAGTTCCTGCAATGGCAGAAGGCGCAGCGCGGGGTCGCGCCGGCCGCGCGCTGGCTGCTGAAGACGCCGCAGCACCTGCATGCGCTCGACGTGCTGTGCCGCGTGTTCCCGCGCGCGCAGGTCGTGCTCACGCACCGCGACCCGGCGCAGACGATTCCGTCGATGGCCAGCATGGCGCACACACTGTGGCAGATGTATGCGGACGATCCCGATCCGCTTGCGGTCGGCGCGCAGTGGAACGCGGGGATGGCACGCGCGATCGGCGCCGCGATGGCCGCGCGCGATGCGCTGCCGGCCGGCCGCTTCCTCGACGTGCGTTTCGAGGACACGGTGTCGAATCCGCTCGGCGTGGCCGAGGCCGTGTACGCGTTTGCCGGCCTGCCGCTCGATGCGCGGCGGCGCACGGCGATGACCGACTGGATGGCGCGCAACGGCCGCGACAAGCGTGCCGCGCACGACTATTCGATCGCGCGCTTCGGCTTCACCGATGCGCAGCTCGCGCGCGACTTCGCCGCGTATCGCGCGCGGCACCTGCGGGCGGCCGGCTGACGGCCCGGCTCGCGAGACCAACGACAACCAGGAGACAAGCCATGTTGCTGAAGGACAAGATCGTCGTGATTTCCGGGATCGGGCCGGGGCTCGGCGTGAAGCTCGCCGTCGAGGCCGCGCGGGAGGGCGCGCGCGGCGTGGTCGTCGCGGCGCGCACGACGGAAAAGCTCGACGACGCCGAAACGCGGATCCGCGCACTCGGCGTCGATTGCGACGTGCTGAAGGTGAAGACCGACATCACCGATCGCGCACAATGCCGGCAGCTCGCGACGCAGGCCGTCGAGCGCTTCGGCCGGATCGATGCGCTCGTGAACAGCGCATTCGTGCACGGCAGGTTTCCCGAACCGGTGGAGGACGCCGACCTCGACGGCTGGCGCGCGGTGTTCGACACCAACGTGTTCGGCACGATGGCGCTTACGCAGGAAGTCGTGCCGCACATGAAGCGGCACAAGCGCGGCGCGATCGTGATGATCAACACGCAGGCGACCCGCAAGCCGTTTGCAGGGGAAGGCGGCTACGCTGTATCGAAGGGGGCGCTCGCCGTTGCGGCAAAATACCTGGCGCGCGAACTCGGCGTGCACGGCATTCGCGCGAACAGCATCCACATGGGGTGGATGTGGGGCGTGCCGACCCAGACGTATTTCCGGCAGGCGGCGGCCGAATACGGGATGACGGAAGAGCAGGTCATCGCGCCGGTGGCGTCGAACATCGCGCTCGCGAAGCTGCCGACCGACGACGATTGCGCGCGCGCGGCGCTGTTCCTCGCGTCGGACTACGCGAACGCGGTGACGGGCGCGACGCTCGACGCAAATGGCGGCGATTTCATGCCCTGACGACGGAGCAAAGGATCATGCAGGACAACCACGACGAACGACACTTCCTTGCGTTCAACGGCGACGCGGACGGCCTGTGCGCGCTTCAGCAACTGCGGCTCGCGGAAGGCGTGCGCGGCACGCTCGTGACCGGCGTGAAGCGCGACATCAGGCTGCTCGAGCGGATCGACGCGCGCGCGGGCGACATCGTCACCGTGCTCGACGTGTCGCACGACCAGAATCGCGATGCCTGCGCGCGGCTGCTGCGTGCAGGCGCGACGGTCCGCTATTTCGACCATCACTTCGCGGGCGAGCTGCCCGACGATCCGCGCTTCGACGCGCATATCGACACGGCGGCCGACGTCTGCACGAGCGCGATCGTGAACCGTTATCTCGGCGGCCGGCACGTGCGCTGGGCGATCGTCGCGGCATTCGGCGACGAGCTGCCGGCGCTCGGCGGCGCGCTCGCGCGCGAACACGGGATCGACGACGCGGCGCGCGACACGCTCGCCGAACTGGGCCTCTACCTGAACTACAACGCGTACGGCGAGTGTGTCGGCGATCTGCATTTCGACCCGGCGGCACTTGCCGATGCGATGCTGCCGTGCGTCGACCCGCTCGAGTTCGTGCGCGAGACCGCCGTGTTCGCCGCGCTGCGCGACGGCTACCGCGACGACATGGCACGGGCGTGCGCACTCGCGCCGCTGCGCGAGGTGCCCGGCGCGACGCTGGTCCGGATGCCCGATCATCCATGGGCGCGGCGCGCGACGGGCATGCTTGCGAACGAGCGAATGCGCAACGCGCCGCATGCGGCGCTCGCGGTGCTGTCGCCGCGCGCGGACGGCGGGCTCGTCGTCAGCGTGCGCGTGCCCGACGGCCGGCCGCTCGGCGCCGACGAGTTCTGTCGCGGCTTTCCGACCGGCGGCGGGCGCAAGCGCGCGGGCGGCATCAATCACCTGCCGGAAACCGAGTTCGACGCGTTCGCCGAGCGGTTCGAGGCGGCGTTCCGGCTCGATTGATGCGACGGCCTGCGATGCGTGCGCCTCGCGGGCGGCGGGTTGCGGCGCGATCAACCGGTCGCGCCCGCGAGCATGGCCGGCACGTTGTGGCCATAGCAGCGCTCCTCGACACGCTCGGCGATGCGCCAGCCGAGCGCGGTACGCGCGAACCGGTCGACGTACCACAGCCCGAGAAACATCACCTGCGTGCCGCCGTCCGGCAGCGCGACTTCCATCGGATTGAAGCAGATCGTGCGGCCGCGCGCGGTGTCGCCGTCGAGCCGGATCGACAGGTTGCCGACCAGGTGCTGGTACTGCGGAAACCGCGGCAGCACGGTGCGCAGCCACGCCTTCACTTCCGGATAACGGCCCGCGATGCCGCCCATCGCGCGATAGTCGATCGCCGCGTCGGGCGTGAACACCGCGTCGAGCGCGTCGAAGTCGCGCGTGTCGATCGCGGTCGAATACGCGACGATCAGTTCGCGGATGTCGTGATGGTCGGACAGCGTTTGCAGATCGGGCATCGGCGGCTCCCGGTCAGGCGCCGTTGCGCCGGCGTGCCGCATGGAGCGCTTCGGCGCGCCGCTTCACGTCGCGCGCGCACTGGTCGAAACCCTGTTTCACCCACGCACCGTGGTTCTGCATGATCGCGTCCGCGTTGATGCCGAGGAACTGGTCGGTCGTGAAATAACGGCAGCGTTCCGCGCCGATCGCGTCGATGTACTGGTCGCGGCGCGCGGCGTCCTTGTTGTCGTCGGTCGGGCGCTGCTCCCACGACAGCAGGCGTTCCGGTTCGCACGCGACGAGGATCTCGTTGACGGGAATCACGGTTTCCGTGCCGGGAATGCGCACCTGCATGTGCACGAAATCGCCGAGCCTGCCGGTCGTTTCGAAGCCGACGCAGAACGTGTTCCATTCGCCGTAGCACGGGAAGTCGGTCAGCACTTCCCAGACGACGGAGGCCGGTGCGTCGATGTCGACGGTGATCGAGGTGACGAGATTCGAGGGTTTGGTCATGGTGGCGTATCGGGTGAGTATCAGGTGAGTAGCGGGTGAAGCCGCGCGCCCGGCCGGCCGGGCGCCGCAGCAGTCGGAAAGGTCCGCGCCGGCATCGGCCGGCGCGCATGGCAGGGGCGGGACGCGCGGTGCGGGTAGCGGCCGGCACGTGCCGCGCGGCGTACCCGACATCGAGCGTAGGCCGGCGCATGCGGCGAAGAATCGTCGGAATGGACTAAGGCGTTTCACCGGGGGCGGCGGGGGGCGCGACGGCCGTGACCGTCGTCGGTCCGCCGGCGCGCCGAACGTCGACACCGCGCGGCGCAGCCGCGACAATACGCGTCTCTTCCCGCTTTCGTCATCGAGGTGCCCGTGCCCGCCAAGTCGTCCGTTGCTCCCGCGATCGTCTGGTTCCGCGACGATCTGCGCGTGACCGACCAGCCCGCGCTGACGCGCGCGGTGGCGTCGGGCCGGCCGCTCGTATGCGTATTCGTCGACGACACGGGCGTCGGCGCCGGGCGCGCGCCCGGCGGCGCGGCGCGCTGGTGGCTGCACGGGTCGCTGGCCGGGCTCGACGCGGCGCTTGCGCGTCATGGCGGACGCCTGCTGCTGTTGCGCGGCGACGCGCCGCGCGAGATCGAACGCGTCGTGCACGACACGGGTGCGCAAGCGGTGTACTGGAACCGTCGTTATGCGCAACCGCAGCGCGACGCCGACGCGGCGCTGAAGGCGTCGCTCAAGGCGCGCGGCGTCACGGTCGAGAGCAGCAACGGCAGCCTGTTGAACGAGCCGTGGGAGGTGCTGACGGGCAGCGGCGGGCCGTACCAGGTGTTCACCGCGTACTGGCGCGCGGCGCGCCGCGATCGCGCGGTGGCCGCGCCGCTGCCCGAGCCCGAACGGATCGGGTTTCATCGCTGGCCGAAGGCCGTGAGCGACCGCGCACTGGCGCTCGATGCGCTGGCATTGCGTCCGCCGGCGCCGGATTGGGCCGGCGGCCTGCGCGACGCGTGGCCCGCGCCCGACGAAGGCGGCGCGCACGCGCAGCTCGACGCGTTTCTGACGACCTCGCTCGCCGATTACGCGGATGCGCGCGACCGTCCCGACCGCCCCGCGACGAGCCGGCTGTCGCCGTTCCTGCGCTTCGGCAACGTGTCGCCGCGACAGGTGTGGCACGCGGTGCAGGGCGCCGCGCAGGCCGGCGGCGCGGCATGCGCGGCCGGCGCCGACAAGTTCCTGAGCGAACTCGGCTGGCGCGAATTCAGCTACACGCTGCTGTATCACTTTCCGGCACTCGCGACCGACAACTTCCGCGCGCAGTTCGATGCAATGCCGTGGCGCGACGATCCCGCCGCGCTGCGCGCGTGGCAGCGCGGGCTGACCGGCTATCCGCTCGTCGATGCGGGCCTGCGCGAACTGTGGACGACCGGCTGGATGCACAACCGCGTGCGGATGGTCGTCGCGTCGTTCCTGATCAAGCATCTGCTGATCGACTGGCGCGCGGGCGAAACGTGGTTCTGGGACACGCTGGTCGACGCCGATCCCGCGAACAACGCGGCGAGCTGGCAGTGGGTGGCCGGCTGCGGTGCCGACGCCGCGCCGTATTTCCGCATCTTCAATCCGGTCGCGCAGGGGCGGAAGTTCGACCCGGACGGCGCGTACGTGCGGCGCTGGGTGCCCGAGCTGACCGGCCTCGACGCCGCATCGATCCACGCGCCGTGGGAAGCTTCGCCGCTGGAACTCGAAGCGGCAGGCGTGCGGCTCGGCGTCGACTATCCGGAACCGCTCGTCGAGCATGCGGCCGCGCGTGCCCGCGCGCTCGATGCGCTGGCCGCATTGCCGAAGCGCCGCTGACCGCCCGCTCCGGGTTGCCGCGTCAATTGCAGAACGCGGCGTGTTCGAGCAGCGCGTACGCGACGCCCGAATCGAAGTAGGCCGCGCCGCACCACGCGACGAACGCGAGCGTGCCGGCAGCCAGTGCCGCGCGGATCATGCCCACGCCGCGTTACCCGCTGCGGGACGCGCGACGCGCGCGTCGTTGATCGGCAGGTGCAGCAGCGCCGCGAGTACGCCGAGCGCGATCGAGCCGATCCACAGCGGCATGTACGAATGCGTCGCGTCGTACACGAGCGCACCGAGCCAGACACCGAAGAAGCTGCCGAGCTGGTGACCGAAGAACACGAAGCCGAACAGCGTCGCGATGTACCGCACGCCGAACACCTGCGAGATCACGCCGTTCGTCAGCGGCACGGTGCCGAGCCACGTGAACCCCATGACGGCCGCGAACACGTAGACGCTCGCGGGCGACAGCGGCGCGGCGACGAATACGGCCATCGTGAGCGCACGCACGAGGTACAGCACCGACAGCACGTACTTGCGCCGCAGCAGCCCGCCGAGATGGCCGCACGCATAGGTGCCGGCCACGTTGGTCAGCGCGATCAGCGCGAGCGCGACGCTCGCGTGGCGTGCCGGCAGCCCGTGATCCAGCAGGTACGCGGGAAGATGCGTCGCGATGAAGGCGAGCTGGAAGCCGCACGCGAAGAAGCCCGCGTTCAGCAGCCAGAAGCCGCGATGCGCGAACGCCTCGCGCACGGCTTCGCCGATCGACTGGTCGGGGCCGGCGGCGGCGCCGGCAACCTGCGCGGGCCGGTCGCGCAGCAGCACGGCGAGCGGCGCGAGCACCACCGCGACGAGCGCCAGTGCGATGAACGCATGCCGCCAGCCGATGCCGCCGATCAGCTCCTGCGCGACGGGCACCATGCAGAACTGGCCGAGCCCGCCGATCGCGCCTGCGACGCCGAGCGCCCAGCCGCGCCGGTCGGGCGGAAACAGGCGGCTCAGCGCGCCGTAGATCGATGCGAACGCCGAGCCCGACAACGCGATGCCGATCACGAGCCCGGCACCGACCGTGAACATGCCGGTCGTCGCCGCATGCGCCATCGTGACGAGCCCGGCCGCATAGAGCAGCATCCCGGCGACGATCACGCGCAGCGACCCGAAACGATCGGCGATCATGCCCGTGAACGGCTGCGCGACGCCCCAGATCAGGTTCTGCAGCGCCAGCGCGAGCCCGAACGCTTCGCGCGACCAGCCGTGATCGAGCGACACCGGCGCGAGGAACAGGCCCTGCACGTGGCGGATGCCGAGCGCGGCGCCCATGATCAGGCCGCCGGCCAGTACGGGCAGCCAGCGGCGGCGGACTTCCTGCTCGATCGGGGTCATGCGTGTCTCCGGAAGGGGGCGCGGCAAAACGGCCGCGCTCGATCCGATTAGACGATCGGGCCCGTCGACGCTCAAGCGATCATTCGGTCAGGTTGGCATGCGTGCGGGGAATGCGACGAAGGGCGCGCGGGATCCGGCGGGCGTGCCCGGCCGCGGCCGGCGGCATTCGCCAAACCGGCTTCGGCTCCGGCCTATGCCGACGCCCTATCGTGCGCACGCATCGCGGTATCGCATTCGGCTGCTTCGGCGAGCATCCAGTCGCGGACTTCGGCGACTTCGCGGCGCGGTGCCGGATCGTGCTGGAACAGCCAGTAGCCGTACGCCTCCGACAGCGCCTGCGTGTGCGGCCCGAGCACCGCGAGCCGCCCGTCCGCGAGCATCGGCGCGACGAGCGCGAGCCGCCCGAGCGCGACGCCCTGGCCCGCGATCGCGGCCTGGATCACCTGGTCGTACTGGTTGAAGCGCAGCACCCCTTTCGGGCGCGCGTCGCCGAGCCCGGCCGCGAGCAGGTGCGTGCGCCATTGCAGTTGCGGCTGCGGCGGCCCGTCGAATTCGAGCAGGACGTGGTCGGCGATCGCGGGCGCGTTCGTGACGGGGCGTGCGGCGAGCGCGGGATGGGCGACCGGCACGACGATCTCGTCGAACAGGTGCAGCGCGCCGGCCGGCGCGCGGTCGCGCGGGCAATAGCGGACGCCGAGGTCGATGCCTTCGGCGCGCAAATCGAGTACCTTGTCGTTCGCGGCGACGCGCAGGTCGATCTCCGGCAGGCGCGCCTGCAGCCGCCCGAGCCGCGGCAGCAACCACAGCGCGGTGACGCCGATGCTCGCGGTGATCGTGACGGGCTGGCGCTCGCGTGCGGCGGCGAGCGACGCGACGGTGTCCTGCAGGCCGTGCAGGGCCGCATCGGCGACGCGAAACAGCCGCTCGCCTTCCGGCGTGAACGCGATCTTCCGGTAGCCGCGCTGCAGCAGCGCGACGCCGAGATGCGCTTCGAGCGCGTGCACCTGGCGGCTGACCGCCGATTGCGTGACGCACAGATCCTGCGCGGCGAGCGTGATGCTCATGCGGCGGCCGACGGCGACGAAACCGCGGACGAGGTCGAGCGACGGGAGACGGACGAGTGGCGTTGACATGCGCGTGACTCATGCGAACGGAGCAGCAAGATTGGTTGAGAACGCGGGGCGCGTCAAGTTCAATGGAGGCTGGCGCGGGGAGCGCGGGGCTGACCGCGAAGCATGGGGTTCGGGTAAGGGCTGAAGCGGCAACTCGGGCCGACCGCGAAGCATGGGGTTCGGGTAAGCGCTAAAGCGCTAACGCGGACCGACCGCGAAGCATGGGGCCCGAGTAAGCGCTAAAGCGCCAACGCGGACCGACCGCGAAGCATGGGGTCCGAGTAAGCGCTAAAGCGCTAACTCGGGCCGACCGCGAAGCATGGGGTCCGAGTAAGCGCTAAAGCGCTAACTCGGACCGACAGGAGACTCGATGACGATTTCGAACGAAAGCAGCGGGACAACGCAGGGCAGCCGTGCGGCAGGCGCATTGCCGCCCGAGCCCGTGACGCTGCGCGCGGCCGACGGCTACGAATTGCGCGGCCATGTATGGCGCCATCGCGGCGGCAGTGCCGCGCGGCCCGTGACGGTCATCAATTGCGCGACATCGGTGCGTTGCGACTACTACTTTCGTTTCGCGGCCTGGTTGTTCTCACAGGGGCGCGACGTGCTCGTCTACGACTATCGCGGCATCGGCGGGTCGCGCCCGGCGCAGCTCGCGAAGCTGCGCGCGAACTGGCTCGACTGGGGGCGGCTCGATTGCGACGCCGCGCTGCGGTACGCGCGCGACGCGTTTCCGGGCCAGCCGATCGACGTGGTCGCGCACAGCATCGGCGGGTTCGCGCTCGGGCTCGCGGCATCGAACGCACACGTGCGGCACGCGGTGACGGTCGGCGCGCAGTACGCGTACTGGCGCGATTACCTGCCGGCCGAACGGCGGCGCATGTGGTGGAAGTGGCATGTCGCGATGCCGCTGCTCGCGGCCGTGTTCGGCTACGTGCCCGCGAAGCGGCTCGGCTGGATGGAGGACACGCCGCGCGGCGTCGCGTTGTCGTGGGTGCGCTCGCAGGCGCGCTTCGAGGATGGTTATACGCGCGGCCTGCTCGCCGAACCCGCCGCAAGCCGCGCCGCGTTGCCCATCCGCTTCGCGGGACTGTCGGCGCCGATGCTCGCGATCGGTCTCGACGACGACGGGTTCGGCACGGTCGAGGCGATCGAGCGGCTGGTCGGCTACTACACGGGCAGCGACGTCACGCATCTGCGGATCGCGCCGGCCGACATCGGCGTCGAGGCGATCGGCCATTTCGCGTTTTTCCACAGCCGCTTCACCGACACGCTGTGGCCGCTCGCGTTGTACTGGCTGCAGCACGGCGTGCTGCCGGCCGATGCGCCGGGCCACGTGCATGCGCTTCACCCGGCGTCGCGCGGGCGAGGGGCGGGTAGCGGCGTGCCGGGTGTCGCCGCGAACGGGTGAGGCGCGGCGGCTGCACGATGCGTCGCGGGCATGGCGTGCTGCCGTGCGCGGCCTTCGCATGCGGCACATGAAGCCGCCCCGATTCGATGCGGCTGCGGCGAGTCGCACACAAGCCGGTTCGTGCGCCGGCGCGATCGATTAACATCGGGCGTTTCCTTCCACGGCACAGGCTGCTGCGCACCGATGTCCATTCCGTCCGATTCTGCTTCCCCGGCCGATACCGCTCGCGCATGGCGCGTGCACGCGCTCGATGTGCCGCCCGCCGCGGCACGCGCGGGTGTGCGGGCCGTGCGTATCGATTTCGACTGGAGCGTGCCGCTCGCGTCGCCGGCCTATGCGGCGCTGAGCGATGACGAGCGCGCGCGCGCCGCGCGCTTCATGCGTCACGAGGATGCGGTACGCAGCGCCGCGACACGTGCCGCGCTGCGCGACGTGCTCGGCGCGGCGCTCGGTGTCGCGCCGCATGCGGTCGCGATCGTCGTCGACGCATCGGGGCGGCCGTCGCCGGCCCCCGCGCATCGGACGTCACTCGATTTCAACGTGTCGCATGCGGGCGATCACGCATTGCTCGCGTGGGCGCCCGCGGGCCGCGTCGGTGTCGATATCGAGTGCTGCGACCGCGCGGCCGACTGGCGTGCGCTCACACGCGAAGTCTGCGCGCCCGCCGAGACTGCGTGGCTCGACAGCGTGTCGCCCGCCGCGCGCGCGGCGGCGTTCATGCGCGTGTGGGCGGCGAAGGAAGCGCTGCTCAAGGCGCTCGGCACCGGCATCGTCGGCGGGTTGCGAGCGTTCGCGGTCGTGCCGCCGCGCGATGTCGCGACCCCTGCGACGACGATCGTCGAGCCGGCCGCGCCCGCCGCCGGCGTCGCGGCGTTCGACGCGGCGTGGCTCGACGCGGCGCCCGGCTACGCGGCGTGCATCGCGTGGACGCGTGCGTGAGCCGGCGTCAGCGCGCGGCGCTCATTCGAGCGGCGCGTCGTTCGGTGCCGCGTAGCGCGCCTTGATCACGTCGCTCATCGGGAAGTCGAACGCGAGCCCCTTCGGCGGCACCGGCTTCATGAACCACCTGTCGTACAGCGCATCGATCTCGCCGCGCTTCATCGACTGCACGAGCACGCCGTCGACGAGCGCCTTGAACTGCGGATCGTCCTTGCGCAGCATGAACCCGTAGGCCTCCGACGACTGCGGCGTGCCGACGATCTGCCAGTCGGCCGGCTTCGCGGCGAGCTGGCGCACGCCCGCGAGCAGCACGTCGTCCATCATGTACGCGGCCGCGCGGCCCGATTCGAGCGTGAGGCGTCCTTCGCCGTAGTCCTTCGCGCTGATGATCTGCATGTTCATCTTCTTTTCCTCGTTCATCCTGCGCAGCAGGCGCTCGGACGTCGTGCCCTGGTTCGTCACGACCGTCTTGCCGGCGAGGTCGGGGAAGTCGCGGATGCCCGAGCGAGTGCGCGTGAGCAGGCGCGTCGTCGCGACGAAGAAGGTGGTCGAGAACGCGACCTGCGCGTGACGCGCCGCAAGGTTCGTGGTGACGCCGCATTCGAGATCGACGGTGCCGTTCTGCACGAGCGGGATGCGGTTCTGCGACGTGACGGGGATGAAGCGCACCTGCAGGTCGGGCTTGCCGACGCGCGCCTTCACGGCGGCGATCACGCGGTCGCACAGGTCCTGCGAGAAGCCGATGACCTTGCCGTTCGCGTCGACGTAGGAGAACGGCACCGACGTTTCGCGGTGGCCGATCGAGATCAGGTTGCTTTGCCGGATCTTCTCGAGCGTGCCGGCGAGCGGCTCCGCGGCGAACGAGGCGCCGCATGCGAGTGAGCACGCGGCGAAGAGCAGGGGGCGGCCGAACCGGGCGATGAACCGGGCGATGAAACGGGGCGGGATGGGCATGACGGGCTCCGTGGCGAGTGGTGATTCGTATGTTGCCAAAGAAAAAATAATTGCAACATATGTTAAGAGCCGGATCCCGCCGACCGGTCCGGCGGGCCACACCGGGCATCAGGGAAACTCCCGAGTCGAAATCGGTGAAAAACGGGTTGTCTAGACAAGTTCGGGTGGCTACACTTCAAACCACTCCGAACTTGTCTAGACAGGATTGCTCACATGATTACGTTGACCCCCGGCCACCTGACCCTCCCGCAACTGCGCCAGATCGCACGCGAATCCGTTCAGCTGGCGCTCGATCCGGCCAGCTTCGCGAAGATCGACGCCGGCGCGAAGGCCGTCGCCGACATCGCCGCGAAGGGCGAGCCGGCCTACGGCATCAACACGGGCTTCGGCCGCCTGGCGAGCACGCACATCCCGCACGACCAGCTCGAACTGCTGCAGAAGAACCTCGTGCTGTCGCACGCGGTCGGCGTCGGCGAGCCGATGGCACGTTCGTCGGTGCGCCTGCTGATGGCGCTGAAGCTGTCGAGCCTCGGCCGCGGCCACTCGGGCATCCGCCGCGAAGTGATGGACGCGCTGATCAAGCTGTTCAACGCGGACGTGCTGCCGCTGATTCCGGTGAAGGGCTCGGTCGGCGCGTCGGGCGACCTCGCGCCGCTCGCGCACATGTCGGCCGTGCTGCTGGGCGTCGGCGAAGTGTTCATCCGCGGCGAGCGGGCGAGCGCGCTCGACGGCCTGCGCGTCGCGGGCCTCGCGCCGCTGACGCTGCAGGCGAAGGAAGGCCTCGCGCTGCTGAACGGCACGCAGGCATCCACCGCGCTCGCGCTCGACAACATGTTCGCGATCGAAGACCTGTACCGCACCGCGCTCGTCGCGGGCGCGCTGTCGGTCGACGCGGCCGCCGGCTCGGTGAAGCCGTTCGACGCACGCATTCATGAACTGCGCGGCCATCAAGGCCAGATCGACGCGGCAGCGTCGTATCGCGAGCTGCTCGAAGGCTCGCCGATCAACCAGTCGCACCGCGATTGCGACAAGGTGCAGGACCCGTACAGCCTGCGCTGCCAGCCGCAGGTGATGGGCGCGTGCCTGGACCAGATGCGTCACGCGGCCGACGTGCTGCTGATCGAAGCGAACGCCGTGTCGGACAACCCGCTGATCTTCCCGGATACCGGCGAAGTGCTGTCGGGCGGCAACTTCCACGCCGAGCCCGTCGCGTTCGCGGCCGACAACCTCGCACTGGCCGCATCGGAAATCGGCGCACTGGCCGAACGCCGCATCGCGCTGCTGATCGACGCGACGCTGTCGGGCCTGCCCCCGTTCCTCGTGCGGGACGGCGGCGTGAACTCGGGCTTCATGATCGCCCACGTGACGGCCGCCGCACTCGCATCGGAAAACAAGACGCTCGCGCACCCGGCGTCGGTCGACTCGCTGCCGACCTCGGCGAACCAGGAAGATCACGTGTCGATGGCGACGTTCGCCGCACGCAAGCTCGCCGACATCGCGGACAACACGAAGCACATCCTCGCGATCGAACTGCTGGCCGCCGCGCAAGGTGTCGACCTGCGCGCGCCGCACCACACGAGCCCGAAGCTCGCGCCCGTGATGGAAACGATCCGCGGCAAGGTCGCGCACTACGAGCTCGACCACTACTTCGCACCGGACATCGCGGTGATCGCGAAGCTGGTCGGCGAGCGTGCGTTCGCGAAGGTCGCGCCGTTCTCGTTCGCGTCGGAACAGTAAGCCCATGAGCGCGCCGGTCTACCAGGAGATCAAGGATTTCATCCTGGCCCGCATCCACGCAGGCGAGTGGGAGGAGGGCGACCAGGTGCCGTCCGAGAACGAGCTGGCGCGCGAGTTCAAGGTGGCGCGCATGACCGTCAACCGCGCGCTGCGCGAGTTGACGGCCGAGCAGGTGCTCACGCGCATGAAGGGCGCGGGCACCTACGTCGCGCGGCCGAAGTACGAGTCGACGCTGGTGGCGATCCGCAGCATCTCGGAGGAGGTCGGCGCGCGCGGGCATGCGTATCGCGCGAGCGTGCTCGGCCTCGACACGATCCGCGCCGACGAGGTGCTCGCCGACGAGATGCAGGTGGCCGTGCGCACGAAGCTGTTTCATTCGCAGGTGCTGCATTTCGAGAACGACGAGCCGGTGCAGCTCGAAGAGCGGTGGGTGAATCCGGCGGTCGCGCCGGATTACGCCGAGCAGGATTTCACGAACACGACGCCGAACCTGTACCTGATGCGCGCGGCTCCGCTGCAGCGCGTCGAGTACCGGATCGAAGCGGCGGCCCCGGCGCCGGAGCGGCGCGAGCAGCTGCGGATGGACGACGTCGAGCCGTGTCTGGTTTTACATCGGCGCACCTGGTCGCAGGGCGTCGTCGCCTCGGTGGCGAATCTGTGGCATCCCGGCAGCCGTTATCGCTTCACCGGGCATTTCTGATTCCTATTTGATATTCATTTCCCTCGGGAGCAGTCGTCATGAACCATCCGAAACACATCGATCCCCGTCTCGATCCGACGCGCACGATCCGCGCGCCGCGCGGCAGCGAGAAAGTCTGCAAGACCTGGCTGGCCGAAGCGGCCTACCGGATGATCCAGAACAACCTCGACCCGGAAGTCGCCGAGCATCCGCATGCGCTTGTCGTATACGGCGGCATCGGCCGCGCGGCGCGCAACTGGGAATGCTACGACCAGATCCTCGCGTCGCTGAAGGATCTCGAGGAAAACGAAACGCTGCTGATCCAGTCGGGCAAGCCGGTCGGTGTGTTCCGCACGCACAAGGATGCACCGCGCGTGCTGCTGGCCAACTCGAACCTCGTGCCGCACTGGGCGAACTGGGACCACTTCCACGAGCTCGACCGCAAGGGCCTGATGATGTACGGCCAGATGACGGCCGGCAGCTGGATCTACATCGGCAGCCAGGGCATCGTTCAGGGCACCTATGAAACGTTCTTCTCGGTCGCGAACCAGCACTTCAACGGCGATCCGTCGGGCCGCTGGATCCTGACGGGCGGCCTCGGCGGCATGGGCGGCGCGCAGCCGCTGGCCGCGACGATGGCCGGCTTCTCGATGATCGCGGTCGAATGCGACGAGACGCGCATCGACTTCCGCCTGAAGACGCGCTATGTCGACAAGAAGGCGACGACGCTCGACGAGGCGCTCGGCATGATCGAGGAAGCGAAGCGCACCGGCAAGCCGGTGTCGGTCGGCCTGCTCGGCAACGCGGCCGACGTGTTCGCGGAACTCGTCACGCGCGGCATCACGCCGGATTGCGTGACCGACCAGACGAGCGCGCACGACCCGATCAACGGCTACCTGCCGCAAGGCTGGACCGTCGCGCAATGGCGCGAAGCGCAGAAGGTCGATCCGCAGAGCATCGTGAAGGTCGCGAAGCAGTCGATGGCCGTCCAGGTGCGCGCGATGCTGGCGCTGCAGGAGCGCGGCGCGGCGACGCTCGACTACGGCAACAACATCCGCCAGATGGCGCTGGAAATGGGTGTCGAGAACGCGTTCGACTTCCCGGGCTTCGTGCCGGCCTATATCCGCCCGCTGTTCTGCGAAGGCAAGGGCCCGTTCCGCTGGGTCGCGCTGTCGGGCGATCCGGAAGACATCTACAAGACCGACCAGAAGGTGAAGGAGCTGATCCCCGACGATCCGCACCTGCACAACTGGCTCGACATGGCACGTGAGCGCATCGCGTTCCAGGGCCTGCCGGCGCGGATCTGCTGGGTCGGCGTGAAGGATCGCTATCGCCTCGGCCAGGCGTTCAACGAGATGGTCAAGAACGGCGAACTGAAGGCCCCGATCGTGATCGGCCGCGACCACCTCGACACCGGTTCGGTCGCGAGCCCGAACCGCGAGACGGAATCGATGAAGGACGGTTCGGACGCCGTGAGCGACTGGCCGCTGCTGAACGCGCTGCTGAACACCGCGGGCGGCGCATCGTGGGTGTCGCTGCACCATGGCGGCGGTGTCGGCATGGGCTTCTCGCAGCACTCGGGCGTCGTGATCGTCGCCGACGGTACCGCCGAAGCGCACGAGCGTCTCGGCCGCGTGCTGCTGAACGACCCGGCGACGGGCGTGATGCGCCATGCGGATGCCGGCTACGAACTCGCGCAGCAGACGGCCCGCGAAGCCGGCCTGAAGCTGCCGATGCTCGGCCGCTGAGCATGACGGCGCTCCACCAGGCGCCGGCGAACGCGACGCTGGCCGCCGCGGTGATCCGCGCAGCGGATCTCGTCGCGTCGCCATGGAAGAACGGCGGCGGCGTGACGCGCGAAATCGCGGCGTTTTCCCCTACGGGGACTTCCTTCGGGGCGCCGCCGGGCGCCGCGCTCGACGCGTTCGCGTGGCGCGTGAGCGTCGCGGACGTCGGCACGGACGGCCCGTTCTCGCGTTTCGACGGCGTCGACCGCACGCTCGTGCTGCTGTCCGGCGCGGGCATGACGCTCGCCGAGGAAGGCGGCGCACGCCACGTGCTCGACGCACCGCTGGCCCGCGCGGATTTCGCGGGCGAGGCGGCGATCGACGCGACGCTGCACGACGGCGCGACGCGCGACTTCAACCTGATGACGCGCCGTTCGGCCGCGCGCGGCACGCTCGACGTGTGGCGCGCAGGCGCGCACCGCATCGGGCACGCCGATACCGTGCTGTTGTTTTGCGCGACCGGCGAGGTCGCCGTTGAAATCGACGGCACGCGCTACACATTGGAAGAAATGGACACGTTGCGGCTCGACGGGCCGCGGCGTGCGTTTGACGTCGTCGTGAGCGGTAGCGGCGCGTTGCTCGCCGTGTCGCTCGCCATCGGCGAACGAGACTGAACGCATGAAACCGACTGTCTGGCATCACCTGAGGCTGTGTCCGCGCGGCCATCCTGACGAGACGATCGACGACGCGGCGATCGCCGTCGACGAAACCGGCACGATCGCCTGGCTTGGCGCGATGTCCGCGCTGCCGCACGGTTATGCCCACTGGCGGCGCGAGGATCTGCACGGCGCGTGGGTGACGCCGGGCCTCGTCGACTGCCATACGCACCTCGTATACGGCGGCACGCGTGCCGACGAATTCGCGCAGCGCCTCGCGGGCGTCAGCTACGAGGAGATCGCGCGGCAGGGCGGCGGGATCGTGTCGACGGTGCGCGCGACGCGCGCGGCCGACGAGACGACGCTGTTCGTGCAGGCCGCCGCGCGGCTGCAGCCGCTGCTGGCCGAAGGCGTGACCGCGATCGAGATCAAGTCGGGCTACGGGCTCGACCTCGCGAGCGAACGCAAGATGCTGCGCGTCGCGCGCCAGCTCGGCGAGCGCTTCCCGGTCACGGTCTACACGACGTTCCTCGGCGCGCATGCGCTGCCGCCGGAATATGCGGGCCGCGCGGACGAATACATCGACGAAGTGTGCGACCGGATGCTGCCGGCACTGGCCGACGAGGGGCTCGTCGACGCGGTCGACGTGTTCTGCGAACGCATCGGCTTTTCGCTCGCCCAGACCGAGCGCGTGTTCGAAGCCGCGACGCGGCGCGGGCTGCCCGTGAAGCTGCATGCGGAGCAACTGTCGAACGCGGGCGGCACGGCGCTCGCCGCCCGCTATCGGGCACTGTCCGCCGACCACCTCGAATTCCTCGACGAAGCCGGCATCGAGGCGATGAAGGCGGCCGGCACGGTCGCCGTGCTGCTGCCCGGCGCGTACTACTTCATCCGCGAGACGCAACTGCCGCCGATCGAGCTGCTGCGCAAGCACGGCGTGCCGATCGCGCTCGCGACCGATCACAACCCCGGCACGTCGCCGCTCGAATCGCTGCTGCTGACGCTAAACATGGGCTGCACGCTGTTCCGCATGACGGTGCCCGAAGTGCTGCAGGGCGTGACGCGCCATGCGGCCGCGGCGCTCGGTCGCGCGGATCGCCACGGCGCGCTCGAGGTCGGTCGCCAGGCCGACTTCGCCGCATGGTCGGTCGGCTCGCTGGCGGAGCTCGCCTACTGGATCGGCCGGCCGCTGTGCGAGCAGGTCGTACGCGGCGGCACGACCGTGTTTCGCCGGATGAATGGATAGATAGCCTTATGACCGACACCCTGTTGTTCGCAGACCATGCGTACCTGCCCGACGGCTGGCGCCGTAACGTGCTGCTGCGCTGGGACGCGGCCGGCACGCTGACCGGCGTGACGCCCGACACCGACGCCCCGGCAGGCGTCGCGCGTGCGGCCGGGCCGGTGCTGCCCGGCATGCCGAACCTGCATTCGCACGCGTTCCAGCGCGCGATGGCGGGGCTCACCGAATACCGCGCGAATCCGGCCGACAGCTTCTGGAGCTGGCGCGACCTGATGTACCGCTTCGCGCTGAAGATCACGCCCGACGCGCTCGCCGCGATCGCGCGCTGGCTGTACGTCGAGATGCTCAAGTGCGGCTATACGTCGGTGTGCGAATTCCACTACGTGCATCACGCGCAGGACGGCTCGCGTTATCCGCAGATCGCGGAACTCGGCACGCGCGTGGTCGACGCTGCACGCTCGGCCGGCATCGGCATCACGATGCTGCCCGTGTCGTACCAGTTCGCCGGCTTCGGCAACAAGCCGCCGCGCGACGACCAGCGCCGCTTCATCAATACGCCCGACGGCCTGCTCGAGCTGCTCGACGCGATGCGTCGCGCGGCGCCGGAGCATGGCGGGCTGCGCTACGGCGTCGCGCCGCACTCGCTGCGGGCGGTGTCCGAGAACGGGTTGCGCGTGCTGCTCGACGGGCTGCCCGACGACGCGCCCGTGCATATCCATATCGCCGAGCAGACGGCCGAAGTCGACGACTGCGTGCGTGCCTACGGCGCGCGCCCCGTGCAATGGCTGCTCGATCGCTTCGATGTCGACGCACGCTGGTGTCTCGTGCACGCGACGCACGTCGACGCGTCCGAAACGGCCGCGCTCGCGCAGCGTCGCGCGGTCGCCGGCCTGTGCCTGACGACCGAGGCAAACCTCGGCGACGGCGTGTTCCCGGCCGTCGACTATCTCGCGCAAGGCGGCGTGATCGGCGTCGGCTCGGACAGCCACGCGTCGGTCGACTGGCGTGCCGAGCTGCGCCTGCTCGAATACGGGCAACGGCTCGTGCACCGCGCGCGCAACGTGCTGGCGAGCGACACGCAGGCGCATGTCGCCGATCGCCTGTTCGACGCGTCGCTCACGGGCGGCGCGCAGGCCAGCGGGCGGCGCGTCGGTGCGCTGCGCGAAGGGTGCCGCGCCGACTGGCTCGTCCTCGATCCCGATCATCCGGCGATCGCCGAACACGACAGCACGTCGTGGTTGTCGGGTATCGTGTTCGCGGAGCACGGCGAGACGCCGGTGCTCGACGTCTACACGGGCGGCGAGCGCGTCGTGAGCGGCCGCCGCCATCGCGACGAAGCCGTCGCGTATGCCGACTACCGCGCCGCGCTGGCGCAACTGCTGCGCTGACGCGCGGCAACCGGCGCGCGCCGCCTGCGTGCGCCGGCAGACTTTCAACGGTGATGCGACATGACTGAACAACCGGCTGTATTCACGCTGAAGCAGGGCACGCTGCCGCTGCTGATCTCGATTCCGCACGCAGGCACGTACATCCCCGACGACATCGCCGCGACGATGACGGCCGACGCGCGTTTCGTCGACGATTGCGACTGGCATCTCGAACGGCTGTACGGCTTCGCGGCCGGCCTCGGCGCATCGATCCTCGTGCCGTCGCATGCGCGCTACGTCGTCGACCTGAACCGTCCGCCCGACAACGAGAACCTGTACCCGGGGCAGGACACGACGGGGCTCGTGCCGGTCGATACGTTCGACAAGGTGCCGCTGTATCCGGCGAACGCGCTGCCCGGCAACGACGAGATCATGCGTCGCCGCGATCGCTACTGGCTGCCGTATCACGACGCGCTGCAAGGCGAGGTCGCACGCCTGAAGCGCGAGCACGGCCGCGTGCTCGTGTGGGAAGCGCATTCGATCCGCTCGCACGTGCCGCGCTTCTTCGACGGCCGCCTGCCGGACTTCAACTTCGGCACGTCGAGCGGTGCAAGTGCCGCGCCGGGCCTGGCGGAGGCGCTCGCCGCGCGCGTGCTCGAACATGGCGGCTATACGGCCGTCGCGAACGGGCGCTTCAAGGGCGGCTACATCACGCGCCACTACGGCGTGCCCGAAACGGGCGTCGAGGCCGTGCAACTCGAGCTCTCGCAGATCACCTACATGGAAGAGACGCGCCCCTACGCGTACGACGAAACGCGTGCGGCGCGGATTGTGCCGCTATTGCAGACGCTCGTCGAAACCGCGCTCGCGCATCGCTGAACCCGGGCCGCGCGGATGCGGCAGCGCGGCGGAGCGGGTGCGTCACGGCCCGCCGGCACGCAGCGTGCCGCACCGATGCAATGCACAACACGGCATCGATCCACGAGATCGGTGCCGTTTTTTTCGTCCGGGTTTCGTCTGATCGATGTCGTCATCCGCACCTGAAAATTTGACGCAATTTTTAGGTGATATAAGCTGAATGTCAGGAAGTCGTCACGCGCGCATCGGCGGCGGGCCATCGAACGTGGCCGCACCGCACCGGAATGCGCGGCGAGACACCTTGCCGACGTGTCGCCGCGCGGCATTGCCGCATGCGCTTCATCGCGACACGTGTCCTGCATTCATCCGTCAGTCGAGTACGATCGTGAAAGCCGCCAGCCCTTCGATACGCCGGACGCGAAGTCCGTCGGCGGGCGCGCCGCCTCAGGCCGGGCCGATCCGGCATGCTGATCGCGGCACGCGTGCCGCCTCTTTGCGCGAACCTCGTTTCTTCGCCATTTCCCGTCGCGGCCTGCGCCGCTTCAACCTCGTGGCTGCCCGCGTGTTCAGCGCGGTGCAGTGCGACGGCAGCGCATCGTTGTTGCCCTAGCGTCCCTTTCCACGTCCGTTCCGGGCCGCACCGCCTGTTGCCGCATCGTCCGCGCGGCAGGATCGCGTTTGGGCATGCGGCGCATCGTGGCGCGCGCGGGCGGTGCCGGCGCGAACCTTCATCGTCCCGCGTGCGAACGTGTCGCGCGCGATTGCCGGAGAGACACCCATGCGTGCGCGACCGATCGTAGCCGTGACCGCCGACCGCATCCTGCGCGGTGCACATCCGAACCACACGGCGGGGGAGAAGTACCTGGCCGCGCTCGTCGACGGCGCGGGCGTGCTTGCCTTCGTGCTGCCCGCGCTCGGCGCGCGCCAGCCGGCCGATGCGATCGTCGAGGCGGTCGACGGGTTGCTGTTGACCGGCAGTTATTCGAACGTCGAGCCGCATCATTACGGCGGTGCCGCGAGCGCGCCCGACACGCTGCACGATCCCGCGCGCGATGCGACCGCGCTGCCGCTGATCCGCGCGGCGATCGACGCGGGCGTACCCGTACTCGCGATCTGTCGCGGCATGCAGGAGCTGAACGTTGCCTACGGCGGCACGCTGCATCAGCGGCTGCACGCGACGACCGGCTTCGACGATCACCGCGAGCGGCCGGCCGATCCGCTCGAACGGCAGTACGGCCCCGCGCACGTCGTGCAGTTCGCGCCGGGCGGCCTGCTGCAGCGGATCGCGCACGGCGCACCTGAAGCGACGGTCAATTCGCTGCACGACCAGGGCATCGCGCAGCTCGGCGCGGGGCTCGTCGTCGAAGCCAGCGCGCCCGACGGGCTGGTCGAGGCCGTCAGCGTGCGCGGCGCGCGTGCGTTCGCGCTCGGCGTGCAGTGGCATCCCGAATGGCGCTACGCGGAACAGCCACTGTCGCGCGATATCTTCGCGGCATTCGGCGCGGCGTGCCGCGCGCGCATGACCCATCGCATTCATGCGGCCGGCGGCGCGATGCCGTCGCCGGCCGCATCCGACGTCGACTGACAGAGGCCGATCATGCAACCCGAACTGAGCGAATTCCTGCGACAGCACCGCATCACCGAGGTCGAGGCGATCATTCCCGACATGGCCGGCATCGCGCGCGGCAAGATCATTCCGCGCAACAAGTTCGAATCCGGCGAATCGATGCGCTTGCCGCAGGCCGTGATGGTGCAGACCGTCACCGGCGACTATCCGGAGGACGGCACGCTGACCGGCGTGACCGACCCCGACATGGTGTGCGTGCCCGATCCGTCGACGATCTGCCTGATTCCGTGGGCCGTCGATCCGACCGCGCAGGTGATTCACGATTGCGTGCACTTCGACGGCTCGCCGGTCGAGATCTCGCCGCGCTACGTGCTACGCCGTGTGCTCGACCTGTACAAGGCGAAAGGCTGGCAGCCGGTCGTTGCGCCCGAGCTCGAGTTCTACCTGGTCGACATGAACGCCGATCCGGACCTGCCGCTGCGTCCGCCCGTTGGCCGCACCGGGCGCGCCGAAACCGGCCGGCAGTCGTATTCGATCGAGGCCGTCAACGAGTTCGATTCACTGTTCGAGGACATCTACGAATACTGCGAGATGCAGGGGCTCGATATCGAGACGCTGATCCATGAAGTCGGCGCCGCGCAGATGGAGATCAACTTCGTGCACGGCGATGCGCTGTCGCTGGCCGACCAGGTGTTCCTGTTCAAGCGCACGGTGCGCGAGGCCGCGTTGCGCCACAACATGTACGCGACCTTCATGGCGAAGCCGATGCAGGACGAGCCGGGCTCGGCGATGCACATCCACCAGAGCCTGGCCGACGCGCGCACGGGGCGCAACCTGTTCTCGGGCGAAGACGGCGCCGTGTCGCCGATGTTCCACAGCTATCTCGCGGGGCTGCAGAAGTACACGCCGGCGCTGATGCCGATCTTCGCGCCGTACATCAACTCGTATCGCCGCCTGTCGCGCTTCATGGCCGCGCCGATCAACGTGCAGTGGGGCTACGACAACCGCACGGTCGGCTTCCGCATCCCGCAGTCGGGCGCGTCGGCGCGCCGCATCGAGAACCGGATTCCGGGTGTCGACTGCAATCCGTACCTCGCGTTCGCGGCGACGCTCGCCGCCGGCTATCTCGGCTTGTCGCAGCAGCTCGCGCCGACCGAGCCGATCGCGTCGGACGGCTACAACCTGCCGTACCAGCTGCCGCGCAATCTCGAGGAGGGGATCTCGCTGATGGCGGCGTGCACGCCGCTCGCCGGCATTCTCGGCGACAAGTTCGTGAAGGCCTACCTGGCGCTGAAGGACACCGAATACGAAGCGTTTTTCCGCGTGATCAGCTCGTGGGAGCGCAGGCATCTGCTGCTGCACGTCTGAGCGTGCGGCAGCGTTATCCGGAGGAAACATGACCGATCGAAACGAAGCCTTCTCACCGCATTCGACCGCCGAATACCGCGCGCTCGACGCCGCGCACCACATCCACCCGTTCTCGGACATGGGCGCGCTGAACCGCGCGGGCAGCCGCGTGATCGTGAAGGCCGACGGCGTCTACCTGTGGGACTCGGACGGCAACAAGGTCATCGACGGGATGGCCGGCCTCTGGTGCGTGAACGTCGGCTACGGCCGCAAGGAACTCGCCGACGCCGCGTATCGCCAGATCCAGGAACTGCCGTTCTACAACACCTTCTTCAAGACCACGCACCCGCCGGTGATCGAACTCTCCGCGATGCTCGCGGAAGTCACGCCGAAGGGCTTCAACCACTTCTTCTATTGCAACAGCGGCTCGGAAGGCAACGACACCGTGCTGCGCCTCGTGCACCAGTACTGGCGCGTGCAGGGCCAGCCGCAGAAGAAGTACGTGATCTCGCGCAAGAACGGCTACCACGGCTCGACGATCGCCGGCGGCACGCTCGGCGGGATGGGCTACATGCACGAGCAGATGCCGTCGAAGGTCGAGCACATCGTGCACATCGACCAGCCGTATTTCTTCGGCGAGGCGGCGGCCGGCGAAACGCCGGAAGCGTTCGGCCTGGCCCGCGCGCAGCAGCTCGAGGCGAAGATCCTCGAACTCGGCGCGGAAAACGTCGCGGCGTTCATCGGCGAGCCGTTCCAGGGCGCGGGCGGCGTGATCTTCCCGCCGTCGACGTACTGGCCGGAAATCCAGCGGATCTGCCGCAAGTACGACATCCTGCTGGTGGCCGACGAAGTGATCGGCGGGTTCGGGCGCACCGGCGAATGGTTCGCGCACCAGCACTTCGGCTTCGAGCCGGACCTGATCACGATGGCCAAGGGCCTCACGTCGGGCTACGTGCCGATGGGGGCCGTCGGCATTCACGAGCGGGTGGCGCGGCCGATCATCGACAACGGCGAATTCAACCACGGCCTCACGTACTCGGGCCACCCGGTGGCGGCAGCCGTCGCGGTCGCGAACCTGAAGCTGCTGCGCGACGAAGGGATCGTCGAGCGCGTGAAGAACGACATCGGGCCGTACTTCCAGCGCCGGCTGCGCGATGCGCTGGGCGACCATCCGATCGTCGGGGAGATTTCGGGAGCGGGGCTCGTGGCAGGCGTTCAGCTTGCGCTCGACCGGAACCGGCGCGAGCGGTTCGGTGCGAACGTCGATATCGGGACGATCTGCCGCGACTTCTGCTTCAACGGCAACCTGATCATGCGTGCGACCGGCGACCGGATGCTGCTGTCGCCGCCGCTCGTGATTCGCGAGGCGGAGATCGACGAGATCGTCGACAAGGCGAAACGTGCGTTCGATGCGACGGCGCAGCGGGTGGGGCGTTCCGCGTGAGCTGTCGTCGCGGCCGCCGTGATGACGTGTACGCGTAGCGCTGCAGGTCGAATTCGACGATGCGCGTGACGCCAAAACGAAAAGGGCCTGCGTCGTGAGACGCAGGCCCTTGAATTCTTTGGTGGGCGGTACTGGGATCGAACCAGTGACCCCTGCCGTGTGAAGGCAGTGCTCTACCGCTGAGCTAACCGCCCAAAGAAGAATCAAATTATGTCAGAGCTTTTGGGATTCGTAAAGCCCTTTCTGCAATTTTTTTCAAATAGCCGCAAGCACCGGTTCGCGAGCCGTGCACTCAGCCCGCGAGCGCGGGCAGTGCATCGATCGACGCGCGCACGTAGTCGGCGAAGCGCAGCGCAACCGGCTCGGCGGTGCCGCTGCGCTTCAGCGCGAGCGTGCGCGATTCGAGCGACGCATCCTTCAGCGGCCGGAACGCGAGCCGGTCGCTCTTCGCCTGCTGCAGCACGCGCGGCACCAGCGCGACGCCCATCCCGAACTCGATCATCGACAGGATCGTCTGCCACAGCCGCGCTTCGTGGCGGATCAGCGGGCTGAAGCCGGCGTTCACGCATTGCGCGATGATCAGGTCGTGATAGTGCGGCGCTGCTTCGCGCGGGAACAGGATGAACGGTTCCGCGGCCAGCGCGGCAAGCGCGACCTGCCTGCGCCGCGCGAGCGGATGTGCGGCCGGCAGGCAGCACACGAACGGTTCCGCATAGACAGGTACCGATTCGACCTCGGGCGGGAAGTGGCCCCAGTGCGCGTAGCCGAGATCGATCTGGCCGCGCTGGATCGCCTGCACCTGCGCGTGCGTGTTCATCTCGCTCAGCACGACCTCGACGCCCGGGTAGTCGGCCTCGAAACGCCGCACCGCATCGGGCAGCCCGCGATACAGCATCGAATGAACGAAGCCGATCCGCAGCCGGCCCGCGAGGCCCGACGCGGAGCGCACCGTCAGGCGTTCGGCCTCGGCCGCCTGCAGCAGCAGCCGGCGCGCTTCGCCGAGCAGCACCTCGCCCGCGTTGGTCAGCGCGACGGTCTTGTTGGTGCGCGAGAACAGCTGGACGCCGAGCGCGTCCTCGAACTTGCGGATATCGAAACTCAGCGCCGGCTGCGAGATGAACAGGCGCTTTGCCGCGCGCCCGAAATGCAGTTCCTCGGCGACCGCCACGAAGTAGCGCAACTGCCTCAGTTCCATGGTGTCTCCTCGCGGCGTCGGCATCGATAAGCGATGTCTATCGTACCGGACAAATCCTGTATTGGACGCTTATCGATCGCGCGCCTACGCTCTGCGGAAAGCTTTGCACGGGACGGGCC